>JAVWUU010000036.1:16580-21257 GCA_036666995.1 Thermomonas sp.
CGGGCAAGCCGAGGACAACTTGCGCCAGCCGCAACTGGTGGTGCGCGCGTCGACATGTGGCGCGCGCGCATCGCCAGACAGCTCCTGAGCGGCCGATTCCCTGTCTCCGCAACAAGCAAGACCACCACTTCGCAATCGATCGTGTCCCGGGAGGGGATGCCACATGAAGAAGAGCCACTCCAAGCGCTACAACCTCAATATGCTGAGCTGCGCGCTCGCGGCCTGCCTGCTGATGGCGGCACCGACTGCCTTCGCGCAATCGACTTCGGCGACTTTGCGCGGCCAGGTGGCCGCCGGCAGCATGATCACCGTGACCAACGTGGAAACCGGTCTGCGCCGTACCGCGCAGGGCGGCGCCACCGGTAGCTACACGATCCCCGGCCTGCCGCCGGGCACCTATCGGGTCGAGGGCGGCTCCGGTGGTACGCGCGACATCACGTTGGCGGTAGGCCAGGTGGCCACGGTGAATCTTGGACAGGCGGCCCCCGCCATCCCCGCCGACGGGGTGACGACGCTCGATCGCGTGGTTGCCTCCGCCGAGTTCGTGCCGGAGACCAAGACCTCCGAAGTGGCGACGTATGTCACGGCCAAGCAGATCGAGATGCTGCCGCAGAACTCGCGCAACTTCCTCGCCTTCGCCGATACCGTGCCGGGCATGCTGTTCACCGACAACGGCAGCGAATCGCGCATCCGCAGCGGTGCGCAGGGCGCCAACAACATCAATGTGTTCATCGATGGCGTGGGCCAGAAGAACTACGTGACGCCGGGTGGCATCACCGGCCAGGACGACAGCCCGGGCAATCCGTTCCCGCAATCGGCGATCGGTGAATTCAAGGTCATCACCTCCAACTACAAGGCGGAGTACGACCAGATCAGCAGCGCTGCGATCACCGCGGTGACCCGCTCGGGCAGCAACGATTTCAAGGGCGCGGTGTTCTGGGACCGCTATACCGAAGCCTGGCGCAAGCCGACGCCGGACGAGGAAGTCGCCGGCAGCAAGACCGAGGAAAAATACGAGCAGTTCGGCGCCTGGGTGGGCGGCGCGATCATCAAGGATCGCCTGCACTATTTCCTGTCCTATGAGGGCAAGGACATCATCCGTCCGGTGTCGATCGAGCCACCGGCCCAGGTCAACCTGGCCAACCTGCCGGAATCGATCCGCAGCGAGTTCGGGGCGACCAGCCGCCCGTTCAAGTCCGACCTGTATTTCGGCAAGTTGAGTTTCCAGGCGAGCGATGACCACCTGATCGAATTCAGCGCACGCCGCAGGGAAGAGCTCAACCTCAGCGGCATCGGCGGCACTGGTGCGCGCAGCTATGCCACCGACATTCCGAACAAGGAAACGCGTCTCGACCTGCGTTCGGTGTATTCCGCGCAGGATTGGATGAACGACGCGCACATCACCTACGAATCGGCCGGCTACAACCCCAGCCCGGTCGAAAACGGGACGAGCGCCCGTTACGTGGTCATCAACCCGACCAATCCTGGCTCCGCGTCCAACCCGAACTTGCTGACCGTTCTCAACACCGGCAGCGGCCCCAGCTTCCAGGACAAGTCGCAGAAGGGTTGGGCGATCCAGGACGACTTCACCTGGTTCGGCATTGATGGGCACACGATCAAGGCTGGCTTCAAGTACAAGAAAATCGACCTGAAGGCGTTCCAGCAGTTCCCGCCGTTCCCGCGCTACTGGTACGACATCAATGAAAGCATGACCTCGCCGTTCCGCGTCGAATACACCTCGCCGCGCAGCGGGCGCGATCCCTTCGTCAGCACCGGCAACACCCAGTTCGGCATCTACATCCAGGACGACTGGGAAGTCACTGACAAGCTCATGGTGAACATGGGCATCCGTTGGGACGTCGAGGACAATCCCAGCTATACCGACCGGGTATTGGATCCGACGATCGCCGCCGCGTTGCGCAACTGGACCAACATCCAGGACACGGACTACGACATCGAGAACTACATCGGCAACGGCGGCAACCGCAAGAACGACAAGAACAACTTCGCGCCGCGCCTGGGCTTTTCCTATGACCTGACCGGCGACCAGCGCCACGTGATCTTCGGCGGTGCAGGCCGTGCCTACGA
Organism: Thermomonas sp.; assembly: GCA_036666995.1. Taxonomy (GTDB): domain Bacteria; phylum Pseudomonadota; class Gammaproteobacteria; order Xanthomonadales; family Xanthomonadaceae; genus Thermomonas. The sequence goes on from JAVWUU010000036.1 coordinate 18,669, forward strand.
CCGCACGATCTTCGATTACATGGCGCGCGAGTTCTATGGCGGTGCGTTCACCACCTACACCATCAACTTCCGCACGCCATTGCATCCGTGCACGGGCACCGCCTGCATCGCGTTCAATCCCGCGTTGGCAACGCCGGAAGGACTTGCAGCGTATGCGGCGGCCAATCCTGTTGCCGGTGGCGAGATCCAGCTGCTCAACAACGATTTCAAGACGCCGTATTCGGATCAGTACAGCCTGGGCATGCGCAACCGGGTCGAACTGTGGGGGCAGGACTGGAATACATCGGTCACGCTGCAACACATCCGCAGCCGCGACAATTTCTACATGCATCTGGGTAGCCGCCGCCCGGACGGCAGCTTCCACCAGTACGAGGCGCAAGGGCAGACCTGGGGTGGCTCGCCGTTCATCGCCGTGCCCGGTTACGGCAACCTGATCCTGGGCGACAACGGCTTCGCCTTCAACCAGAACTCGCTGTTGCTCTCCATCGACAAGCCGTATACCGACAGCTCGCCCTGGGGCGTGGGTATCGCCTATACCTATACCGATGGCGAGGAAAACCGGCCGAACGCTTCAGAGGGCGAAACCTACCTGTTCGACTATGCATCGGTCCGCGACCAGTTCTATACCTCCACCGGTGTGCCCAAGCACCGCCTGGTGCTGACCGGCATCTATTCGCCGGGCTGGGATCTGACCTTCAGCAGCAAGCTGGTGCTGCAGGCGCCCACGCCGATTTCCGCGGTGAACAACACCTTGTCGCCGGCCAACGGCACCTGCACGCCGATCACCGGTGCGGCCAATTGCGGCGCACTCAACTCGTTCTACGATCCGGTCATGCCGGTTTACGACATCGGCTACAAGCAGTTCGACCTGGCAGCGGAGAAGCGCTTCCAACTGCCCGGCGATTTCGCCTTCAAGCTGCGCGCGGACGTGTTGAACGTCTTCAACTGGCGTAACTGGAACCAGTTCGACACCGGCTGGGGCCCGGCCGGCGGTCCGGTGAATCCCAACGTTGGCGTGGTCAACGGCAACAACATCGATGGCCCGACCCGCACCTTCAAGTTGTCGGTGAGGCTTGAATGGTAATAGCGGCGACAAAGACGACACGGGCACTGGCCCGTGTCGCGCTGCTCGGTGCAGCAATCGGAATCGTTTTCGTCGCGGCTGGCTGCGGGCGTCAGCCCCCTCCAACGGCATCCGCAGCCACCGCGTCGAAACCCGCGCCGGTCCGCGAACTGCCGCCACTGGTGGATGACCTGCAGCGGCGCACCTTCGACTGGTTCTGGGAAACCGGCAACCCGGTCAACGGCTTGGTGCCGGATCGCTGGCCCACGCCGTCGGCGTCCAGCATCGCGGCGGTGGGCTTCGGCCTGACCGCGTACGGCGTGGGCGTGGAGCGCGGCTGGATCAGCCGCGAGCAGGCGGTGGATCGCACCCTCGCCACGTTGCGCTTCTTCGCGCGCGCGCCGCAGGGGCGCAACGAGAAGGGCGCATCGGGCTACAAGGGCTTTTTCTATCATTTCCTCGAGATGGACAACGGCCTGCGCGCCGGTACCAACGAACTGTCGACGGTCGACACCGCGCTGCTGCTGGGCGGCGTGCTGTTCGCGCAGACCTACTACGACGGCGAGGATCGCAAGGAGGCGGAAATCCGCCGCCTGGCCGACAAGATCTACCGCCGCGTCGACTGGACCTGGGCGCAGGAACGCAAGCCGCTGATCTCGATGGGCTGGAGCCCGGAAGAGGGCATGCTCAAGTACGACTGGCAGGGCTACAACGAAGCGCTGCTGGTGTACGTGCTGGCATTGGGTTCGCCCACGCACCCGGTGGGCCAGGATGCGTACGAGGCCTGGACCGCAAGCTACGACCGCACCTGGGGCAAGTTCCACGGGCAGGAGCACCTGAGCTTCCCGCCGCTGTTCGGCCACCAGTATTCGCATGTGTGGATCGACTTCCGCGGTATCCAGGACGCCTACATGAAAGGCAGGGGCATCGACTATTTCGAGAACAGCCGGCGCGCGGTGTACTCGCAACAGGCCTATGCCATCGAAAACCCCGCGGGCTGGAAGGGCTACGGCAAGAACGTGTGGGGGCTCACCGCCAGCGACGGCCCGGTGGACGCCAGCTTCGAGTACGACGGCACCACCCGCCTGTTCCGCACCTACACCGCGCGCGGTGCCGGCATCGAACACGTGGTGGACGACGGCACCATCGTGCCGACGGCGGCGGCGGGTTCGATCGCGTTCGCGCCGGAGATCGTCATCCCGGCCATCGAGGCGATGCATGAACGCTACGGCAAGGACATCTACGGTGAATACGGCTTCCTCGACGCGTTCAACCCGAGCTTCGACTTCGCCGATGCCAAGCTGCACCACGGCCGGATCACGCCGGTCGGCTGGGTGGATGGCGATTACCTCGGCATCGACCAGGGTCCGATCGTGCTGATGATCGAGAACTACCGTAGCGGCTTCGTGTGGGAGGTGATGCGGCGCAACCCGCATGTGCGCAAGGGGCTGGAGCGCGCGGGTTTCGGCGGAGGCTGGTTGCAGGCGCAAGATGCCAAGGCAACGCCGGCGACGACGGCCGGCGAA
>JAVWUU010000037.1:0-21061 GCA_036666995.1 Thermomonas sp.
TCGGCACCTCGCCGGATTCGATCGACCTGGCCGAGGACCGCGAGCGTTTCCAGAAGCTGGTCGAGGACCTCGGCCTGAAGCAGCCGCCGAACCGCACCGTGCGAAGCGCCGAAGAAGCGCTGGTGCAGGCCCGCGAGATCGGTTATCCGCTGGTGGTTCGCCCGAGCTACGTGCTCGGCGGCCGCGCCATGGAAGTGGTGCATGCCGATGCCGACCTGGCCCGCTACATGCGCGAGGCGGTGAAGGTCTCGCATGATTCGCCGGTGCTGCTGGATCGCTTCCTGGACAACGCCGTCGAAGTCGATATCGACGTGATCGCGGACCGCGAGGGCAATGTGCTTGTGGGCGGCGTGATGGAACATATCGAGGAAGCCGGCGTGCATTCCGGCGACTCGTCGTGCTCGCTGCCGCCGTACTCGCTATCGGCGGAAACGCAGGAGCGCCTGCGCGTGCAGGTGGTGGCGCTGGCCAAGGCGCTGAATGTCATCGGCCTGATGAATACCCAGTTCGCCGTGCAGACGAACAAGAATGGCGAGGACACGATCTTCCTGCTCGAAGTGAACCCGCGCGCGAGCCGCACGGTGCCGTTCGTGTCCAAGGCCATCGGTCGCCCGCTGGCCAAGATCGCGGCGCGCTGCATGGCCGGCAAGACGCTGGCGGAGCAGGGTGCCACCAAGGAAATCGTGCCCGGCTACTACTCGGTCAAGGAAGCGGTGTTCCCGTTCGCGAAGTTCCAGAACGTCGATCCGATCCTCGGTCCGGAAATGCGTTCCACCGGCGAGGTCATGGGCGTCGGCCGCAGCTTCGAGGCAGCGTTCGCGCGCGCCGAGGAAGCCGCCAACATCAAGGCTCCGCAGCCCGGCAAGGCGTTCATCTCGGTGCGCGATCCCGACAAGGCACGCGTGGTACCGGTGGCGCGCTACATGCTGGAGCGCGGCTTCAGCCTGGTCGCGACCCAGGGCACCGCCGACGTACTGGGTGCCGCCGGCATCGCCTGCACGCGCATCAACAAGGTGATCGAGGGCCGGCCGCACATCGTCGACCTGATCAAGAACGGCGAAATCTGCTACATCGTCAACACGACCGAAGGACGCCAGGCGATCGCCGACTCGTTCTCGATCCGGCGCGAGGCCCTGCAGCAGCGCGTCACGTATTCCACCACCGTGTCCGGCGCGAGCGCATTGCTGCATTCGCTGGACCACCGCGGCGCGGGCGACGTGCTCTCGCTGCAGGAACTGCACAAGGAACTGGACTGATGCGTTCACCCATCACCGCGAAGGGCGCCGTGCGCCTGCGTGCCGAGCTCGAGGAACTGAAGTCGGTCAAGCGCCCGGAAGTCATCGCTGCGATCGCCGAGGCGCGCGCACATGGCGACCTCAAGGAAAACGCCGAGTACCACGCCGCCCGCGAACAGCAGGGTTTCATCGAGGGCCGCATCAAGCACCTCGAAGGCGAGCTGTCGCATGCGCAGGTGATCGACATCGCCACGCTGTCGGCGGGCGACAAGGTGGTGTTCGGCGCCACCGTCGAACTGGCCGATGCGGACAGCGGCGAAGAGCGGAGTTACCAGATCGTCGGCGACCTCGAAGCCGACATCAAGCAGGGCCTGATCGCGATCTCCTCGCCGGTTGCACGCGCGATCATCGGCAAGCACGAAGGTGACGTGATCACCATCGAGGCACCCGGCGGCACCCGCGAATACGAGATCGTGTCGGTCAAGTATCTCGGCTGAACCGATGCCGCTGACCCTGCTGCTGCCGGCCACCACGCGGTTCGCCGGCGCAGCGCTGCCGCAACCGCTTGCGCGTGCGCTCGGGCGTGCCGATCGCACGGCGCACGAAGCCGGTGACGACGCGCAACTGGCACGGCATTTCAAACTGTTGCCGAACCGCTGGGCACCGGCGGCGCTGACGCGCGTCGTCGATGGCGGCATCGAGGAGGCGCGCCTGTCCGGATGGTTGCGTGCGGATCCCGCCTACATACGACCGGACATCAACGGCGCGCGCCTGCTCGGCATCGGCGATGCACTGCGACTCGACCAGGGCGACATCGATGCGTTCCTGCCGGCGCTGCGTCCGCTGTTCGGCGATGCCGGGTTTCCGCTGGATGCACCGCATCCCGGGCGCTGGTACCTCCGTCTCCCGCGCGAATCGAGATTGCCGGCGTTCGCTGCGCCTGCCGATGCGCTGGGCGACGACGTGTTCGAACACATTCCAGCCGGCGCAGAGGCACGTCGCTGGCGGGTGCTGTCCAGCGAGGCACAGGTGGTCCTGCACAACCATCCGCACAACGCGGTGCGTGCCGCCGCCGGAAAGCCGCCGGTGAATTCGCTGTGGTTCTGGGGCGGAGGAGTGTTGCCCGACGCTGCCAGCACGACAACCCCGACCCTGTATTCGGACGATCCCCTGGTGCAAGGGCTGGCGCATGTCGCCAAGCTGACGCACATGCCGCTCACGTCCTTCAACGATCTCCCGAACGACGCACTGGTCGATCTGCGGATGAAACGCGACCCGCGTGAGTTGCTGGAGGCGTGGATGCTGCCTGCCGTTGCCGGCTTGAAGTCCTGCGAAGTGACCCTCGATTTCGCCGACGGACCCGGCTTCCTGCTGCGGTCGAACCAGCGCTTGCGGTTCTGGCGGTCGCCACTCGCGACCTTGGGCGCGTGAACCCGCCACGTCGCATCGTCCGCCGGGTCGTTCCCGAGATCGGCGGCGACTGGCCCGCGCACTGGCCGGAACCCCTGCGCCGCGCGCATGCCGCGCGAGGCAGTACCGGTCCCGATGCGGCGCAGCCACGCCTTGCGTCATTGTTGCCACCGGCGGGGATGCTCGGGCTTGATGCCGCTGCCACGTTGTTGCGCGATGCCATTGCCGCGGATCGGCGCATCGTGGTCACCGCCGATTTCGACTGCGATGGCGCCACCGCCTGTGCGGTTGCGCTGCGTGGATTGCGCATGCTCGGCGCGCGCCATGTCGATTTCGCCGTGCCCGACCGGCAGATGCATGGCTACGGACTGACGCCGGCGCTGGTCGCCACGCTGGAACCCCTGCAGCCAGACTTGTTGGTGACGGTCGACCACGGCATCGCCTGCCATGCCGGCATCGCTGCGGCGAAGGCGCGTGGCTGGCAGGTGATCGTCACCGACCACCATCTGCCTGGCCTGTCCTTGCCGGATGCCGATGCGATCGTCGACCCCAACCAGCCCGGCGATGCCTTCCCCAGCAAGGCGCTGGCCGGCGTGGGCGTGCTGTTCTACCTGCTGCTGGCGCTGCGGGCGCAATTGGGAGTGAAGGCGGACCTGGCGTCGCTGCTCGACCTCGTCGCGGTCGGCACGGTGGCGGACATGGTGCCGTTGGACGCAAACAATCGCGCACTGGTCGGTGCCGGCCTGCGCCGCCTGCGCGCAGGGCAGGGCGGAGCAGGACTGAACGCGCTGGCCGCGGTCGCCGGGCGCAACATCGCTGCGCTCACCACGGCAGACATCGGATTCGCCATCGGCCCGCGCATCAATGCGGCAGGACGGCTGGAAGACATGCGACTGGGAATCGAATGCCTGCTCACCGACGATGCGGTGCAGGCACGCGGTCTTGCCGAGGCGCTGCACGCGATCAATGCGGAGCGCCGCGGTCTGCAGGACGAGATGCTGGCCGCCGCGGATGCAGCGATGTCGCGTGTCGATACCGCCTCCGACAACGCGGAAGGCTTTTGCCTGTTCGATTCCGACTGGCACCCGGGCGTGATCGGCCTGGTCGCATCGCGGATCAAGGAGCAGCGGCATCGCCCCGTGCTCGCGTTCGCGCCTTCCGGCAACGACGACGGCATGCTGCGCGGGTCGATGCGCTCCATTCCCGGCTTCCATGCGCGCGATGCGCTGGCGCTCATCGATGCACGCCATCCGGGCCTGGTCGATCGCTTCGGTGGGCATGCGATGGCAGCCGGCCTGAGCCTGCCCGAATCTGCATTGCCCGCATTTCGCGACGCGTTCGCGGAGGTGCTGCGCGGCACGCTGGATCCAGCTGTCTTGCAGGAATGTATCGACAGCGATGGGGAGCTTCCGCTCGGCGCGCTGGACATCGCGCATGCGCAGGCACTGCGCGATGGCGGCGCGTGGGGGCAGGGCTATCCCGAGCCGCTGTTCGACGGCGTGTTCGACGTGCTGGACTGGCGCGTGCTCGGCGGAAAGCACCTCAAGCTCGAACTCGGGCTGGAGGGCAGGCGCCTGAACGCCATCCACTTCAATGCCGGTGGCGATGCGCCGCCGGCTCGGGTGCGCATCGCCTACCGCCTGCAACCAGACGACTACCGCGGTGGTGAGGCTATCCAGTTGGTGGTCGTGCATCGTGAAGCGGAACCGCCTTCGGTTCACGACTGAGTCCGAACAGCGGGCGTAGCCAACCGATCCGGCGAACGACTTCATAGCCCAGCAGGCACAGCCCGTAGGTGGCGACGATCAGCAAGGGCCCTTCCAGCGCAGGTGCGATCTTTAGCGGCTTGAGGTTGTGCGCAAGCAGCACGATCACGGTCTGGTGGAGAATGTAGAACGGAAAGACAGCGACGGTCAGGTAACGCAACACGCGGCTGTCCTGCGGGTTCCAGCTGCGCGCATAGCCCAGGATCGCGGCGATCGCAGCCCACTCCATCATTCCCCAGAAGGTCCAGATCAGGCTCATCCACGCCGTCGGAATCGGGTCGGCATCATCGAAGCGCAGCCACACCGCAAGCATCGACAGGTAACTGATCGCCGCCAGCAGCAACATGCGGTGGCGATGGCGGCGCAACTGTTCCCAGGCCTCGCCGGCGGAGGCCAGCAGGTAACCCAGGGCGAAGACCAAGCCGTATTGCAGGTGGTTGTAGGCGTCGTCGACCAGGTCATGGCTCGACGGTGCATGCGGATAGACCAGTACGCGCGCGGCGGCCAGCCACAGCATCGGCCACCACAGGATGCCCTGGCCGCTGCAGGCCCTGCGCACCAAGGCCGCGCACTGGTCACGCCACGATTGCGGCAGAAGGCGGCAGAGCGCCCACAGCACTGCGGAATAGAACCAGAGATAGGCGACGAACCACAGGTGGTTCCAGGTCGGTGCGTCCACGCAGTCGCCGGGTGCCATGCAATGCAGGTCGCCGCCCTTCAGATAGTCGGCCATGAAGCCGAGGTAGCCGGCGTGGTAGCCACCCGGGACCTTCTCCACCAGTTCCAGGTAAGCCTGTGGCGGAACCACCACGTACATGCCGAAGAGCAACGGCAGCAGCAGGCGCCATGAGCGCTGGCGCAGGAACCCATCGGGCCGCTTGGCCATGAAGTGCGCGGTCGCCACGCCGGACACCAGGAACAGCAAGGACAGTCGCCATGGCGCGCTGAGGATCATCAACGGTTCCAGCGCCGGAACCAGCTCCGGACTTTTGACGTGCCAGTCCCAGCTCACGTAGTACATCCCGACGTGGTACGGGACCAGCAGGGCGAAGGCGAGGATGCGGACCCAGTCGAGATCATGTCGGCGTTGCACGTTGGTGGTTCCGGTTCGAGGCAGTGGCCAGCGTCGACCTCGTCCGCGCCCGTGGACATCATGAAGTGACGGCAGGACGCCGTTTGGGGCCGAGCCGCGGGTTGCGGGGACGGGCCGTGGCGACCAAAGGGGTGTCGACTCCTACAATGCGCGGATGGATTCCGGCGCCCCCACCACACCCTTCGAGCGCTACCAGCCTTGGCGCCGCAGCTTCGAGATCGGGTTCTGGGTCGTCACCTACCTGGTGAGCGCAGTTGGCAATAGCGTCACCACGAACATGGACGTGAGCCGGTTGTCCCTGGGCTTCGCCGCCTGGCAGCCAGTGGCCTGGGAAGCGAGTAGCGGCGTTGCCGCGCTCGCGTTGGTCCCGGCGGTGGTGTGGTTCACCCGGCGCTGGCCGCTGCACCTCGACAACTGGCGGCGGATGCTGCCCCTGCACCTGCTGGCCAGCGTCCTGTGGTCGGTGGCCCATGTCGTGGGCATGGTTGCGATCCGCAAGGCGATCTATGCCACCCAGGGCCAGCACTACGACTTCGGCAACTGGTGGTGGGAATTCGGCTACGAGTACCTGAAGGACATCCGGTCCTATGCGGGCGTTGTCGGGACCATCGAGGTGTACCGGTTCGTGCTGAGGCGCTGGCAGGGCGAGGCAAGCCTGCTCGACGTGCCGGACGATGGGCCGCCGGTCGAATCGGTGGATCGGCCGGAGCGTTTCCTGGTGCGCAAGCTCGGGCGCGAATTCCTGGTCGCCGCCAACGACATCGAGTGGATGCAGGCCTCGGGCAACTACGTGAACCTGCGCATGCGCGGCCACGATTACCCGCTGCGCAGCACGATCGGCGGGATCGAGGGCAAGCTGGACCCCGACCGTTTCGTGCGTGTCCACCGCAGCTACATCGTCAATCTGGACCGGGTGGGGTCGATCGAGCCGCTGGACACCGGCGACGCCCGCGTCCACATGAAGGACGGCAGCAACCTGCCATGCAGCCGCACCTATCGCGGCGGACTGCGGCAGCGGGTCGGCCTGGAGGGCTGACCGGATAACCCCGTTGCCCGTTGCCGTTCGTTGCATGATGGCGACCACAACGGAGCTCCCGCATGAAACGCCTGCTGATGATCCTCGCCGCCGGCGTCGCCGCCATCGGCATCACCGTCGACAGTCCCGCGCAACACCTGCGGCCGCAACCGTTGCCGGTGGTCCCGAGGTGGATCGATGCGCCGGGCGCGGAAACCCCGGTGGCGCTGGAACGCGTCGATGTGGAGGTGGTCACGGCCGGCGGCCTGGCCCGGACCACCTTGCTGCTCACATTGCGCAATCCGAATGCCCGAATCCTGGAAGGCACGCTGCAGTTCCCCTTGCAGCCGGGCCAGCAGGTGACGGCATTCGCGCTGGATATCGAGGGCGTGATGCGCGATGCGGTGCCGGTGCCGAAGCAACAGGGCCGGCAGGTATTCGAGAGCATCGAACGCCGCAACGTGGACCCGGCGTTGCTTGAGCAGACGGCCGGCAATCACTTCCGCCTTCGCGTGTATCCGTTGCCGGCGCGTGGCACGCGGCAGGTGCGGCTGGTGCTCGACGAGCCGATGCGTCGTGCGGGAGACACGTGGCATCTGCGACTGCCGGCCAGCTTGATGTCCGCTGCAACGATGGTGTCGCTGCATGTGCGTGGCGTCGAGCAGGCGCCGGCGCTCGAGGGTGGGTTCTCCAGGCCGCAATGGCGTCGCGATGGCGACGGCCAGCGCACCGATTTGCAGCGTGGCGATGCGGCATCGACTGCCGGGTTGACGCTGCGCTTTCCCGCATCGACGGCCGCACGCAGCTATGCCGGCATGCAGGGCGATGCGCGTTATGTCCTTGCCGAGATACCGGTCGCTGCTGCATCGAAACCGCGCCGCATCCCGCGCCATGTCGGCTTGCTGTGGGATGCCTCCGCCTCCGGCCGCCAGCGCGACCATGCCGGCGAATTCGGCTTGCTCGATCGCTATTTCCGCGCGATGGGCGATGGCCGTGTGGACCTCCGCTTGCTGCGCGACCGCGGGACCGATGGCGGCTCGTTCCAGGTGCGTGGCGGCGACTGGAGCGCCCTGCGCAAGGCGCTTGCGGATGCGGTGTACGACGGCGCGACGGACCTCGCGGACTGGGTGCCGGCGACGGATGTCGGCGAGTATTTGCTGGTCAGCGACGGACTGCAGAACTACGGCACGCAGCCGATGCCGCCGCTTGCAAGCGGCCAGCGCCTGTATGCGCTGGCAAGCGGTACGTCCGATGCCACGCGCCTGGCTGCACTGGCGGAAGCGCGCGGTGGTCGCCTGGTCGCGTGGCAAGGCAGGCAGGGCCTGGAAGCCGCGGCGCAGGCGCTGCTGGCGGACGGCGCGCACGTGACCGCACTGGAGGGCGAGGGCATCGATCGCCTGGTCGCGCAATCGCAGTGGATCGAGGACGGCATCCTGCGCGTGGCCGGACGCCTGCGCGAACCCGCCGGCAAGATCATCGCCACCATTGAATCGGCGGGCGGACCCCGTCGCATCGAAATCCCGGTGACCAGCGTGGGTATCGCCCATGCGCAGGTGCCGCAAGCTTGGGCGTCATGGACGGTGGCGGCGCTGTCCGCCGAGCCCGAACGCAATCGCGCAGCGATCGCACGCCTCGGCAGCGAGTTCTCACTGGTGACGGCGGGCACGTCGCTGCTGGTGCTGGACGATCCGGCCGACTATGTCCGCTACGACATTCCGGCACCGCCGGCCTTGCAGGCGCAGGTCGCCGCGATCCGCGATGGGCAATTGCGCGAACGCGAAGCCTCGCGCAGCGAACGCATCGACATGGTGGCGCGACAGTTCGCGGAACGCATCGCGTGGTGGGAACGCGTGTTCCCCAAGGGCGCGCGGCCCATCGCTGTGCCAGGAAAAAAAGCCGATGTCGGTGGCAATGCTCTGGAACGCGTCACGGTGATGGCTTCACGTGCAAATGAGCGCGATGCCGCAGCATCGGTAGCGACACCGCCACCGCCATTGGCATCAGCGCCAGCGGAATCCGCCGCGGCGGATGCCACGACCCTGGACACCGTCACGGTTGTTGGAGCGGGTGCCGTCAATGCGATCGACGTGTCATCCGTCGCGAGCACGAGCACCGGAGCTGGCACGCAGGCCACGATCCGCCTGCAACCCTGGGAGCCGGACTCGCCCTATGCGCGTCGCCTGCGTGACGCCCCCGCCGACCAGCTGTATGCGCTGTACCTGGACGAGCGCGACACGCACGCCAGCAGCACCGCGTTCTATCTCGATGTCGCCGACCTGTTGTTGCAGCGCGGTCGCCGCGACGAGGCCCTGCGCGTGCTGTCCAACCTCGCCGAACTGGAGCTGGAGAACCGCCACATCCTGCGCGTGCTCGGCTACCGGCTGATGCAGGCGAAGGCATATCCGCTCGCGGTGCAGGTGTTCCGGCAAGTGCTGGAGATGGCCGACGAGGAGCCGCAGAGTCATCGCGATCTCGGTTTGGCACTGGCCGCGCAGGGCGAGCGGCAACAGGCGATCCGGCATCTCCACGACGTGGCGATACGTGCATGGGATGCACGCTTCGCCGAGGTCGGATTGGTGGCACTGAACGAACTGAACCAGATCGTCGCCACCAGTCCGGCAAAACTGGACACCGGCTTCATCGATCCGCGCCTGCTCCGCAACATGCCGCTGGACCTGCGGGTCGCCCTGTCCTGGGACAGCGACAACAGCGACATGGATCTGTGGGTCACCGACCCGAACGGCGAGAAGTGCTACTACGGCCACAAGCTGACCTACCAGGGCGGACTGATCTCGGACGACTTCACCGGTGGCTACGGCCCGGAGGAATTCGTGTTGCGCGATGCCAAGCCTGGCAAGTACCGGGTCGAAGCGCATTACTTCGGCGACCGCCAGCAGGTGGTGACTGGTGCGACCACGCTGTCGCTCAGGTTCAGCACGGGCTGGGGCAGCCGCGCCCAGCGCGACCAGTCGGTCACCCTGCGCCTGTCGGGCAAGAACGAGTCCGTGCTGGTCGGCGAATTCGTGGTCGAGTGAACGTCCGCGCAGCCGGGCGAACCCGCCCGGCTGCTATCATCCGCGGTCATTTCCGCTGCAGTCGTCCGCACATGATCGAGCTCAATCCCATCCGCAACCGCATCGCCGACCTGATTGGCCGTCTCGATTCGCTTCGGGGGTTTCTTTGACTACGATGCCAAGCGCGAGCGCCTGGAAGAAGTAGAACGCGAACTCGAGAACCCCGACGTCTGGAACGACCCCGAACGCGCGCAGGCGCTCGGCCGGGAGCGTTCGATGCTGGACAAGACCGTCAACGGCATCCGTGAACTCACCGAGGGCCTGTCCGGCGGCAACGAACTGCTGGAACTCGCCGAAATGGAAGACGACGAGGAAACCGCGCTTGCGGTGGTGGCGGATGTCGATCAGTTCGAAACGCGCGTTGGCCAGCTGGAATTCCAGCGCATGTTCTCCGGAAAGATGGACAGCGCCAGTGCGTTCGTCGACATCCAGGCCGGTGCTGGCGGCACCGAGGCGCAGGACTGGGCCGAAATCCTCCTGCGCATGTACCTGCGCTGGGCCGAGTCGCGCGGCTGGAAGACCGAACTGATGGAAGTCAGCGGCGGCGACGTGGCCGGCATCAAGTCGGCGACCTTCCGCGTCGAAGGCGATTACGCCTACGGCTGGCTGAAGACCGAGATCGGCGTGCACCGGCTGGTGCGCAAGTCGCCGTTCGATTCCGACAACCGCCGCCACACCAGTTTCACCAGCGTGTTCGTGTCGCCGGAAGTGGACGACGACATCGAGATCGACATCAACCCGGCCGACCTGCGCACCGACGTGTACCGCAGCTCCGGCGCGGGCGGCCAGCACGTCAACAAGACCGAGTCGGCGGTGCGCATCACCCACATCCCGACCAACACGGTCGTGGCCTGCCAGACCGGCCGCAGCCAGCACCAGAACCGCGACAACGCGATGAAGATGCTGGCCGCCAAGCTGTACGAGCTGGAAATCCAGAAGCGCAACGCCGAGCGTGATGCGGTGGAAGCCACCAAGTCCGACATCGGCTGGGGCAGCCAGATCCGCAACTACGTGCTGGACCAGACACGCATCAAGGACCTGCGCACCGGCATCGAGCGCAGCGACACCCAGAAAGTACTCGACGGCGACCTCGACGAATTCGTGGAAGCGAGCCTGAAGTCGGGGCTGGAGGCCGGGTCGAAACGGATCGATGCGGCCTGACCGCATCGAACTTCCGCATCGCCCCTCCGATCCCACACGACACGCCTCCATGACCGACGACACGCAAGTCCAACAACCCGACGAAAACCACCTGATCGCCGAGCGCCGTTCCAAGCTCGCCGCGCTGCGCACGCAGGGCATCGCCTTCCCGAACGACGCGCGTCGTGCGGATTTCGCCGGCGACCTGCAGGCCGATTACGCCGACGTGGAGGCGTGGACCGCGGAGGCGCTGGAGGCAACCGGGCGCCGCGTCGCCATCGCCGGGCGCCTGCTGGCCAAGCGGGTGATGGGCAAGGCCGCATTCGCGACCGTGCAGGACATGACGGGTCGCATCCAGCTGTTCCTGCAGTCGACCGCGCTGGGCGAGGCCTACGATGCGTTCAAGGGCTGGGACATCGGCGACATCGTCGCGGTGGAAGGCGGCGTGACCCGCACCCGCACCGGCGAGCTGTCGGTGAAGGTGGATGCGCTGCGGCTGCTGGTGAAGTCGCTGCGGCCGCTGCCGGACAAGTTCCATGGCCTGGCCGATGTCGAGCAGCGCTATCGCCAGCGTTACGTGGACCTGATCGTGAACCCGGAAGCGCGCGACGTGTTCATCGCGCGCTCGCGCATCGTCGCGGCGATCCGCCGCTGGCTGGACGCGCGCCGCTTCCTGGAAGTGGAGACGCCGATGATGCATTACATCGTCGGTGGCGCCACCGCCAAGCCGTTCACGACACACCACAACGCGCTGGACCTGGACCTGTTCCTGCGCGTGGCGCCGGAGTTGTACCTCAAGCGCCTGACCGTCGGTGGCCTGGAGCGCGTGTACGAGATCAACCGCAACTTCCGCAACGAAGGCGTGAGCACCCGCCACAACCCGGAGTTCACCATGCTCGAGTTGTACGAGGCGTATGCCACGTACATCGAAGTCATGGACCTCACCGAAGGCATGATCCGCGATGTCGCCAGCGAGGCGATGGCGACGACCGTGTTCGAGTGGGACGGCAACCGCATCGATGTCGCGCCCGCGTTCCGTCGCTGGAAGCTGGAAGAAGCGGTGCGCGAACTCAACCCGGAGATCTCGGTCGCCGACTGTCGCGACCGCGACGCGCTGGCCGGTCATTGCGCGCGCCTGGGCGTCCACGTGAAGCCGGCGTACGGATGGGGCAAGCTGCTGCTGGAGATCTTCGAGAAGACGGTGGAAGCGGGACTGATCCAGCCGACCTTCATCACCCACTACCCGGTGGAAGTCAGTCCGCTGGCGCGTGAGTCCGATGTCGAGCCGGGCATCACCGACCGCTTCGAGTTGTTCATCGGCGGCAAGGAGCTGGCGAACGGTTTCTCCGAGCTCAACGATCCGGAAGACCAGGCCGCGCGGTTCCGTGCCCAGGTCGAGGCGAAGGACAGCGGCGACGACGAGGCCATGCATTTCGATGCCGACTACATCCGTGCGCTCGAGGTCGGCCTGCCGCCCACCGGCGGGCTGGGCGTGGGCATCGACCGGCTGGTGATGCTGCTGACCGGATCGTCCTCGATCCGCGACGTGCTGCTGTTCCCGTACATGCGGCCGGAGCACGCGGCAGGCTGAAGCAGGTGGATGGCCGGGGCCATCCGTTGGCCGCGTTGTCACTCGAGCGAGGATGAGGTGACGCAATGCGTCACCCCTGACGACATCCCCTTGCCAAGTGCCCTGCATTGCGCAGACGATGCAAGGACGCGAAGGCCTGCATTCCCCCGAAGTGCAAAGGAGCCGCGCATGGACATAGTCATCGTCGACGACCAGCCTTCCGCGCGAACCATGCTGCGGCACATCGTGCAGGACATCGGTCCGCAGCTCGACGTGCACGATTTCGGCGAGCCCGATGTCGCGCTCGAATGGTGCAACGAGAACCGCCCGGACCTGCTTCTGCTGGATTACCGGATGCCGGGCATGGACGGGCTGGAAATGGCCAAGCAGTTCCGTCGTCCGCTGCGCAACCGCGACGTGCCGATCGTGCTGGTCACCGTGGTGGGCGACGAGCCGGTGCGCCAGGCAGCGCTGGATGCCGGGGTGATCGATTTCCTGGTCAAGCCGATCCGCCCGCGCGAATTGCGTGCGCGTTGCCGCAACCTGCTGCAGTTGCGCCAGCAGTCCGAATCGGTGAAACAGCGTGCGCTGTCGCTGGAGCAGCGCCTGCTGGCGAGCATGCACGAAGTCGAGGAACGCGAGCGCGAGACGCTGTCGCGGCTGGCGCGCGCCATCGAATTGCGCGACAGCGGAACCAGCGCCTACCTGGAGCGCATGGCGCGGATCGCCGGATTGATCGCGGAATCGCTGGGCCTCCCGGAAGACCAGGTCCGCATCATCGAACTGGCCGCTCCCCTGCACGATATCGGCAAGATCGCCATTCCGGATTCGTTGCTGATGAAGCCCGGCGCACTGGACGACGACGAGCGCCGCAGGATGCAGACGCATCCCAGGATCGGCTACGAACTCCTGCAGGACAGCCAGAATCGATTCATCCAGGCAGGGGCCAGGATCGCCCTGCATCACCATGAACGCTACGACGGCACCGGCTATCCGGATCGGCTGGCGGGCAACGAGATCCCGATCGAGGCGAGGGTGGTGACCACCGCCGATGTGTTCGACGCACTCATTTCGCCGCGTCCCTACAAGGCGGCATGGAGCATCGAGTCCGCGCTCGACTACCTGCGGGAGCAATCCGGTCGCCTGTTCGACCCCGCCTGCGTCGATGCCCTGATCCGCGAGGAAAGGCGCTTGCGCGAAATCTGCGCGGCCACCGCCTTGCCGGCCCGGACGCCCTGGTTGCAATAGCGATCACGGAAACTGCGGACGGGACGCCACCGGCGACCCAGACAATTCCACTATCCTGCAGTCGATGGGGCTTGGCCATCGATCTTCACGCGATGATCGCCCCGGAACCGGGTCAATACCGGTGCATGCCGGACGGCAGGATGCTTGCCGTTGAGGCAGCGCCCCTGCAACCGTTCGGGAGTTCCGATGCAGCAACAAGTCGCGATCACCGGCCTTGGCGTGATCTCGCCGATCGGCCTTGATGTCCAGTCCGTCGCCGCATCACTGCGCGACGCGCGCTCGGGCATCAGCACCATGCAAGCACCCCCGTTGCAGCGGGACGTGGCAGCGGGTGCGATCGACGCGTCGTTCGAGGATGCCTTCACCCGCTTGGAATTGCCGTTCCTGGACCGCTGCCAGCAAATGGCGATCCTTGCCGCGCGCCAGGCGGTGGAGGACGCGGGTTTCGATCGTTTCGATGGCTTCGGCCAGCGTGCCGGGCTCTACTACGGCAATGTCAACGGAGGCGTGGCCTCCGCCCAGGCCTGGTATCAGCAGATGTTGCTGGAAGGCAAGCAGGCCTCGCGTCCGTATTCGGCGATGGCGATCATGGGCAACGCGGGCGCCGCCCAGGTGGCGCTCCGTCACAAGGTACTGGGACCCGTGGTCACCAATGCCACCGCCTGCGGCTCCTCCGGGGTCGCGATCAGCGATGCCGCGCGGGCGATCCGCGATGGATACCTGGATGTCGCGATCGCGGGCGGCGCCGAGGCCCCGCTGGTGGCAAGCCTGGTCGGCGTCTTCCAGGGGACTCGCGCGATGTCGACCCCCGATGCGCACGACCCCGCAAGGACCTGCAAACCGTTCGCCCGCGATCGTTCCGGGTTGGTGTTGGGGGAAGGCGCTGCCTTCCTCGTGCTCGAGTCCGTCACGCACGCGCGGGCGCGCGGCGCCCATTGCCATGGTTATGTGTCGGGGTCCGGCATCTCCAATGATGCGCACCACATCGGCATGCCGGCGAGCGAGGGACAGGTGCGTGCGCTGCGTGCGGCGCTATCCGATGCGTCGCTGTCCGCGGGCGATATTGGCTACATCAATGCGCATGCCACCGCGACGGATGGCGGCGACGTGATCGAGGCGGCCGCATTGCGCGACGTGTTCGGCGCAGGGCCGGACGCTGCGCGCGTGTCTTCGACCAAGTCGGTGCATGGCCACCTGCTGGGCGCGGCCAGCGCGCTCGAACTGCTGCTCACGATCGTGGCGATGGAACGCAACCTGCTGCCCGCCAGCGCCCACCTGGACCAGGTGGATCCGCGTTGCGACCTCAACCATGTCGGCGCGCACCCCATCGCGGATCACGCGATCCGGCACGCCCTGTCTTTTTCCTGCGGTTTCGGCGGCACCAATGTCGCGCTCGTCGTCTCCCGCAGGCCGACCGATCCTTCCACCTGATCCCCCGTAGGAGCACGCCATGAACGCCGTCGTCGTCCAGCATCCCAATTCCCTCGCTCTCCGCAACAAGCCTCGCCTCACCACCGAGATCCGCCGCCTGCACGCGGATGCCCTCTGGATCACGCTCCACAAGGACGCAGCCACCGGCCTGCAGAACTTCACCCCCGACCTGGTGGGCGAGTTCCGGCAGTTGGTGGAAGACCTGCAGTACGAGCGGTCCACGCCCGCGGGTTATGCGGTGGTGCAGTCGGCCGATCCGGACTACTTCAGCATGGGTGGCGACCTCCGCTTCTTCCGCGACTGCATCCAGCGTCGCGACGCGATCCGCTTGCGGGACTATTCGATGCGTTGCCTCGACCTGTTGCTGTCGTGGAACGGCAAGCTCAAGGACACCAGCACCTCGATCGCCCTGGT
Organism: Thermomonas sp.; assembly: GCA_036666995.1. Classification (GTDB taxonomy): domain Bacteria; phylum Pseudomonadota; class Gammaproteobacteria; order Xanthomonadales; family Xanthomonadaceae; genus Thermomonas. The sequence goes on from JAVWUU010000037.1 coordinate 15,397, forward strand.
CCAGGGCCGGGCGTTGGGCGGCGGTTTCGAGATGGCGCTGAGCACGGATTACCTGATCGCCGAGGAACACAGTTCGTTCGGCTTCCCGGAAATCATGTTCGGCCTGTTCCCCTGCACCGGGGCGATGGGGCTCCTGTCCGCGCGCATCGGCGCCCGCCAGGCGGAACGCATGATGACCAACAAGAAGATCTACACGGCGATAGAACTGTACGACATGGGCCTCGTCGACGAACTCTGCGGCCGTGGCGAGGGCGAACTGGCGGTGGGAAGGTTCATCGCCAGCCATTCCTCGCGACAAAAGGCGCGATTGAAGGTGCAGCAGAGCCGCTACCGGCACACGCCGCTGGACCGGGCAGAGGGCAGGCGGATCGTGGAAGACTGGGTGGAGACCGCGATGCAGCTGTCGCCGGAGGAAATCCGGGCGATGGACATGCTGATCCTGATGCAGCAGCGCGAGGCTGCAGCACCGGCCCGGCGACCTGCCGTCGCTTGAGCGGGAAGATCAACCCGCGTTGGCGGTGCCCTGTGTCCGGATCGTCTCGCCGAGCGATTCCAGTGCCGCCAGGCTGAGGTCGACGCTCTTTCGCAGGTCGGCCATGCGCTCGTCGGCGGTGTCCTCCAGTTCGCGTTGGCCGATCTTCATCAGGCGATCGGCCAACGCGGCCACGCGCACGGCACCCACGCTCAGGCTGACCCCGCGCAACGCATGCGCCTGGCGATGCACCGCCGTCAGCTCGCGGGTCATCAGCGCCAGCGACAGTGCCTGGTCGATGCGTTCGATGTCTGCCGTGCCCTCGGCGATCATCCTGCGCAGGAATTCGGGGGTGTCGCGCACTTCGCGCAGGGTTGCGATGGCGCTCGGATCCAGGTATTCGACCGGGATCGGGCGCAGATGCGGTGCGGGGCGCTGGGTCGCAATCGGCGCCTCCTCGTCAGCATCCTCCCCGAACTGGCCGGACACCGCGGCGCGCAGCTTGTCGAATGTCACCGGCTTGTAGATGACGCCTGCGGCACCGAGCGACTCCAGTCGTTGCGCGGTCACGACGGAGGTATCCGCGGTCACGAAATAGGTCGGGGCCGCGTCCAGGCACCCGAACCGGTAGGTTTCGTAGACGCTGGCGCCGTCGATGTCGTGCATGTTGAAGTCGAGGAAGACCAGGTCGAAGTCCGCCGACGCGAGCGCTTCCAGGGCTGCCTCCCCGGATTCCACCGCGACCACCGAATGGCCGTCGCTTTCCAGCATCTGCGCGATCAGCAGCAGGTTGGTCCGGTTGTCGTCCGCCACCAGGATCCATTTGCCCCGCACGATCTTCGCCGCAGCGTTGGTCGTCGCGGCTTCCGGCATGGTGGTCGTCTGCAGTCGCAGTTCGAACCAGAAGCGGGTGCCTTCGCCGGGAATGCTGGCGACCTGCAGCTCACCGCCCATCCGGCGCACATGCGCCATCGCGATCGACATGCCGAGTCCGGTGCCGCCGTATTTGCGGACGCTGCCAGTCTCGACCTGGAAGAACGGTTCGAACACCCTCGACACGAACTCCGGCGCGATGCCGATGCCCGTGTCTTCCACGCTGAAGCGGACCCGGTAGGCATCCGCTTCCTGTTCGAGCAGGTCCAGGCGCACGACGACCGAGCCCGCATCGGTGAACTTGACTGCATTGCCCACGAGGTTCAGCAGCACGCTGTTGAGCGACTGCAGGTCGCTGAGCATCGGCACGGAGATGGCGGGGTCGGTCGTGACCCGCAAGGCCAGCGACTTGGCTGCAGCCACCGGCGAAAGCGTGCGCAGGATGTGCCCCGCGAGCTGGCTTGCCTGGAACGCGACATCCTGCCCGCGGTCGCGCCCTGCCTCGATCCGTGAGAGATCGAGCAATTGCTTGATCTCGAGGTCGAGGCCCATGGCCAGTTCGATGATCGAATGCGCGCGCCCGACACTGATCGGATCAGACGACTTCGCTTCGATCAGGGATGCGGTCGACACGATGCCGGTCAACGGGGTGCGCAGCTCGTGGCTGACCTTGGCGAGCAGTTGCGACTTGGCCTGGTTCGCGCGTTCCGCGGCTTCGCGGGCATCCTGGAGCTTGCCGATGAGGACGCCCGCGTAAAGCGGCACCACGGTCAACAGGACCAAGTGGGAAAAACCGAACAAGGGGTGGGTGTGCCAGTCCGGGGACAGCATCGCCACCAGTCCGAATCCCAGCATCGAAATCGCCTGGCAGAGGTGCATGGCGCTGCGGCCGATGCGGAAGCCGAAGCCCAGGATGGTGAACAGGTAGAAACCGACGAACAAAGGCGATGCCTGGCCCACGATGAACAACCACGCCGACAGCATCAGCGGGTCCAGCACCGCCGTCACCACGATCAGGTCGCGCGGCGGCAGCAGCTGGCTGCGGTGCGCAAGCCAGTAGGCGGCGAAGTTGTACGCCAGGTAGAACGCCGCGATCCCGCCCACTTCCCATGCCTGGTTCTCCGGCCTCGAAGCGCCCCACCAGCCCACCGCAGCGAGCATCAGCACGACCACGACCAGGCCGAATTTCAGTCGCAAGGTGGCCTGCGCGCGCACGCTCTGCAGGAGTTCAGTCGATGACAAGTGGTCCATGCCTCGAACCTCCGGTTACGATACGGCGACCTGCCGAGGCGCTAATGGCCGCAGGGTACCCCGATCCGGTCCCCCGCACGCAACCCGGATCGACGAAACGGAGCAACCTACGATGGAACGAAACGAGATCCTCTCGTATCTCAAGGCGATGCTGCACGAGCGATTCGGCATCGATCCCGCCACGATGTCGGGCAGCACGACCCAGGAACAGCTGGGCATCGACTCGTTGTTGATGGTCGACATGATGCTCGACCTCGAAACCGGCCTGGGCTTCAGCTTCGAGTCGATGGACCTGCCGCGCAATCCGGACCTGGACACGATCGTCGACTTGGTCCAACGCAACATGGCGGGGAAGCCGGCCGGCTAGGCCGGCCATCCCGATCCTGATGCCATGCGGGTTCAGGCCTGCGACGGACTCCGCAGTTCCTTGCGCAGGATCTTGCCGACGTTGCTCTTCGGCAGTTCGTCGCGGAATTCGACGAAGCGCGGCTGCTTGTAGCCGGTCAGGTTCTCGCGGCAGAACGCCTTGACCGCATCGGCGGTGAGCGCGGGATCCTTCTTCACCACGAACACCTTCACCGCTTCTCCGGACTTGTCGTCGGGCACGCCGATCGCGGCGACTTCCAGCACCGCCGGCATCATCGCGATGACGTCCTCGACCTCGTTCGGGTACACGTTGAAGCCGGACACCAGGATCATGTCCTTCTTGCGGTCGACGATGTAGAAGTAACCCTGTTCGTCCATCCGCGCCATGTCGCCGGTGTGCAGCCAGCCGTCGGCGTCGATGACCTTGTCCGTTTCTTCCTGGCGCTGCCAGTAGCCGCGCATCACCTGCGGGCCCTTGACGCAGAGTTCGCCGACTTCGCCGGTGGGCAGCAGGTTGCCGTCGTCGTCCTTGATGCAGACGTTGGTGGACGGCACCGGCAGACCGATCGAGCCGTTGTAGGCGCGCAGGTCGAGTGGGTTGATGCACACCGCCGGCGAGGTCTCGGTCAGGCCGTAGGCCTCGGCGAGGGTGACGCCGGTGACCTGCTTCCACTTGTCGGCGACTGCACGCTGCACCGCCATGCCGCCGCCCAGGGTGAGGTGCAGGCGCGAGAAATCGACCTGGTCGAAGCCGGGTGTGTTGAGCAGGCCGTTGAAGAGCGTGTTCACGCCGGTGATCGCGGTGAACGGCGCGGCCTTGAGTTCCTTGACGAAGCCGGGCATGTCGCGCGGGTTGGTGATCAGCAGGTTGGCCGCGCCGAACTTCATGAAGACCAGGCAGTTCGAGGTCAACGCGAAGATGTGATACAGCGGCAATGCGGTGACGATGAGTTCCTCGCCCAGCTTGACGTTGGTGCCCACCCACGCCGACGCCTGCTGCATGTTCGCCACCAGGTTGCGGTGGGTCAGCATCGCGCCCTTGGACACGCCGGTGGTGCCGCCGGTGTATTGCAGGAAGGCAAGATCCTCCGGCGTGTTGCGCACGTCCGGGAGCTTGTGCATGCGGCCCAGGGTGAGCGTGTCGCGGAATCGCACGGCGCCGGGGATGTCGAAGTCCGGCACCATCTTCTTCACGTGCTTCAGGACCAGGTTGACGATCAGCCCCTTCGGGAAACCGAGCATGTCGCCCAGCCCGGTGGTGACCGCACGCACGCCGGGAACCTGCGCCAGCACGTCCTGGGCGACGTTGCCGAAGTTGTCCATCACAACCAGCACGCTGGCGCCCGAGTCCACCAGCTGGTGCTTGAGTTCGCGCGCGGTGTACATCGGGTTGGTGTTGACCACGGTCAATCCGGCGCGCAGCACGCCCAGGATGGCGACCGGGTACTGCAGGCAGTTGGGCATCATGATCGCCACGCGATCGCCCTTCTTCAGCTTCAGCTCGCCCAGCAGGTAGCCGGCGAAGTCGCGGCTCAGGCGATCCAGTTCGCCGTAGGTGATCGACTTGCCCATGCTGATGAACGCGGTCTTGTCGCGATACTTCTGCACGGCGGAATCGAAGACGTCATTGATCGAGGCGAACTCGTCCAGGTCGATTTCGGCCGGCACGCCAGCGGGGTAGTGGGCCAACCAAGGACGTTCGGAACTCATGCACTGCTCCCCTGCGAATGAACGCCGTCATATTCGGCGGCGTATGGATTGCGGTCGATTCCAGCATAGGCTCCAATCATTGACAAGGCGATTCGTTCGCATCGGAGTAATGCCGCAATGCAGCAATTCCGCGGGTTCCAGCGGTTCGTGGCCAGCATGGCGATCCTCGGCCTGCTGCTGGCAGGTTGCGGCAAGGACGACCCCGAACAGGCCGTGCACCGACAGGTCGAGGCCATGCAGGCGGCGATCGATGCGCGCGACGCAGGCGACATCGAAGGCTTGCTCGCCGAGGATTTCGTCGGCAATGAGGGCATGGACCGGCGCGCCATCAGGCAACTGGCGGCGGCGGTGTTCCTGCGCCATCGCGAGGTGGCGGCGAAAGTCGGCCCGGTCAGCGTCGAGTTGCGTGGCGATCGCGATGCCGTCGCCCGCTTCAGCGTGATCGCCACCGGTGGCTCGGGCGGCTTGCTGCCCGAAAGCGGGCAGGTCTACCAGGTCGAGACCGGCTGGCGCCTGGTCGATGGCGAATGGAAGCTGCTCAACGCGAGTTGGACGCCGAATCTTTGACTCTCGTCATTCCGGCGAAAGCCGGAATCCAGCTTATGACGATCGACAAGCCCAGGGCTGGATCCCGGCTTACGCCGGGATGACAGCTGATGCTCAAGCCGCCTTGCGCGCCGCCAGTTGCCGCAGCACGTACTGCAGCAGGCCGCCGTGGCGAAAGTACTCGACTTCCTTGGGTGTAAGCAGAAGCACACTGGCTTCGAACACCACCGTGCTGCCGCCGGCCTTGGTTGCAGTCACCGTCGCGGTCTTCGCCGCACCATCCGTCAGCCCGGTGATGTCGAACGTCTCGGATCCGTCCAGGCCGAGCGTGGATGCGTTCTCGCCATCATGGAACTGCAGCGGCAGCACGCCCATGCCGACCAGGTTGCTGCGATGGATCCGCTCGAAGCTCTCGGCGATGACCGCCTTCACGCCCAACAGGTTGGT
>JAVWUU010000038.1:0-20969 GCA_036666995.1 Thermomonas sp.
GGTCGCGATCGCGGTGGTGCCACCGGGCGGCAAGCTGCAGGTGAAGTCCGGCGCGCGCACCATGACACTCAGCTTCAAGGAGCTCGACGAATACGTCGGCGTGCGCGGCTCGCGTGGCGGGTTGCTGCCACGTGGGTGGCAGAAGGTGGATGGTTTGGCGGTCGAAACGTAATTCATCGCTCGGCGGCGCCTACCGCCGGCTGTTCGCTCCGCGGCTCAGACCGCTACGCGAATCATCCGACGGTCTCGCCGCCGATGGGAGATCTCCATGCAACCCGATTTCTGGCATCAACGCTGGGCCGACAACCAGATCGGTTTCCACCAGGACACGCCGACGCCCTTGCTGTTGAAGCATTGGCATTCGCTGGGCATCGCGCCGGGCGCACAGGTGTTCGTGCCGCTGGCGGGCAAGTCGCTGGACATGGCCTGGCTGGCATCGCAGGGGCATCGCGTGCTGGGCGTGGAGTTGTCGCGGCTGGCGGTAGAACAGTTCTTCGCAGAAAACGGACTGACGCCCAAGGCCCGCGACACCGCGTACGGCACCCACTACGAAGCGGGCGGCATCGAACTGATCGTCGGCGATGCGTTCGGCCTGGATGCCGAGGTCTTGCGCGATTGCGCCGGCGTGTTCGACCGCGCCGCGCTGATCGCGTTGCCGCCCGAACTGCGCCTGCGTTACGCGGGCGAGTTGCATGCCCGCCTGCCCGCCGGTTGCCGCGGCCTGCTGGTCACCCTCGAATACCCGCAGGCCGAGCGTCCCGGCCCGCCCTTCAGCGTGCCCGCAGGCGAAGTGCATGCGCTGTACGACCGCGACTGGACCGTCGACCTGCTGGAACGCCGGCCGATCCCGCCCGAGCATCCGGGTTACGTCGCCGGCGTGTCGACGCTGGACACCGCGGTGTACGCCCTGCGCCGCCGCTGAGCCGCCTCGCGCGGGGTTGATCCAGATCAAGTCGCGCCGCTGGCAGGCTGCCTAAGCTGCGGCCATGCCTTCCCAGCAGATCGCCTTCGATGCCGGGCTGCTGCGCCGTTACGACCGGCCCGGCCCGCGCTACACCTCGTACCCGACCGCGCCCCAGTTCAGCGCGGACTTCGGCGAAACCGCCCTGCGCGAGGTCGCGCGCGCCAGCAACGAGGATCCGATCCCGCGCCCGCTGTCGCTGTACGTGCACGTGCCGTTCTGCTTCAGCCCGTGTTTCTACTGCGGCTGCAACCGCATCATCACCCGCGACCTGGCGCGCGGCCGCGCCTACCTTGAACGACTATCGCGCGAAGTCGCGCTGATGGCACCGCTGTTCGACCGCGACCGCGAGGTGATCCAGCTGCATTTCGGCGGCGGCACCCCGAACTTCCTCGATGCGGACCAGTTGTGCGACGTGGTGGACACGCTGCGCGGCGCGTTCCGCTTCGCCGATCGCGAGGATCGCGACATCTCGGTCGAACTCGACCCGCGCTTCTGCAAACCCGCAGACATGCCCGTGCTCGCCCGCGCCGGCTTCAACCGCACCAGCCTGGGCGTGCAGGACTTCGATCCGAAGGTGCAGGCCGCGGTCAACCGCATCCAGTCGGTGGAGGAAACCCGCGCGATCGTGGAGGCCTGCCGCAGCGCCGGCATGCGCTCGGTCAACATCGACCTGATCTACGGCCTGCCCGGCCAGAGCATCGATGGCTTCCGCCGCACCCTGGACACGGTGGTGGCGATGCGCCCCGACCGCCTGGCGGTCTACAGCTACGCGCACCTGCCGCACATTTTCAAACCGCAGAAGCAGATCGACGATGCGCTGCTGCCGGACCCCGACACCAAGCTCGCACTGCTGCAGGCCGCGGTCGAGCACCTCACAGCTGCCGGCTACATCTACATCGGCATGGACCATTTCGCCCTGCCCGGCGACGAGCTCGCAATCGCCCAGGCGCGCGGGGGCCTGCATCGCAATTTCATGGGCTACACCACCCACGCCGACAGCGACCTGGTCGGCCTGGGCGTCAGCGCGATCAGCCACATCGGCAACAGCTTCAGCCAGAACCCGCGCGACCTGCCATCTTGGGAAATCGCACTGGACGAAGGCCACCTGCCGGTGTTCCGCGGCATGCACATGGACGCGGACGACGAGATCCGCGCCGACCTGATCCAGTCGCTGATGTGCCAGGGCGAAGTGCGCGTGCGCGCGTTCCAGGAACGCCATGGCATCGGCTTCGCCGAATACTTCGCCGAAGACCTGCAGCGACTCTCGCCGCTGGCCGACGACGGCCTGGTCGAGGTCGGTCCGGAGGCGATCCGGGCGACGCCGCGCGGGCGGTTGTTGTTGCGTAATATCGCGATGTGCTTCGACCGCTACCTCGACCGCGAATCCGTCATCGATGCCAGGCCGCGCTTCTCCCGCGCGATCTGAGTCGTCCGTGGGCGATGCCGTGAGCAGCGTGTCGTTCCCGCGTTCCAGCGCGCGGGTGATGGCCGACGACGGCAACGACCTGCGCTTCTGCACGACCTGCGCGTTCTCGCATGCCTGCCTGTCGCAGGGCATGGACAAGTCCGCGCTGATGGACCTGCACGTGCTGGTCGAACACGTCGGTCCGTACCACGCCGGCGACGTGCTGTTCCGCGAAGGCGATCCGTTCGAGGCGATCGCCGCGGTCCGCGGCGGCACGGTCAAGACCTGCGTCACCGACCGCGACGGCCACGAACACGTGCTCGGCTTCCATTTCCCCGGCGAGGTGATCGGCCTCAATGCGATCGACGGCCATCGCTATCCCTGCGACGCGGTGGCGCTGGACACGGTGATGTTGTGCCGGTTCTCGTTCCCGAAGATCTCGGTGCTCGCCGCGCGCGTACCCGGCCTGCAGCGCGAACTGTTCCGCCTGCTCAGCCGCGACATCGGCCGCGCCGCTTTGCTGGCCGGCGACTGGACCGCGGACCAGCGCGTCGCCGCGTTCCTGGTCGGCATGTCTCGGCGGTTGGCGGCGCGCGGGTTCTCGGCCAGCCGCTTCCAGCTCACCATGGCCCGCACCGACATCGCCAACTACCTGCGGCTGGCCCCGGAAACGGTGAGCCGCGTGCTGCGGCGCATGCAGGACGACGGCCTGCTGGCGGTGGAACGGCGCGATGTGTCGCTGCTCGATCGCGAGCGCATCGACGCACTGGCCGCGCCGATCCTGCGCGACTGAGCGGCGCAATCGATCCTGGTTGACCTGGATCATGGAGCCCGCGCCACGCTGCGCGGGACGATGCACGCGTCCAATCGGAGGAGTGCGTCATGTCGATCACCAAGCGTCTCTGGCTGGGGTTGGGAACCCTGCTGGTGACGAGCTTCGCGGTCATGCTCTGGCTCGGCGTCGAGCTGGTCCATTCCGCGCCACCCATCCCGGAACGCGTGGTCAGCAGCAGCGGCCATGTCCTTTACACCCGCGCCGACATCGAGCGCGGCCGCCAGGTCTGGCAGAGCATCGGCGGCCAGCAGCTGGGCTCGATCTGGGGCCATGGCGCGCTGGTCGCGCCGGACTGGTCGGCCGACTGGCTGCACCGCGAGGCCAGCGCGATGCTGGCGCTGCAGGCCCGCGTGGAAACCGGACTGGCCTACGACAGCCTGCCGGCGACCGAACAGGCCAAGCTGCAGGCGGCGCTGAAGCCCGCGATGCGCGGCAATACCTTCAACGCCGCCAATGGCGACATCGTGGTCGACGACCTGCGCGCGCAGGCGATCAGCCAGGTCGCGGCGCATTACCAAAGCCTGTTTTCCAACGACCCGGCCACGCGCGGCTTGCGCGAGGCCTACGCGATGAAGGAAGACACGGTGCCCGACGCGGCCAACCGCCGGGCGATGACCGGGTTCTTCTTCTGGACCGCATGGGCGGCGGCCACCGACCGGCCGGGCAACGACAACCGCACCTACACCAACAACTGGCCCTACGAACCGCTGACCGGCAACCAGCCAACGCCTGACACCTTCGTCTGGTCGATGTTCTCGATCCTGTTCCTGATCGGCGGCATCGGCCTGCTCGGCTGGCATTACGCGGTCTACCACGGCAAGGAACCGTTGCCTGTCCCGCCGGCGACCGATCCGCTGCTGGGGCTGGTGCCCACGCCGTCGATGAAGGCCACGGCGAAGTATTTCTGGGTGGTCGTCGCACTGTTCCTGGTGCAGATCCTGCTGGGCGCGACCACCGCGCACTACCAGGTCGAAGGCCAGGAAGCGTATGGCCTCGCCATCGCCGACTACCTGCCCTACTCGCTCACGCGCAGCTGGCACACGCAACTGGCGGTGCTGTGGATCGCCACCGCGTGGCTGGGCACCGGCCTGTACATCGGCCCGGCGATCTCCGGGCATGAACCGAAGTACCAGCGTGCCGGCGTCAACTTCCTGTTCGCCTGCCTCATCATCATCGTGGTCGGCGCGTTCGCCGGGCAGTGGTTCGCGGTGATGCAGAAGCTGGGGCTGGAGCACAACTTCTGGTTCGGCCACCAGGGCTGGGAATACGTGGACATCGGCCGCTTCTGGCAGGCCTTCCTGTTCATCGGCCTGCTGCTGTGGCTTGTGCTGGTCGGCCGCGCGTTGTGGCCGGCGCTCAAGCGCAAGGACGAACTGTCGTCCATCGTCGGCCTGCTGTTCCTGTCCACCGTGGCGATCGGCCTGTTCTACGGCGCCGGCCTGATGTGGGGCGAGCACAGCCACATCTCGGTGGTCGAATACTGGCGCTGGTGGGTCGTGCACCTGTGGGTCGAAGGCTTCTTCGAGGTGTTCGCGGTGGCGGTGATCAGCTTCCTGTTCGTGAAGCTCGGCCTGCTGCGCGGCAAATCGGCCACGATCAACGTGCTGTTCGCGACCATCGTGTACCTGACCGGCGGCGTGCTGGGCATGTTCCACCACCTGTACTTCACCGGCACCACGACCGCCGCGGTCGCGCTGGGCGCCTGCTTCTCCGCGCTGGAAGTGGTGCCGCTGGCGCTGATCGGGCTGGAGGCGCACGAGACCTGGAGCCACAGCCGGGCGACGCCGTGGATGGCGCGTTACCGCTGGCCGATCATGTTCTTCCTGGCGGTGAGCTTCTGGAACCTGGTGGGCGCGGGCCTGTTCGGCTTCCTGATCAACACGCCGATCGCGCTGTACTACATGCAGGGCCTGAACCTGACGCCGCTGCATGGCCACACTGCGTTGTTCGGGGTGTACGGGATGCTCGGCATCGGCCTGATGCTGTTCTGCCTGCGCGGCCTGCGGCCGCATGCGCACTGGCCGGAAGGCCTGCTGCGCGGGTCGTTCTGGTGCTTCAACATCGGCCTTGCCCTGATGGCGCTGCTGACCTTGCTGCCGATGGGCGTGCTGCAGCTCAACGCCGCGCTGGAGCATGGCTACTGGTTCGCACGCTCCGCCGACTTCATGAACCGGCCAATCATCGACATGCTGGTGTGGATGCGCATGCCGGGCGACCTGCTGTTCTCGGCCGGCGCGCTGCTGCTGGGCTGGTTCGTGCTGCGCCAGTGGGTCTGGCCGCGCAAGGAACCGATCGCGGGTTGATCGCGCCTGCCGGACGGCGCACGGGGCGACCGCAGGGTCGCCCCGCTTTTTTGCGACGGTATGCATGCGCATGGGCTGACCTGCATCAAGGCACTGCGCATGGCCACCACGGACACTTGCGGCATGGCCAACCCGCATCCGCAGACAGTCGCACCGCCGCTCTCGCCGAGCCTGCTGGCGCTCGCCCCGCATCGCCTGCTGTTCTTCGTCGGCGCCAGCAACGTACTGCTGTCGATGGCCTGGTGGTTCGCGTGGCTGGTCGACCAGCGCTGGCAATTGCACTGGTTGCCGCAGGCACCCGCGCATGCCGGCTGGATCCATGCGTTCGCGATGCAGTACCAGTTGTTGCCGCCCTTCATGTTCGGCTTCCTGCTCACCGTGTTCCCGCGCTGGATGGGCCTGCCGGAACTCGCGCGCTGGCATTACCTGCCGGTCGGCATCGGCCTGCTCGGCGGGCAGGTGTCTGTGGTCGGCGGGATGCTGTGCGGGCAGGCCGCGATGGTCCACGTCGGCGTGCTGATGACACTGGCAGGATGGACGTACGCGCTCGTGCAACTGCTGCGCCTGCTGCTGGCCGAGCGCCGCGCCGGCAAGGGACCGACGCTGCATGCCTGGTCGTGCTTTGCGGCGATGGCACTGGGCCTGTCCGGCGTGCTGTGCATGGTCGCGTGGCTGCATGGCGGCAGCGCATGGGCGGTGTTTGCCTCGATCAAGCTGGGCACGTTCGGGTTGCTGCTGCCGGTGTACCTGACGGTGGCGCATCGCATGTTCCCCTTCTTCGCCGGCAACGTGGTGACGGGCTATCGCGCATGGCGGCCGATGTGGCTGCTCGGCGCGATGTGGATCTTGCTGGCGCTGCACCTGGGCCTGGAACTCCTGCACGCCTATGCCTGGCTGTGGACGGTCGATGCCGTGCTCGCCATCGGCAGCGCCTGCGTGCTGTGGCGCTGGTGGCCGCGCGCTGCCGCGCCAGGCCTGCTGTGGGTGCTGTTCGCCGGCTTCGCCTGGATGCCGATAGCGTTCGCGCTGTATTCGGCGCAAAGCGCGATCTATACGCTGACCGGCAGTTTCGCGCTTGGACGCGGGCCTGCGCATGCGCTGTACATCGGGTTCTTCGGCAGCCTGTTGGTGGCGATGGTGACGCGGGTGACCCAGGGCCATTCCGGGCGTCCGCTGGCGATGCCGACCGCAGGCTGGATCGCATTTGCGCTGCTGCAGCTTGTCGCCATCGCGCGGATCGGCGCCGAGGTCGTGGCCGACCCCTACGCCTGGCATGCGCTGGCCGCGATCGGCTGGCTGCTGGCCTTCCTGCCATGGGTGCTGCGCTCCGCCGGCATCTACCTGCGCCCACGCGCCGACGGCAAGCCGGGCTGAGCCGATGGACAGCCCGCTGATGGCGTTCTATCCGCAGGTCAAGGCCGTGCACGTGCATGCGGTGATGGCCAGCGGCGCGCTGTTCGCGTTGCGCGGCGCGGCGTCCGTTGCGGGCGCGCGCTGGCCACGGCACTGGCTGCCGCGCTACGCCAGCTACACCGTCGACACCACCCTGCTGACCGCGGCGACGATGCTGTTCACCATGCTCCCGGGCGCGATGTTCGCGAATGGCTGGTTGCTGGCCAAGCTGATCCTGCTGGTCGCCTATATCGGCCTGGGCATGCTGGCGATGCGCTCCGCGCGCAGTCGCATGCAACGCGCGGGTTTCTACATCGCCGCGCTGGCCACGTATGTCGTCATGTTCGGCATCGCGCGTGCGCACGATCCGCTGGGCTGGCTGGCGATGCTGTCGTGATGCCGACGCCGCGCTGGGCGGCATCGGCATTTGCAAGATCGGAACGAATGCTCAGCCGCATCCGCCGCAGCAGGTCGAACCGCTCTTTGGCTCGTCCTCGAGCAGGGTGAAGTCGATCACCACGGAACCGGCATCGCGTTGCCGGTACTGGATCGACAGTCCATCGGCATAGCGTTCGCGCAACTGCGCGAGCAAGGGCAACGGATCATGGTCGTTGACGAAACGCATCGCCTCGCCCGGGGTCAGCGCGTCCAGCGCGCCGAAGATCGCCGCATGGCGGAAGCGCTTGCCGATGCCGCGTGCGTCGAAGGGATGCAGGGTGGTGCCGGTCAGGTCGTGCAGTTGCATCGGAGGATGTTCCTCGTGGTTGGAATGACGTGGCGGGGCATCGCTCAACGGCGGCCCTTGTAGTCCAGTTGCAGCCAGGCCTTGCGGGTGTCGCGGCCGAAACCGGCGGCACGGTAGTCGGCGAACTTGATCGTCGCGCCCAGGCCCTTGGCCAGCGGTACGGTCAGCGACGCGTTCCATTCGCTTCCGTAGCGCAGGCTGCCGCGCTCGGCGCGGAAGTCGTGCCAGGCCAGCTGCCAGCTCGCGCGACTGCCCGCACGTTCGCGGCCGAGGTTTCCACCCAGGCCGAGGTAGCGATCTTCAAGGCCGCTTGCAGGCGTCTGCAGGAACTTGTCGGCCCAGCCGTTGAAGGCATGCAGGGTGGCCAATGGCGTTTGCAGCGCATGTACGCCGTTGCCGCCCAAATGCTCCCAGCCGGCACGCGCCGTGATGCCATGCAGCTTGATGGCGGGCTCGAGCAGCCAGTACGCATGCGAGAACCGCAGCGGGTTGTCCGCGTGGTCGCGCTGGCGCGCCACGTCCAGCGTCCACGCGAATTCACCTGCGGGCAGCGGATGCGATCCCGTCCAGCGCAGGCCCCGGGTCGCGCTGGACGCGCTGGCGACATCGCGATCCTCGTGCAGGTAGGCATATCCCGCCAGCTGCTGACTGCCGTGCTTCCACGCCGCATTGAACAGGTGCGTTGACAGCGCGCGTTCGCGCGCCAGCGGGTCGCGCGCGTCGTCGCCGTTGACCCGGTGCACGCGATCGAGGAAGGCGTAGCGCAGCATGGTGTCCTTGCGCGGCGCGAACTCCAGCGCCAACGCATCGAAGGTCTGTTCGTTCTGCCGCCATCCGCTGTTGCCGACCCAACGCTGGTTGTCGAACAGCAGGCGTTGCCGGCCCAGCGTCATGCCACCGCGCGCGCCCTTCCAGCCAAGCCAGGCCTGGTTGAGTTCGACGCCGGGTGGATCGATCACCTGCGGCAACGTGCTGCGTCCGTTCGCGCCGCTGTTGTAGGCACCCGAGGCGGCGATGCCTTCGGCCTCCACCACGCCCGTCCATCCGTCACCCAGGGACAGGCGCAGGCCTGTTCGCAATCGCAGCGTGCTTGCGTCCGCATGGCGGGCGAAGCCGGCGTCATCGACATGCTCGCTGCGCAGGCGCAGATCCCACTCGATCGCCATCCGCGCCGCGTCCGCCGCAAGCGCCGGCGCCAACGAGGATGCAGCGCAACAAACGGCAAGGCATTGCAATCGGCTTGCATTGCGCGACGACATGGCACGACTCCCGATCCGGATGGCCGCGAGCATCCGCCGCGACCCGGGCGATGGCGTTGACGCAGGTCAAGCCGGGATGCGCCGCGGGCCGCTGGATCGCCGGACTTGATCCAGATCAAAGCGACGTGCCCGACCACGGGCGGATGCTGCATGGCACCGACCGACCACTCGCATGCCAAGGGGAACATCGCCATGAAACCCGCCACGCTCCGGCTGCTCACGCTCGCCATTGCCGTCGCCATCGGACTGCCTGCCTGCAGCAAGGACGAAAGCAACACCGACGCCAAGGCCACCGCGACCTCGACCGACACCGGCGGCTCCGCCAAGGGCGACTTCGGTCCGCCGCAGGGGGAACCCGTGCAGGCCGTGCTGACCTCGCCACCGCATGTACCGCCGGCGACCGGCCGTACCGCGCCGGCCAAGGTCATCGTCTCGCTGGACGTGGTGGAGAAGGACATGGAGATCTCGGAAGGCGTGACCTACACCTTCTGGACGTTCGGCGGCACCGTGCCGGGCAGCTTCATCCGCGTGCGCCAGGGCGACACGGTGGAATTCCACCTGCGCAACATGCCGGACAGCAAGATGCCGCACAACATCGACCTGCACGGCGTGACCGGCCCCGGTGGTGGCGCGGCATCCAGCTTCACCGCACCTGGCCATGTCAGCCGCTTCAGCTTCAAGGCGCTCAACGCCGGCCTGTACGTCTATCACTGCGCCACCGCGCCGGTCGGCATGCACGTGGCCAACGGCATGTACGGGCTGATCCTGGTGGAGCCGCCGGAGGGCCTGCCCAAGGTCGACAAGGAGTACTACGTGATGCAGGGCGACTTCTACACGACCGGCAAGTATCGCGAGAAGGGCCACCAGGGCTTCGCGATGGAGAAGGCGATCGACGAACACCCGACCTACGTGCTGTTCAACGGAATGGAGGGCTCGATGACCGGCGACAAGGCACTGACTGCGAATACCGGCGAGAACGTGCGCCTGTACGTGGGCAACGGCGGGCCCAACCTGGTGTCGAGCTTCCACGTGATCGGCGAGATCTTCGACAAGGTCTGGTACGAGGGCGGCACGAAGTTCCAGGAAAACGTGCAGACCACCCTGATTCCGGCCGGTGGCGCGGCGATGATGGAATTCCACATGGAAGTGCCTGGCAGCTACGTGCTGGTCGACCACAGCATCTTCCGCGCCTTCAACAAGGGCGCGCTGGCGATCCTCAAGGCCGATGGCCCGGAGAACAAGGCGATCTACTCCGGCAAGGAGGTCGATGCCGTGTACCTGGGCGACCAGGCCGCCGGCACCAGCCGCGCGCCTGTCGCGGCCGCCGCGGCATCGGCCAAGGCCGGCAACCTGACCAAGGAAGAACAGATCGCCGCAGGCAAGGTGCTGTTCGCCGGCACCTGCTCGACCTGCCACCAGCCCGACGGTGCCGGCATGGCCGGCGTGTTCCCGCCGCTGGCCGGCTCCGACTTCATCAAGGCCAACCCCAAGCGGCTGCCGGAAATCATCCTGCACGGCCTGGTGGGCCCGGTGAAGGTCAACGGCAAGGACTACAACTCCAACATGCCGCCGATGAGCCAGCTCACCGATGACGAAGTGGCCAACATCGGCACCTACGTCCTCAACAGCTGGGGCAATCCTGGCGGCCAGGTGAGCAAGGCCGATGCCGCCGCCGCGCGCGCCGCCAAGCCAGCCAACAGCTCGGACGGCCACTGAGCCATGCGCCGGATGCTGGCCATCGCGCTGCTCGCGCTCCCGCTCGCCGGCCTGGCTGCCGGCGCGCTGGGGTCGCGCTACGCGGGCCTGCCTGGCGGGGTGTTCAAGTCGGTGCTGCGCTACGAGGATGCGAAGGACGGCGTGCGCATCGCGCCGTTCGCGCTGATGCGTCGGCCGGTGACCAATGCCGAGTTCCTGGCCTTCGTGCGCGAGCAGCCGCAATGGCAGCGCGGCAGGATCGCGCCGGTCTTCGCCGAAGCGCGCTATCTCTCGCATTGGGCTGGCCCGGCGACGCTCGGCGACAAGGCATTGCCGGATCGACCGGTGGTCTGGGTCAGCTGGTTCGCCGCCGATGCCTACTGCAATTCGATCGGCGCACGCCTGCCGACCTGGAACGAGTGGGAATACGCCGCCGCGGCCGACGAAACCCGCCGCGACGCGCGCCAGGACCCGGCATGGCGCGAACGCATCCTCGGCTGGTATTCGCGGCCGTCGAACACCGCGCTGCCGCGGGTGGGACTGCAGTCGCCGAATGCCTGGGGCGTGCAGGACCTGCATGGCCTGGTCTGGGAATGGACCGAGGACGCATCCTCGCTGCTGGTGGACAGCGACAACCGCACGCAAGGCGATCCCGACAAGGCGAAGTTCTGCGGTGCCGGCGCGCTGTCGATGGACGACCGCGAAAACTACGCGGTGATGATGCGGGTGGCGATGCTGTCCTCGCTGGACGGGCATGACGCCACCGCCAACATGGGTTTCCGCTGCGCCTGGAGCGCACCACGATGAAACGATCGAATCCCGCAACGACAGTGCGGCTCGCACTTGCCGGCATCGCGCTGGCCGCATGCGCATCGCTGGCGCTCGCCGCCAGTCCCGCGGTGAAGCCATTGCCGCCCGACTCGCTCTACCAGCTCGCCTTGCCGCTCACCGACCAGGACGGGCGCACCGCAGACTGGCGCAGCCTGCGCGGCAAGCCGCGCGTGGTCTCGATGTTCTACACCTCGTGCCAGTACATCTGCCCGCTGATCGTGGACTCCGGCAAGGCGATCGAGCACCAGCTCTCGCCGGTCGAACGCGGGCGCATCGGCATCGTCCTGATCAGCATGGATCCGGCCCGCGACACGCAGACGGCCCTGCGCAAGGTGTTCGACAAGCGCGGGCTGGATGCGAGCGGCTGGCTGTTGGCCTCGCCTCCGCCTGCCGAAGTACGTACCGTCGCCGGCCTGCTCGGCATCCGCTACCGGCAACTGGCCGATGGCGAGTTCAACCACGGCAGCGCGCTGATCCTGCTGGACACGGAAGGCCGCATCGTGGCGCGCACCGAACAGGTCGGCAGCAAGCCGGATCCGGAGTTCGTCGCCGCGGTGCGGCGCGCGGCCAACGGCAAAAACATCCCGCCGCCGTGACGTAGGGGCAACCCCCCGTGGTTGCCCGCTCTTTGCAACAAGAGCAGGGCAGGCACGGGGGCCTGCCCCTACGAATGCCGGATGGCAGGGCAGGCACAGTGGCCTGCCCCTACGGTTTCCACCGCGCTGGATTGCCGCGGATATAGCGACGGATGCGTTCCAGCGCGATCTCGTCGCGAACGATGCATTCCCAATAGTTTCGCTGCCACAACCGGCCATCGAACGGCGGCCAGCCGCATTGCCGCACACCACATGCATAGGCGTGCGTGGTGATCGATTTCAACCGATGCACCGCATCCGCCACGGAAAACCCGATCGCCGCCGATCCCGTAGGGGCAACCCCCTGTGGTTGCCCACTTTTCACGACAGGAGCGGGCGGGCACAGGGGCCCGCCCCTACGGGTGTCGACCATGGCGAATGGGTACCGGCATTCGTCCGCGCGGATATTGATGATCGCGTGGATGTGATCCGGCATGACGATGAATTCGTCGATGTCGATGCCCGGGTAACACGACGGCATGTCGCTCCAGATCCGCCAGACCATGTCCCCCGCCGCATTCAGTCGCATCCGGCCTTCGACGATTTCGCCGAACAGGCGGGCACGGCCTTGCGTGCAGGTCGTAATGAAGTAGGCACCCGCACGGGTGTAGTCGTAGCCACGCAGGCGGATCGAACGGCGCTGGTGGCGATCGGGGTTGAATTGCATGCGGCCATCGTCGGCGCATGCAACAACCGGTCATATCGGAAATCCCCGATATCCCCGTCAGGCCATCCCGTTGGCGCAATCCGTCGGCGGGATCACGCGCGCGCGGGTTTGTGCTGGCCGCGCGACGCATCCGCCTCGCAGCCATTGGCGATGCCATGCAGGGCGGCCGCATCGACGATGCGCACGCGACGACCACGCACATCGATCACCGCGTCCTCGTGCAGGCGGGTGAAGCCGCGGCTCACGGTTTCCAGCGCAAGGCCCAGGTAGCGCGCGATCTCGTCGCGGCTCATCGGCAACTGGAAGTCGTCGCCGGACTGGCCGATGCGGTGGTAACGCTCACCCAGGCCGTGCAGGAACAGGGCGATGCGTTCGCTGGCCTGGCGCCGCGACAGCACATCGACGTGGTCGTGGTCGCGATCCGCGCTCTGGCCGATCACGCGCAGCAGCTGGCGCTGCAGGCTGGGCAATTGCGCGGCCACGGTGGACAGGCTGGCGAAGGGCAACTCGCAGACGCGCGCCTCGCCCAAGGCGATCGCCTCGCAACGATGCTTGCCACTACCGATCGCGTCCAGGCCGAACAGCTCGCCGGGCAGGTGGAAGCCGAGCACGTGCTCCTCGCCGGCTTCGTTCACCACGATGGTCTTGAACGCGCCGTCGCTGGCCACGTACACCGAACGCAGCGGATCGCCAGTGCGGAACAGGCTCTCGCCACGCTGCAACGGACGCTTGCGCTGGACCATGGTGTCGAGCCGCCCCAGGTCCTCGCGGTCCACGCCGGCAGGCAGGCACAGCTCACTCAGCGAGCAGTCGGCGCAACTGCGGCGCAGGCGGACCAGGTCGAGGGGAATCGGATCGCTCGCGGCCATGCGTGGATTATCGACGATGGGCAGCGGATTGTCTCCGCATGACCTCCAGTTCGCCTGAATTGATCCAGATCAAGTGGCCCTGCCGACTGCCTTCGTACGATGCGGGCCAAGCAACGGAGGCCCCATGCAGGCGACCAGCGGAACCTACAACGACAAGGTGGTGCGCCAGTTCGCGGTGATGACCGTGGTCTGGGGCATCGTGGGCATGCTGGTGGGCGTGATCATCGCCGCGCAGCTCTACTGGCCCACCCTGGGCGAGGGCATCCCGTGGCTCGGCTACGGCCGGCTGCGGCCGCTGCACACCAACGCGGTGATCTTCGCGTTCGGCGGCTGCGCGCTGTTCGCGACCAGCCTGCATGTGGTCCAGCGCACCTGCCACGTCCGGGTACTCTCCGACCGGCTGGCGGCCTTCGTGTTCTGGGGCTGGCAGGCGGTGATCGTGGCCGCCGCCATCACCCTGCCGATGGGCTTCACCCAGGGCAAGGAATACGCGGAACTGGAATGGCCGATCGATATCCTCATCGCGGTGGTGTGGGTGGCGTACGCGGTGCTGTTCTTCGGCACGATCGCCAGGCGCAAGGTCAGGCACATCTACGTCGCCAACTGGTTCTTCGGCGGCTTCATCCTCGCCGTGGCCCTGCTGCACATCGTCAACAGCATCGCGATGCCGGCCGGCGGCATGAAGTCGTATTCCGCCTACAGCGGCGCGGTGGATGCGATGGTGCAGTGGTGGTACGGACACAACGCGGTCGGCTTCTTCCTGACCGCCGGCTTCCTCGGGATGATGTACTACTACGTGCCCAAGCAGGCCGGGCGCCCGATCTATTCGTACCGCCTGTCGATCGTCCACTTCTGGGCGCTGATCGCGGTCTACATGTGGGCCGGTCCGCACCACCTGCAATACACCGCGCTGCCCGACTGGGCGCAGTCGGTGGGCATGGTGTTCTCGCTGATCCTGCTGGCACCGAGCTGGGGCGGCGCGATCAACGGCATCCTCACGTTGTCGGGCGTGTGGCACAAGCTGCGCACCGACCCGATCCTCAAGTTCCTGATCGTCGCGCTGAGCTTCTACATGATCGCGACCTTCGAGGGACCGATGATGTCGATCAAGACGGTCAACTCGCTGTCGCACTACACCGACTGGACCGTGGGCCACGTGCATGCCGGCGCGCTGGGCTGGGTGGCGATGATCTCGATCGGCTCGATCTACGCGCTGCTGCCGAAGCTGCTGGGCCGCGACAACATGTACTCGATCAAGCTGATCGACGCCCACTTCTGGGTGCACACGCTGGGCGTGGTGTTCTACATCGCCGCGATGTGGATCGCCGGGATCATGCAGGGCCTGATGTGGCGCGCCACCAATGCCGACGGGACGCTGACCTACACATTCGTCGAGTCGCTCAACGCCACCTATCCCTACTACCTGGGCCGGTTGTTCGGCGGACTGCTGGTGTTGAGCGGGATGCTGCTGATGGCCTGGAACGTCTACCAGACCTACCGCCACGCCGGTGAAACCGCGGACCAGCCGCTGCTGCCGCCCGACGCCGCCGATGCGCGTGCCTGAGGAAACGCCATGAGCCAGGAAAACAAGAACGGCAACGCGCACGAGAAGATCGAGAAGAACGTCGGGTTGATGGCGATCCTGATCGTGGTCGCGGTCTCCTTCGGCGGATTGGCGGAGATCGTGCCGCTGATGTACCAGGCCGAAGCGATCAAGCCATTGCCGGGCGTGAAGCCCTACCCCGCCCTCGAACTGGCCGGCCGCGATGTCTATGTCCGCGAGGGTTGCTACAACTGCCATTCGCAGATGGTGCGCACCCTGCGCTTCGAGACCGAGCGCTACGGCCACTATTCGCTGGCCGGCGAGTCCGTCTACGACCGCCCGTTCCAGTGGGGCAGCAAGCGCACCGGGCCCGACCTGGCCCGCGTCGGCGGCCACTATTCCGACGCCTGGCATCGCGTGCACCTGAACGATCCGCGCGACGTGGTGCCGGAATCGAACATGCCGAGCTTTCCGTGGCTGTCGAAGAACGCCGTCGATGGCGACACCGTGCAGTCGCACATGCGCGCGCTCAAGCGACTGGGCGATCCGTACACCGATGCCGAGATCGCCGCCGCGCCATCGGCCGTCGAAGGCAAGACCGAAATGGATGCGGTGGTGGCCTACCTGCAAGGCCTGGGCCGCCATGCGCCGAGGGGAGACTGAGCATGCTGTCCGGCATCATCACCACCATCCTGCTGTTGCTGTTCCTGGCCGGCTGGGCCTGGGCCTGGAGCCCGCGTCGCACCCGCGATTTCGATGAAGCGGCGCGGCTGCCGCTGGACGCCGATGCCGCCGTGGAGGACGCACGATGATGACCGCCGGCTGGTCCTGGTACGTGATCGCGCTGGTCGTGCTGAACATCGCCGGCTGCGTGTGGCTGCTGTGGTGGACTGCGCGTCGCCGCCCCGGCGACCCCAAGCCGGAAGACACCAGCCATGTCTGGGACGGCGACCTCACCGAGTACAACAAGCCACTGCCGCGTTGGTGGATCAACCTGTTCTACCTGACCATCGTGTTCGCGATCGGCTACCTGGTCTGGTATCCGGGCTTCGGCAATTTCGCGGGTTACGGCAAGTGGACGTCGCAGGTCGAACATGATCGCGACGCCGCCCGCGCCACCACCACGCTGGAAGAAACCTTCGCGCCGTACAAGGGCCAACCGATCGACGTGCTGGCGCGCGACCCGCAGGCGGTAAAGCTGGGCAGCTCGATCTTCGGCAACACCTGCGCGACCTGCCACGGCTCCTCGGCCAAGGGCGCGATCGGCTACCCGAACCTGACCGACGATGTCTGGCACTGGGGCGGCAGCCCGGAACAGGTGCTGCAGAGCGTGCTGGACGGCCGCGAGGGCGTGATGCCGCCGTGGGGCAAGATCCTGGAAGGCATGGGCGGACCCGACGCCACCGACTACGTCATCGCCCACGTGCGCGCGCTCGGCGAAACCAATGGCGACGCACGCGGCGACTTCGCGGCGGCGCGCGGCAAGGCGCTGTATGAAGGCGTGTGCGTGGCCTGCCATGGCAAGGACGGCAAGGGCAACCAGGCGCTGGGTGCGCCAGACCTGACCGACGACTACTGGATGTACGGCGACAGCCGCGAAGCGCTGCGCGAGGGCATCGCCAACGGCCACCACGGCATCATGCCGGCGCATCGCGCGCTGCTCGGCGAAACCCGTGCGCGCCTGGCTGCAGCGTATGTCTGGTCGCTGTCGCACGGCAGCGCCGCGACCGCCGGCAAGTCCGAATGATCCGCACGCCCGATGCCTGACTACACCACGCCGCGCTTCGACCACCCGCCACGCCCGATGGCGCAGCGGGTGGGCGCCATCCTCTGGCCGAGCTTCTTCGCTGCGGGGATTTGCACGATGGTGTTCTTCGCCTTCGTCGATCCGCTGGCGCTGCGCGACATGACCTTCCCCGATATCGCGATCAGCCGCGGCCTGGGCTACACGCTCGGTTTCTTCATGTTCTGGCTGGCCACCGCTTCATCCAGCCTGTTCACCTGGATCCTGCTGCGCCCGGCCAGCCGCTTCAACCGGCCGCTGCCGCCGCAGTAATCGCATGGGCAACAAGCAGATCCCAATCGACGTGCTCGATACCGGCGGCTCCGCCTACGTCAGCGAACGCAAGGTCTATCCGCGCGATGTCTCCGGTCCGCTGAACCGCCTGCGCGTGGCGGCGGTGTTCTGGCTGCTCGGCATGTTCTACCTGTTCCCGTGGCTGTCCTGGGATGGCCGGCAGGCGGTGCTGTTCGACCTGCCGGCGCGCAAGTTCCACGTGTTCTCCATCACCTTCTGGCCGCAGGATTTCGTGTTCCTGGCGATGCTGCTGATGATCGCCGCGCTGGTGTTGTTCTTCTTCACCGCCCTCGCCGGCCGCCTGTGGTGCGGCTATGCCTGCCCGCAGACGGTGTGGACCGAAGTCTTCCTGTGGATGGAAAGCGCGATCGAGGGCGACCGCCACAAGCGGATGAAGCTGGATGCCGGCCCGTGGAACCGCAACAAGCTGCTGCGCAAGGGCAGCAAGCATGCGGTGTGGCTGTTGTTCGCGCTGTGGACCGGCTTCACCTTCGTCGGCTTCTTCACCCCGATCCGCGACCTCGGCACGCGCCTGTGGCCGTTCGCATGGGGCGGCTGGGAAACGTTCTGGGTGCTGTTCTACGCGCTGGCCACCTGGGGCAATGCCGGCTTCCTGCGCGAGCAGGTGTGCAAGTACATGTGCCCGTACGCGCGCTTCCAGGGCGCGATGTTCGACCGCAACACCCTGATCATCGCCTACGACCCGATGCGCGGCGAACCACGCGGCCCGCGCAAGCGCGGCTTGCCCAGCGTGCTGGAACGCGCGCGCGGCCTGCTCGACGTGTCCGCCGCCTACGATTACGTGTTCCGCGCCAGTCGCCATCCCAGCGCCGCCGCGCAGCAGGCGCAGGCTGCGGGAACGATCACCTTCGACGGCGGGATCGAGGCCGCGCCGCTGCCGAAGTTCGCCCCCGACGAACTCGGCGACTGCATCGACTGCACGCTGTGCGTGCAGGTCTGCCCGACCGGCATCGACATCCGCAACGGCCTGCAATACGAGTGCATCGCCTGCGGCGCCTGCATCGACGCCTGCGACGAGGTGATGCTCAAGGTCGGCTACCCGAAGGGGCTGATCCGCTACTCTACGCAGAATGCGATCGACGGCAAGCCGACCCGCGTCTTGCGTCCGCGCATCCTGGTGTACGGCACCATCCTGCTCGTGCTGATGCTTGGCTGGGCCTGGGGCGTGGCCAACCGCAGCCCGCTGATCGCCGAAGTGCTGCGCGACCGCAACGCGCTGTACCGCGAGACCGCGGATGGCATCGAGAACGGCTATACCCTCAAGCTGGTGAACAAGACCGACCTGCCGCAGCGCTACCGCATCGGGATCCAGGCGAACGGCCTGCCGACGCTGCAGTTCCGCGAGCAGGCCGACGTGGATGTCGCCGCCGGCGCGGTTGCCTCGCTTCCGTTGACACTGGTGGCACCGGCCGGCACTACGGGCCGCCACGATGTCAGGATCACCGTGCGCAGCGCCGATGGCGTGACCGAGCGCAGCGTGGACAGCAGCTTCTTCGGACCGATGTGATGAACGATCAGGACACGTCCCGCTCACCCCTGCGCGAACCGCTGGTCTGGCTGGTGTTCGGCATTCCCGCGATCGCCGTGGTGGCCCTGGTGTGGATGGTGTTCATCGCCGCCGGCCCGGGCAGCACCGACAGCGTGGACACCTCGGTCAAGCGCACCGCGCAGATCCAGGTCGTCGACCTCGGCCCCGATGAAGCAGCAGCGCGCCTGCGCCTGGCGGCACTGCTGCGGATCGACGGCAAGGAACTTGAGGTATTGCCTCTGCATGCCGGCTTCGATACTGCCAAGCCAGTCAGGCTCGCGTTGCGCCACCCGACCCGCGCCGATCTCGACCACGAGCTGCTGATGCAGCCCGCCGCGAACGGTTGGCGAGCACCGCTGGAACTCGACATCGCCCACGACTGGACGCTGGAACTGGCACCGCAGGATGGCGAGTGGCGCTTGCGGGGACGGTTGCCGCGCGGCCAGTCGAGTGCACGCCTGCAGCCCGTCGCGCCGGGATGAACGCCTCGTTGGCGGCGATGGCCGGTAGCGCGCGCACAGGCGCGGCCGACACCACCTGCTTCCACTGCGGCGAGGCGCTTCCCGCATCGCCGGCGATGCGCATGCTCGATGGCGTGTCGCGGCCGTTCTGCTGCGATGGCTGCGCGGCGGCGGCGCAATGGATCGAGGACGCCGACCTCGATGCGTACTACCGCCTGCGCGAACGCCCCGGCACGCGCATCGACGAAGACGACAGCGCACTGGCGTTGTGGGATCGCGAGGAAGTACAGGCCGAGCACGCGCGCGACATCGACGGCGGCCGCGAGATCACCCTGCTCACCGATGGCATGCGCTGCGCCGCCTGCGCGTGGTTGATCGACCGCGCCTTGTCGCGCGAACCCGGCGTCATCGACATCAGCGCGAACGCGGTGACCGGGCGCATCCGCATCGCCTGGGATCCGTCGCTGATGCAGTTGTCGCGACCACTGCGTCGCTTGCAGTCGCTGGGCTATCGCCCGTTCCTCGCGGCCGGCGCGGCGCAGGAACGCGAGCGCCGGCGCGAACGCAACCGCTGGCTGCTGCGGATCGGCATCGCCGCGCTCGGCAGCATGCAGGCGATGATGTTCGCGGAAGCGTTGTACCTGGACACCGCGCGCGAAATGTCGCTGCCGATGCGCGATTTCCTGCGCTGGATCGCCTTCCTCGTCTCCACGCCGGTGGTGTTCTACGCGGGCTGGCCCTTCATCGTCGGGGCCGCACGCGAACTACGCCATCGCGCGCCGGGCATGGACACCCTGATCGCCGGCTCCACCCTGCTGGCCTGGGCCGGCAGCGTGGCCGAGACCATGCGTGGCGGCCCGCAGGTCTGGTACGACGCCGCGGTGATGTTCGTGTTCCTGCTGCTGGTCGCGCGCCTGCTGGAGCAGCGCGTGCGCGCCACTGCCAGCGCGCAGGTCGACGCACTGGCACGCGCGCGCCCCGCCTTCGCCAGCAGGGAGACCACCGATGGCCAGCGCGAGGCGGTCGCGGTGGGCGCGCTGCGTGCCGGCGACATCGTCCACGTCGCGCCGGGCGAGCCGGTACCCGCCGACGCCGTGTTGCTGGATGCAGACGCGAGCTTCGCCGAGGCCCTGCTGACCGGCGAGGCGCGCCCGGTGCCCAAGCATCCGGGCGACGCGGTATTCGCCGGCTCGCTATGCGGTGCACAGGCGGCACGCCTGCAACTCGTCGCGGTCGGCACGCAGACGCGGCTGTCGCAACTCGCGGCGCTGATCGAACAGGCGCAGGCGCATCGGCCTCCGCTGGCGCAGGCCGCGGATCGGATCGCGCGCTGGTTCGTGCTGGCGCTCGCCATCGCCACGGTGGCGGTGTACATCGCATGGCGCATCCACGATCCGTCGCGCGCGTTCGAGGTCGCGTTGGCGTTGCTGGTCGTGTGCTGCCCCTGCGCGTTGTCGCTGGCGGTGCCGGCGGCACTGGCCGCGTCCAACGGCGCGCTTGCACGGCTCGGGGTGTTGCCGGTGTGCGTGGATGCGCTGGCGCGACTGGCGCGCGTCGATACCGTGGTGTTCGACAAGACCGGCACGCTGAGTGTCCCCGGCGGTCGACTGCATGTCGAATCGTTCGCTGGCATCGACGATGCGCATGCACTGCGCATCGCTGCTGCACTGGAGCGCGACAGCGCGCATCCCCTCGCTGGCGCGTTTCATGCGGCATCACCTGCCGATGGCCTAATCGCA
>JAVWUU010000039.1:0-20428 GCA_036666995.1 Thermomonas sp.
CCAGGTGCCGATCATCTCGCGACGCCCGGTGCGGGCGGCGATCAGGTCGAGCTGGCGGCCGAAGTTCATGTAGGTGCCCAGTTGCAGGCGACCGGTCGCGCGGAAGTTGCCCCACAGGTTGATGTTGTGTTCGTCGAACAGCCGGCCTTTCCAGAAGCGCTCGCGCACCAGGGGGGCGATGCCGAAGTTGCTCTGCTTCGCGCCCTGGAAGCCCAGCTGGAATTCCAGTTCGCGTTCCAGCAACTGGCCGTCGTAGCGATGAGTGACGTCGTAGTCGCCATACAGCGAGAAGCGATGGATCGACTTGCCGTCGCGATACCAGGTGCGCTGGCCGCCGACCAGCGACTTGTCGTAGCCGACCTGGCCGATGAAGCCGAGGTCGGCGCGGAAGCCGGGGTCGATCTCGACATGGTTGACGTCGAAGTTCCAGTTGCGGTTGCTGAAGGTGTAGCCCGCGCGCCAGGCGTTGCCGCTCGGCGTGGTGTCATTGCCGAGCTCCGGCCCGTAGCGGTTGGCGACCCACGCCGGATACTCGGACTGGCTGTGCAGGAACTGCGCGGTCGCGGTGTGCGCCTCCTTGCGCCAGCGCGCATCGGCGCCGACCACGTCGTTGCCGTACTCGTCGCCATGGCGGAACGTGCCGATGGCGCCGAGGCTGAAGTTGTCGTTGAAGTCGTAGCGATAGCGCCCGACCGCGACGTTCGCCTTCTGGTCGAGGTCGAGGAAGCTCGATCCCTGCGCGCCGGGGACAAGCAGCAGGGTGGTGGCGTCGCGCGCGACCAGTGCGCCGTACGCGCTGTTCGGGGTGCGCCCGGTGACGCGCAGGCCGAAGTCCGGGTCGGCGATCTGGCGGGTGTAGAGCACGTCGAACTGGGTGGTGAAATAGTCCGCACCTTCCAGGAAGAACGGACGCTTCTCCTGGTAGAACAGCGCGAAGCTGCTGTTGAAGTCCAGTTGCAGCTGGTCGGTCTCGACCTGCGAGAAGTCCGGATTGAGCGTCGCGTTCAAGGTCATCGCCGGCGACGGCGCCCAGCTGACGTCCACGCCCGGTTCGATGCTGGTGTCGGTGCCACCCCATTTGGTCCCGACCGCCGGGCGCGACTGGATCGTGCCCATGGTCAGGGTGGGGACGACTTCAAGGTTGCGGCCTTGCTTGACCCCGGCCATTCCGGTGTATTCCAGCCATTCGCACTGGAAGCAGTTGGAATCGCGCGGCACCTTGTGGCTGGTCAGCTGGTGGCGCTTGTCGCGCGGCCAGCTGCGGAAGAACGAGATGCCCCAGCGCTGGTCCTGCCCGCCGGTGGGGAAGCGCAGGGTGGAGAACGGAATGCGGATCTCGACGTCGTAGCCTTCCGCGGTGAGTTGGCCGGCACTGGTCCACAGGCCGTCCCAGCTGGCGTCTTCCTGGTTGTTGGTGTTGGTCTCGTCGCGGATCAGGTCGCCCTGCACGCCCAGCGGATTGACCACCAGTTCGTAGCCGCGGCGGTTGTCGTTGAAGGTGTCGAGGAACACGCCGACCCAGTCGTCGTTGAACATCGCGTCGCGGTCGCGCAGGTTGGCGCGGACCGAGGACGGATCGGGATCGATCGCCTTGAACGAGACGTACAGCGCGTCGTCGGTGTAGCCGATGCGCACCTTGGTCTTGGCCTCGGCCGGGGTGTTGTCGCCCGGCTGGATGTCGTAATCGATCGACTGCTCCAGCGCACCCTGCCACGCCGCATCGTCGAGCTTGCCGTCGATCACAATGTCGCCCTGCAGGCGCGGGATCGCGCTGGCGGGCAGGCTCTCCGGCGTTGCGGGCTTGGTCTCCTGCGCCTGCGCGAACGGTGCGCACAACAGCAGGGCGATGGTCAGGGCGCGGGGCTTCGGTGCGAACAGGTTCAAGCGGCTCTCTCCATGAGTCGTGCAATGGGTGGATGGATGCGCCCAAGTGGCGCGCGGTTGCCATGACCAATGGCAGGGGGCACGGCACAGGGCGTGCGCATTGCGCGCGGCGTTAACGATGCGTGGCGCGCCGATGGCACGCGTAGTGCTGCAGGTGGGACTGACCGATGGCACGGGGCGGTTTCGGCGGTCTCACGCAGGCGGCGCTAAACTCGCGGCTTTCCGCTCGAGGCCTTCCCCATGCGTCCATCGAACCTGAGCCGGCTCGTCCTGAGCCTGTCCATCGCCGCCGCCCTCGGCCTGCCCATGACGGCTTGCACCAAGAGCCCCGCACCGGAAGCGGCCGCGACCGCCGCCAAGCCCGCCGCCAGCGTGGAGAAGGTCGTGGACGAACATTCCTATGCCGAGCCGGACAAGGTACGCACCACCGACCTGGCGCTGGACCTGAAGGTCGACTTCGCCAGCAAGACGATCAGCGGCACCGCGACCTATGCGCTGGAGTGGATCGACAAGGCCGCGACGCAGCTGGCGCTGGACACCCGCGACATCAGCATCCAGAAGGCCGAGGGACTGGGCGCCGACGGCAAGTGGACCGACCTCAAGTTCTCGCTGGGCGGCAAGGATCCGATCCTGGGCAGCAAGCTGACCATCGAGACGCCCATGCGCCCGGCCAAGGTACGGGTGACCTACGCGACCTCGCCCGAGGCCTCCGGCCTGCAGTGGCTGGAGCCGTCGATGACCGAGGGCAAGAAGACGCCCTTCATGTTCAGCCAGTCGCAGCAGATCCACGCGCGTTCGTGGGTGCCGCTGCAGGACACGCCGCAGATCCGCTTCACCTATAGCGCGCACGTCACCGCGCCGGCGGATGCGATGGTGCTGATGAGCGCGGACAACGATCCTGCCGCGGCGCGCGATGGCGACTACAGCTTCAAGATGCCGCAGAAGATCCCGTCCTACCTGCTGGCGATCGCCGCCGGCGACCTGGTGTTCAAGCCGATCGGCGCGCGCAGCGGCGTGTGGGCGGAGCCGGCAATGGTGGACAAGGCGGTGGCCGAGTTCGTCGACACCGAGAAGATGATCGACACCGCCGAGAAGCTGTACGGCCCGTACCGCTGGGGTCGCTACGACCTGCTGGTGCTGCCGCCTTCGTTCCCGTATGGCGGCATGGAGAACCCGCGCCTGACCTTCGCCACCCCGACCGTCATCGTCGGCGACAAGTCGCTGGTCTCGCTGATCGCGCATGAACTGGCGCACAGCTGGTCGGGCAACCTGGTCACCTTCGCCACCGACAAGGACGCGTGGCTCAACGAAGGCACCACGACCTATGTGCAGTCGCGCATCACCGAGTCGCTGTACGGCCGCGACATGGCGGCGATGGAAGAGGTGATCGACCGCAACGAACTCAAGGACGAATTCAAGGAGCTCGATCCCAAGCTGCAGCGCCTGTCGCTGAAGCCGGGCGACCTGGCCGATCCCGACAATTCCTCCAGCGCCACCGTCTATACCAAGGGCGCGTGGTTCCTGCAGTTCCTGGAGCAGCGTTACGGTCGCGCCGTGTTCGATCCGTGGCTGAAGGGCTACTTCGACCACTTCGCGTTCCAGAGCATCACCACCGCGCAGTTCCGCGATTACCTGAAGGCCAACCTGGTCGACAAGCATCCGAACGTGGTGACGATGGCCGAAGTCGATGCGTGGCTGTACGACGCCGGCATCCCCAACGGTGCGCCGGTGGTCGAGTCCGGCAAGTTCAGCACGGTCAACGCCGCACGCATCGCCTGGCAGGGCAGCAACAACCTGCCCAATCCGATCGTCACCGACGAATGGACCACCCAGGAGTGGGTGCACTTCCTCGAAGGCATGCCGGAGACGCTCAAGCCCGAGCAACTGGCGCAGCTGGATGCCGCGTACAAGTTCACCGGCACGCCGAACGGCGAGATCGCGATGCGCTGGTATCCGCTGGCCGAACGCAGCGGGTATGCCGCGGCGCGCGTGGAGCTCGGCAAGTTCGTGGAGCGGGTGGGCCGGCGCAAGCTGATCATGCCGATCTACAAGGCATTGGTCGCGACGCCCGAAGGCCTGGCGTTCGCCGAGCAGGCGTTCGCCCGCGCCAAGCCGGGCTACCACCCGATCACCACCGGTTCGGTCGAGGGCGTGATCGCCGAGGCCAGGGACAAGGCGGCATCGACGGCAGCACCGTTCAAGCCGGAAGCGCCAGCGGGCACGCCAGGCAAGATCGAGTCGATGGAGGTGCCGCAGGAGCTGCATCCGGTCGATCCGGCTCCGAAGACACCGCCGGAGAGTTGAGCGGCACGTAGCGGGTGATGCGAGTGAAGCGTTTCGCGGCAACCGCCTTGCTGGCCATGCTGATCGCCTGCGCCGTCGCGGCGCTCGTGGTGTGGCGCGATCCGTTCCTGCTGGTGCGCGGCGAGTTCGCGCGCCAGCGGGTTGCGGCGGGGTTGGCGCAGGCGAGCGTCGACGTGGCCGGGCATCGCTGGTCGTACGCCTACCGCGATGCCGACAGTGCGGATGCGCCGACCATCGTGATGGTGCACGGCTTCACCGGCAGCAAGGAGAACTGGTATCCGCTGGCCGCGCAGCTCGGCGGACGCTATCGGCTGCTGATCCCCGACCTGCCCGGCTGGGGTGAGAGCGAACGCAAGCCCGGTGCGGTCTACGGCTTCAGCGAACAGGCGGCGAACGTGGATGCCTTCATCCGCGCGCTATCGCCGGGCAAACCGGTGGTGTTGCTCGGTCACTCGATGGGCGGCGGCATCGCCGCAGTGGTGGCCGCGCGCTATCCGCAGGACATCGAAAAGGTCGGGTTGCTCGATGCCGCCGGCGTGCGCTTCAAGGACAACCAGTTCGGACTGGACGTGCTGGCTGGCAAGAATCCGTTCGGCGTCGACGACGAAGCCTCGTTGCAGCGCTACATCGACATCGTCTTCCATGATGCGAAGGCCAAGCCGTGGCTGCCGTGGCCGGCATCGACTGCGTTGATCCGCAAGCGTCGCGCAGACGCCGACTTCGAGCAGGGCGTGCTGGCGCGCATCGGCCGCAGCGAGGAAAGCCTGCTGCCTGGCGAGGAAGCCGCGCGCATCCGCCAGCCGGCGCTGCTGCTCTGGTGCAAGCAGGACGCGGTGATCGATGCCAGTGCGCTGGAGCTCTACGCGCAGCGCATCACGCAGGCACGCAAGGTGCTGCTCGATGGCTGCGGGCACATGTCGCTGATGGAACGACCTGCCGAAGTCGCGGATGCGGTGGTGCAACTGGTCGCGCGCTGAGCGCGGCATCGCGCGTCGAACAGCGGCCTTGTACGATCGGCATGCAGGCAGGTGAGTGCCCGCGCCCACGACGACAACGCAGACGGAGTTGCAACATGAAGACCGCATCGCTCGCCATCGCCACCGTGTTGCTGTTCACCGCGTGCAAGGGCGAAGACCCGCAAGCCGCCGCGCAGGCCGCTGCTGCGCAGGCCGCGGCGAAGGACCAGGCCGCCGAGGCGATGGCGAAGCAGTTCGACGATGCGGTGGTGGCGCAGAACTGGACGCTGGCCAAGGCGCACGGCGAGATCCTGCAGATCGAGCACCCCACCAGCGCCGCCGCCGAGCGGGTCAAGCCGAAGCTCGACGAGATCAAGGCCAAGTCCGAGGCGACCCAGCAGGAGGCGCGGCTGGCCTCGTTGTGGGCCTACGGCGACGAGCTGGTCGGCAAGAACGGCCACCAGCTCTCGGCGGCGATCTATTCGCAGGAGCCGGTGGATACCGACGGCAGCGGCGCGAAGCCGGTGCGGCTGATCTTCCGCGACCACCCCGAATGGGGCCGCAGCAGCTACCTGGTGCTGGAAGCTGGCGACTTCGATTGCTACAAGGGCTGCAAGCTGAAGGTCACCGTGGACGGCAAGACCCAC
The DNA here is from genome assembly GCA_036666995.1 of Thermomonas sp. GTDB lineage: Bacteria > Pseudomonadota > Gammaproteobacteria > Xanthomonadales > Xanthomonadaceae > Thermomonas. Next base: position 5,792 of record JAVWUU010000039.1, read on the forward strand.
ACGTTGCCGGGTTCGCGTCCGAAGACCGACGACGCCATCGCGATGTTCGTCGAGGACTGGAAGGGCCTGTGGAAGCTCGCCAAGGGCAGCAAGCAACTGTCCATCGAATTCCCCACCAAGACCGTCGGCAAGCGCACCGCGGAGTTCGAGGTCGGCGGGCTGGATGCGTCGAAGCTGGCGAAGTGGAACTAGTCCAAGGCCTGTTGTTCGGCTTCGTCCTGTTTCCCGCATTCCTGCTGCAGATAGCGGCCAAGCGACTCCCGGGTCACGCTTTGCTTGAACTGCATGCTCGGCGACGCATTGGCCAGCATCCGGACTTCGCCGCAGGAGGCGCGACGCGATAGCCCCGCGAGGCGTGCGCGCAGCGAGCGATCCTGCATCGCAAAACGTCCGGGTTGTTCGGCGACATCGAGGATGACGCGGCGTTGCAAGCGCAGCGGGTCGTGCGGCAACGGCATGGTGTCGATGGAGCGTCGCTTGGGCACGTCGGTTGTAAGCGGCCAGTGATCGTCCGCGACACGCGGAACCTGATGCGAAACGTTGGTGTCAGCTGCGCGCGCCTGTGGCGGTAAGCGCGCGATGGCGCGTGCCTGCAGTGCATGCGAGGGCCTTGCCACGCGAGTGGCTTGCGCTGGTCCGGTCGCGGGCTTGTCCGTTCGTTCGATCCAGCGAACCTCGATCGAGCCGGTGGCATCGTCCGAAGCCGATGGCTTGCGCGCCATGGCATTGGCGAGCAGCGCCAGCACCGCGACATTGAGCAGGACTGCGACGGCGGCTGCGGCGTTGTTTTCGTAGCGCTCCGATGGCCATGCCGCAGCAGTGCGGCCACGCGTCCTGCGGGCGACATGGAACTCCGGCATGTGGATCCGCGGCGGTGGCGACCCGCAGCTTGACCGCGTCTACCGCCGCGAGTTCAACCGATTCCCGCTTAGGCCATCGCGTAGCCGAACTGCTGGCGGAACTGTTCGGAGAATTCGTCGTAGTCGAAACGCTGGTTCTGCGTACCCGGGTGCTCGACCTTGAGCGCGCCCATGAGGTTGCCCATGCGCCCGATGGTCATCCAGTCGTAGCCCTTCTCGATGCCGAAGATCAGGCCGGCGCGGAACGCATCGCCACAACCGGTCGGATCGGTCACACGACGTTCGTGCGCGGGCGGGATGTCGTAGGTCTTGCCATCGGCATAGATCACCGCGCCCTTCGGGCCACGCGTGGTGATGTAGGCCTTCACCTTGCCGGCGATCTCGCTCTCGCTCCAGCCGGTGCGTTCGGCCAGCAGGTTGGATTCGTAATCGTTGACGGTGACGTAGTCGGCCTGCTCGATGAAAGCGCGCAACTCGGCGCCGTTGAACAGCGGCATCGCCTGGCCGGGATCGAAGATGAAGGGAATGCCGCCCTCGGCGAACTCCTTCGCATTCTGGATCATGCCCTCGTAGCCATCCGGGCTGACGATGCCGATGGTGACGCCGGGTACGTCGCGCACGTGGTTCTCGTAGCTGCGCATCATCGCGCCCGGATGGAAGGCGGTGATCTGGTTGTTGTCCAGGTCGGTGGTGATGAACGCCTGCGGGGTGAACAGTTCGGCGATTTCCTTGACCTGGCCCAGTTCGATGCCAAGCCCCTGGAAGTACTCGCGGTACGGGCCGAAGTCGGCGCCGACGGTGGCCATCGGGATCGGGTCGCCGCCCAGCAGCTTGAGGTTGTAGGCGATGTTGCCGGCGCAGCCGCCGAACTCGCGGCGCATCCTGGGCACCAGGAACGACACATTCAGGATGTGCACCTTGTCCGGCAGGATGTGGTTCTTGAACTGGTCGGGGAACACCATGATGGTGTCGTAGGCCAGGGAACCGCAGATCAGGGCAGACATCGGGGCCTCGCGGGCACGGGGACGAAAGGGCGCACAGGGTAGCGTCGGCGTCGCCCGGCGGCCAGCGCCGGCTGAATCGCGGGGTTGCGGAATCTCCGGGTTGTCCTTGCCCGGCAGGGGGGGCATTGCTAGGCTAGCGGCCCCGGCGAATGCCGCGGTCTCCGCGCTCCCGAACCCGCTTTCCGGCCCCGCGTCCCCCGACGTGGCCATTCACTTTCCCGGCATCCTCCCGCATGTTCAAGTTCCTCAGGGGCTACTTCTCCAGCGACCTGTCCATCGACCTCGGCACCGCCAACACGCTGATCTACGTGCGCGGGCAAGGCATCGTCCTCAACGAACCCTCGGTGGTGGCTGTGCGCCAGGACCGCGGTGGCGGCGCCCGCGCGGTCGCGGCGGTCGGCAGCGAGGCCAAGCAGATGCTCGGCCGCACCCCCGGCCACATGAGCACGGTGCGGCCGATGAAGGATGGCGTGATCGCCGACTTCACCTACACCGAAGAGATGCTCAAGCACTTCATCCGCAAGGTGCACAAGAGCCGCTTCCTGCGCCCCAGCCCGCGCGTGCTGGTCTGCGTGCCGGCCGGCAGCACCCAGGTCGAGCGCCGCGCGATCAAGGAATCGGCGGAAGAGGCCGGTGCCCGCGAGGTCTACCTGATCGAGGAACCGATGGCGGCGGCGATCGGCGCCGGCATGCCGGTGACCGAGGCGCGCGGCTCGATGGTGGTCGACATCGGCGGCGGCACCACCGAAGTCGCGGTGATCGCGCTCAACGGCATCGTCTATTCGCAGTCGGTGCGTATCGGCGGCGACCGCTTCGACGAGTCGATCGTCGCCTATGTGCGTCGCCACCACGGCATGCTGATCGGCGACGCCACCGCGGAGCGGATCAAGCTGGAGCTGGGCAACGCCTATCCGCAGCAGCACGTGCGCGAGATCGAGATCTCCGGTCGACACCTGGCCGAAGGCGTGCCGAAGATCATCACCATCAATTCCAACGAGGTGCTGGAGGCGCTCCGCGAGCCGCTCGCCGGCATCGTCTCGGCGATCCGCCTCGCCCTGGAACAGACCCCGCCGGAACTGTGCGCGGACGTGGCCGAACGCGGCATCGTGCTCACCGGCGGCGGTGCGCTGTTGCGCGACGTCGATCGCCTGATCAGCGAGGAAACCGGCCTGCACGTGCAGGTGGCGGACGATCCGCTGACCTGCGTGGCGCGCGGCGGCGGGCGTGCGCTGGAACTGGTCGACATGCACGGCAACGAGTTCTTCGCCGCGGAATGATCCCGGGTCGGAGATCGGCCCTGCATGGCCGGCTCCGAAGTCGCGCAGCGAAACGCGTGTTGTTCGCTGCACGACGCAAACACCTCCGGCGTTTGCGTTGGCCCCTGCATGGGCCAAACTCCTGCTTCGATGCTTCTTCCTGCCAACAGCCCTCGCTGACCGACTGACGTGCCGCCTTACGCCGGACCTCCCGCAGCCCGCCCCGGCGATGTCGCCGGCGTGCTGCGCCTGCTGGCGTACCTGATCCTGGCCACCGCGCTGATGGTGCTGGATTACCGCAGCGGCTGGCTGCGCGCGGCGCGCACGCAGGCGGAAGTGGCGGTGCAACCGTTGTGGTGGCTGGCCGCACTGCCCTCGAAAGTCGGCACCGGCCTGCGCGAGGAAGCGGTGACCCGCAGCCAGCTTGCGCGGGACAACGAACGCCTGCGCAATGCCTTGCTGGTGATCGCCGCGCGCAATGCACGGCTGCGCACGGCCGCCGACGAGAACGAACGCCTGCGTGGCTTGCTCGGCAGCGCCGAACGCGGGCGGCTGGACGTGCAACTGGCGTCGGTGCTGGACATCGACCTCGACCCCACCCGCCAGCGCCTGTTGCTGGATGCCGGCAGCAACGCCGGCGTGCGGGTAGGCCAGGCGGTGATCGATGCCGGCGGGCTGATGGGGCAGGTGATCGCCACTACCCCGAGCACTGCCAGCGTGCTGCTGCTGACCGATCCCGACCACGCGGTACCGGTGGCGGTGGCGCGCAGCGGCATCCGACTTGTGGTGTACGGCAGCGGCCGCAGCGAGACCCTGCACCTGGCCGACGTGCCGTTGTCCGCCGATGTGCGCGCGGGCGACCAGTTGCTTACCTCCGGCCTGGGTGGACGCTTCCCGCCGGGCTTCGCGGTGGGCACCGTCGGCGCGCTGCGTCCGGACGACAGCCGCGCCTTCCTCGAGGCCGATGTGGTGCCGGCAGCGCAACTGGACCGCGGCCGCGACGTCCTGTTGCTGCGCGGCTACAAGCCGGTGCCGGCGGCGGTTCCGGTGCCGGATGCAGCGTCCGCACCCGCTGCAGCGACGCCAGCGGCTGCGAACGCCAATTCAGCGCAGCCACAGGCTGCGACCACATCCGCATCCGCGCCGGAGCCACGCCGATGAGCCGCGCGCGCAACGGCTGGGTGCTGCCGGTCAGCCTGCTGCTGGCCCTGCTGCTGGGGCTGGTGCCGCTGCCCGGCTTGCTGCAGCCGCTACGGCCTTACTGGCTGGCGCTGGTGCTGGCCTACTGGTTGCTGGAAGAGCCCGACAATATCGGCCTGGGCGTGTCATTCGCGCTGGGCGTGCTGGCCGACCTGGTGTTCGGCGGCCTGCTCGGCGAGCAGGCGATGCGGCTGGTGGTGATGGCCTTCATCCTCGACCGCTTCCGCGCGCGCATGCGCTTCTTCCCGCTGTCGCAGCAGGCCCTGGTGATCGGCGTGCTGCTGCTCAACGACCGCGTGATCAGCGCCGCCATCCACGTGGTGATGGGCGCGCCGCAACTGCCATGGCTGTACTGGCTGGCGCCGCTGCTGGGCCTGCTGCTGTGGGCGCCGCTGCATTTCGCGCTGGACACGCTGCGCCTGCGCAGGCGCGGTTGAGCGCGCGCCGATGATGCGTCGCGCACGCCAGCTCAAGGACCACGCGGTCGAGGCCGACCTGTTCCGTCGTCGCGCACTGGCCGGCTTCCTGCTGGTGCTGGTGGCGCTGGGTGGCCTGGCCGCCTGGTACTTCCGCCTGCAGGTGGTCCAGCACGCCGAATTCGCCACCCGCTCCGAGGCCAACCGCCTGCGCCTGGTGCCGGTCGCGCCCGCGCGCGGGCTGATCTACGACCGCAAGGGCCGCTTGCTGGCCGACAACGTGGCGGCGTGGCGGCTCGATGCCGTGCCGGAGCGTGCCGGCGATGGCGAGGCCCTGCTGGCGAAGCTGCAACAGGTGGTTGTCCTCGACGACGAGCAGCGCAAGCGGTTCCTGCGCGACTACCGCAACAGCCGTCCGTTCAAGCCGGTGACCATCAAGCTGCGGGTGTCGGACGAGGAAGCCGCGCGCTTCGCGGTGGATCGCTGGCGCTTCCCGGGCGTCGAACTGGTGCCCTACCTCGGCCGCGTGTATCCGCAGGGCGCGCTGTTCGCGCATGTGGTCGGCTATGTCGGCCGCATCGACGAGAAAGACCAGGCCGCGCTGGGCGATGCCGGCGGCGCCTACACGCATACCGGCAAGACCGGGCTGGAGCGCTATTACGAGGCGCAGCTGCGCGGAAAGCCGGGCTATCGCCGGCTGGAAACCAACGTCGACGGTCGTACCGTGCGCGCATTGGACACCGTGCCGGCGACTCCGGGCACCGACCTGCGGCTGTCGATCGACATCGACCTGCAGCGGGCGATGGTCGACGCCTTCGCCGAACTCGAGGGCACCGCCGTCGCGGTCGACCCGCGCAGCGGCGAGATCCTGGCGATGGTCAGCCTGCCGTCCTACGACCCCAACCTGTTCGTCAACGGCATCAGCCACGCCGACTACCAGGCGCTGAACGACAATCCGTCGCGCCCGCAATTCAACCGTGCGGTGCTGGGCGGGGTGGCGCCGGGCTCCACGATCAAGCCGATGCTCGCCCTGGCCGGCCTGGACAGCGGCGTGCGCCGGGCCGAGGACAAGACCCTGTCGACCGGCATGTTCTACCTGGGTGGCCAGCGCCGTGGCTATGGCGATTCGCATCGCGGCGGCCACGGCTGGACCGACCTGCGCAAGTCGATCTACGAATCGGTGAACACGTATTACTACCGGCTGGCGCTGGACATGGGCATCGCCAAGGTCGACGAATACATGGACCGCTACGGTTTCGGCAAGGTGACCGGCGTCGATCTCGCCGGCGAGATACCCGGCATCCTGCCTTCGCCGCAATGGAAGGCCGCCAACGCGGCGCAGCATGGCAAGTGGTATCCCGGCGATACCGTGATCACCGGCATCGGCCAGGGCTTCTGGAAGACCACCACCCTCCAGCTCGCGCAGGCCACCGCGATGCTCGCCAACAACGGCTGGGTGCGCCGGCCGCACCTGGTCAAGGACATGCGTGCCGATTTCGCCGCGCCGTGGACGCCGGTGGAACTGGTGCCGCCGACCCGCGGCAGCGACAGCGCGGCGCATCTGCAGGCCGTGCGCGAGGGCATGATCGCCACCGTGCACGGCCCCGGCACCGCCACCAACATCCGCGCGGGCCTCACCTACCTGATCGCCAGCAAGACCGGCACCGCACAGGTGGTGAGCCGGCGCGGCTCCGCGGCGATGAACCCGCGCAGCCTGCCGATGCACCTGCGCCATCGCGGCCTGTTCATTGCCTACGCGCCCGCCGATGCGCCGACCATCGCGATCGCGGTGGCGATCGAGGGCGGTGGCTACGGTGCCTCCAGCGCGGCGCCGGTGGCGCGCAAGGTGTTCGATGCCTGGCTACTGGGCAAACCGGTGACGCCGCCAAAACCAGAAGAAGCGGCAGTGCCGATCGTTGACGTCGCGCCGGCACCTGCCCCACCGGATTTCTCCGACGTGCAAGGCAGTCCGGGCATGGTGCCGCCGCCAGTGGTGCAGGCCCGATGAGCACCCTGCTGCGCCTGCTCGCCGACCTGCTGCTGCGCTTCCTGCGCAGCCTCGACCTGCCGCTGCTGGCCGCCCTGCTCGGGGTCATGGTCGCGGGCCTGGCCACGCTGTACAGCGCCAGCAACGAATCCACCCGGCTGGTCACGACGCAGGGCGCGTATTTCTGCGTCGGACTGGGCGTGCTGTGGGTGGCGTCGCGGGTGCCCGCACACCTGCTCAAGCAGGCCACGCCGCCGATCTACGTGCTGTCGCTGCTGCCGCTGGTGCTGGTGCTGTTCATCGGCAGCGGCAAGTACGGCAACCACTGGATCAACCTCGGCTTCTTCAACTTCCAGCCGTCCGAGCTGACCAAGCTGACCCTGCCGATGATGCTGGCGTGGACGCTCGATCGCCGCCGCCTGCCGCCGCGCCTGTCGACGCTGGCGATCGCGTTGCTGGTGATCGCCTTGCCGGTGGGCCTGATCCTGCTCCAGCGCGACCTGGGCACGGCTGTCCTGGTGCTTGCCAGCGGCGTGTTCGTGCTGTTCCTGGCCGGCGTCTCGTGGTGGTGGTTCGGCACCGCCGGCCTGCTCGCCATCGGCGGTTTCGCGGTGGCGATGTTCGCGCCGATCACGTGGTTCTCGTTCCTGCGCCCGTACCAGCAGAACCGCATCCTCACCTTCCGCGATCCCGAGAACGACCCGATGGGCGCGGGCTGGAACATCCTGCAGTCGAAGATCGCGATCGGCGGCGGCGGGCTGACCGGCAAGGGCTGGGGGCAGGGCACCCAGTCGCACCTGGATTACCTGCCGGAGCACACCACCGACTTCGCCTTCTCGGTGCTGTCGGAGGACTTCGGCTGGATCGGCGTGGTCGTGGTGTTGTCGCTGTACCTGTTCGTGGTCGCGCGCTGCCTGTGGATCGCGTCGGATCTGCGCGATGGCTATTCGCGCCTGCTCGCGGGCACGCTGGGGCTGTCGCTGTTCGTGTACGTGCTGGTCAACGCCGGGATGATCTCAGGCCTGTTGCCGGTCGTCGGCGTGCCGATGCCACTGCTCAGTTATGGCGGCACGTCGGCGGTGACTTTGCTGCTCGGCTTCGGCGTGGTGATGGCGCTGAAGGGGCGGCGGGTGCTGAACCGCTGACGCGGACCGTCAGAGCGGCCGCAACTGGTCGGCCAATGATCGGGTCTTTTCGTTCACCACGTCGCCGGTGTGCAGGGTCGTCTTGCGCTCGATCAGCATCACCAGGCATTCGTCCTGCGCGCTGGGGTTGTGGCGAACACCCTTCGGCACGACGAAAAGCTCGCCCTCCTGCAGGACGACCGTGCCGCTGTCCATTTCGATGTGCAGGCAACCACGCAACACCAGGAACAGTTCGTCTTCGTGTTCATGCGTATGCCAGCCGAAGGTCCCGTGCACCTTGGCGACCTTGACGTAGTTGTCGTCCACGTCGGCCACCACGCGTGGTGACCACAACTCGGCCAGCGAGGCGGCGATGGCGCGTGGCGACAAGGCGTCGGTCATGGGGGCTCCTGGGGCCGTGTTCGTGGGTTCGACCGAGGCCGCGCTTGCCGGGACCGGTCGATGCGTGCGCGTCATCCAGTAGAGCATGGCGCGCGGTCGGCGTTCGAGGGACACGCTCTGCCAGCGTGCCGTGGAAGCTGAATCGGCCGTTCCGGAGCGCTTCCGGCTGCGTGCTACCCTCGCGCCGATGATCCGTCGCGCACTTGTCCCCAGTCTCGCCGCGCTCGCGCTTGCCGCCTGCGCCGTCCCGCCACCCAAGCCGATGCCCTCGCCGCCGGCCACGCCGCCACCGGTGGTCGAAGCCACGCCGCCCGCGCCGCACTTGCGCGACATCGGCCCGGCCCGTGCCGAGTTCGTGCGTAGTACGTCGCAGCGCTTCAACATCCCCGCCGCCGAGATCGAGGCAGTGCTGGCCAACGCGCAGATCCGCGAGCCGATCATCAAGGCGATGTCGCGGCCGGCCGAAGCCAAGCCCTGGCGCGATTACCGCCCGATCTTCATCCAGCCCAAGCGCATTGCCGATGGGCAGGCCTTCCTCGCCACCCACGCCGCGGCCCTGCAGCGCGCCGAGGACCAGCATGGCGTGCCGAAGGAAATCATCGTCGCCATCCTCGGCGTGGAGACCAGCTACGGCGGCAACAAGGGCAGTTTCGCGGTGGTCGACGCGCTGTACACGCTGGCGTTCGCGTATCCGCGTACCGGCGACCCGGCCAAGGCCGCGCGCGAGAACCAGCGCGAGGCGTTCTTCCGCGATGAGCTGGCCCAGCTGTTCGCGTTGGCGCGGGAACAGAAACTCGACATCGCCAGCCTCAAGGGCAGCTACGCCGGCGCGATGGGCTGGGGCCAGTTCATGCCATCCAGCTACCGCGATTACGCAGTGGATGGCGATGGCGATGGCCGCGTCGACCTGTTCAACGACCTCGACGACGTGTTCGCTTCGGTCGCCAACTACTTCGCGAAGAAGGGCAAGTGGACGCGCCACGCGCCGGTGATGACGCGCGCCACCCGCGATCCCGGCACCGCCGATTTCGTCAATCCCGGCAATTCGGTCACCCTCGACCAGACGCTCGCGTCGTTGCAGGCGAAGGGCTATCGCCCGGTGGCCGTCGATTTCGTCAGCACGGACGCCGGCCCGCAGGCCACGCTGATCACGCTGGAAGGCGTGGACGGTCCGGAATACTGGATCGTCTACAACAACTTCAAGGCGATCACCACGTACAACATCTCGCGACTGTACGCGACGGCGGTGTACCAGCTGTCGCAGTCGATCGCCGGACGCGCGCCGGCCACGCCGTGAACCAGCGCGCACTCCTGCTCGCGATGTTGCCGCTTGCGCTCGCCGCTTGCGCCAGCACCGCGCCGAAGTCGCCGCCACCGGGACAGAAGCTGGTGGTGCAGCCGGCGCAGGGCGTGAACCCGTCGGCGCCGATGCATCGACCGAAAGCCTCGCCGTACGCGGCGGCGCAGGAAGACCTCAGCAAGCGTGGCGATTACGTGGCCGGCGGGCTGTTCCGTCCCGGCGAGTCCGACACCGTCCCCGATTACGTGCCCGACGTCGACGCGATCCCGGAGCCGGAGGTGCGCGCAGAACCGCGCTCGCGCGCCGGCAACAAGAGCTACAGCGTGCTGGGCAAGCGCTACCAAGTGCTCGACAGCGCGCACGGTTACGCCGAGGAAGGGCTGGCCTCGTATTACGGCAACAAGTTCCATGGCCGGCGCACCTCCAACCAGGAGGTGTACGACATGTACGCCTTCACCGCGGCCCACAAGACCCTGCCGCTGCCCAGCTTCGCCCGCGTCACCAACCTCGACAATGGCCGCTCGATCGTGGTCCGGGTCAACGACCGCGGCCCGTTCCATGCCGGACGGGTGATCGATCTCAGCTACGCCGCGGCGGTCAAGCTGGGATATCGCGAACGCGGCACCGCGCGGGTGCGCGTGGAGGCGTTGACCGAGGAAGGCGGTGGCAGCGTGCTGGCCTCCGGACCGCAACCCGCCACCGACACCGCGATGGACCGGCTGGTCGAGCAATTGCCGCAGGCATTGGCAAGCGCCGGTCCGGTCGAACCGCCTGCACAGTCGGGCGCTCCGGCAAAACCGCTGGCCGAGACCGGTTACCGCTTCGACATGCAGCAGGACGGCAAGGTCATGTCGGCGGACGAATTCGATGCCTGGATGAGGTCGCGCCGGGTCCGCGTGGCCACCGGCAAGCCGGGCAAGCCCGATCCCGTGCCGGCATCTGCAGAGACCAGGGCCGCGCCGGTCACCGCTGCGGCACCGCCGCCGCCATCGCCGGTGAATGCTGCCGCGCTGGTCGCCGCGAACACGGCCGCGCCCGCGGCCTCGGCCGACGACGTCACCCTGCAGGTGGCCAGTTTCGCCAACCAGCAGAACGCCCAGCATGCGTTGTCGATGCTGCAGGGCGCTTCCATCGCCCAGGCCCGCCTGCTCGACGCCGACGTCAACGGCAAGAAGATCTGGCGCCTGCGGATCGGCCCGGTCGCCGCCGCGCATGCGCCGGAACTCGCGGCGCGGATCGTTGGTCTGGGATTCGGGCAGCCGCAGCGGGTGCGCGACTGATCCTGGAGGCATGGTGTCGCAGCGTCGGCGGTACTCGGCACTGCGTCACGGCATCACGCCACGGATTGCGGCTTAAAATGTGCGTTTGAACTTGCCCGATTAAATTTTTCGCGCCGCGCCTGCGCGGCCACCAGGAGTCTGCTTTGATGCGTTCGCGTTCGTTGTTGTTCGTCGCCCTGGCCACCGCCGGCCTCGCCATCGGGTCCGGCCTCGCCATCGCCCAGGTCCCCACGCCGGCCCCGGCGCCCAAGCCTGCCGCCCTCAGCGACAACCTGCCGATCCCCGATGCGCCCGCGCCTGCGGTCAGCAAGGCCTGGCTGGTCATGGACTACGCCACCGGCCAGGTGCTGGCGGGCGAGAACATCGACACCCCGGTCGAGCCGGCCAGCATCACCAAGGTGATGACCAGCTACGTGATCGCCGCCGAAATGGCCGCTGGCAAGGTCAAGGCGACCGACCAGGTGATGATGAGCGAACACGCCTGGCGCAGCGGCGGCGCCGGCACCGACGGCAGCTACAGCGGCTTCGAGGTCAACAAGACCGCGCCGCTGCTCGACATGGAAAAGGGCATGGTGGTGCAGTCCGGCAACGATGCCGCGATCGCCCTGGCCGAGCACGTCGCCGGCAGCGAGCAGGCGTTCGCCCAGCTGATGAATGCGTATGCCAAGAAGATCGGCATGACCAAGTCGCACTTCGTCAATCCGCACGGCCTGACCGCCGAAGGCCACATCACCACCGCCCACGACCTCGCCATCCTCGGCCGCTCGCTGATCCGCGACTTCCCCGAGGCCTACAGCTACAACAAGATCAAGGAACTCACGGTCGGCCCGATCACCCAGCCGAACCGCAACCTCCTGCTGTGGCGCGACCCGTCGGTGGACGGCATCAAGACCGGGCATACCTCGGCCGCCGGCTACTGCCTGATGGCCTCCGCGCAGCGCGGCCAGCAGCGCCTGATCACCGTGGTGATGGGCAACAGCAGCGAGAACCAGCGCGCGGTGGATTCGCAGGCGCTGCTCAACTGGGGCTTCCGCTTCTACGAATCGCACCAGCTGTATGCCGCGAACAAGTCGCTGGCCACGCCCAAGGTGTGGAAGGGCGAGGCCAATGCGGTCCAGGTCGGCGTTGCCGCGCCGTTGCTGGTGTCCACCCCGCGCGGCAAGTACGACAAGCTCAAGGCCACGATGGACCTGCCGAAGTCGCTGGTCGCGCCGATCGCCAAGGGCCAGAAGATCGGCATGGTCAAGGTCACCCTGGACGGCAAGGTCGTCGCGCAGTCGCCGCTGGTCGCGCTCAATGCGGTCGAGGAGGGCGGCTTCTTCAAGCGCCTGTGGCACGAGCTGCTGATGTGGTGGCAGGACTGACGGACACTGCCGGGCCTGCTGCGCTTGGCGCTTTGCCGCCGTCCGCTGCTCGCAATCCTCATTGACCTGCACGTCAACTCCGGTTGCTGCGCTGCGGGCGACGGCAAAGCGCCATCGCTCGCGACGGCCGGGCAGCGTCCTTGGGATAATCACGTGGGCGGTTGGGTAAGCGTGCCGGCGTCCCCATAATCGGGGCCATGGACATCCTCTCCGACAACCCCGAACACGGCTTCCAGTTCCCCGGCACCTTCGAGCTTTCCGCGATGGGCACCGCGGAGAAAGGACTGGAGCGCGACCTTCCGCAAGCGCTGATGGACGCCGGCATCGACGTGCTCAGCGAGCAGGTGCAGTGGAAGCATTCCTCGAGCGGCAAGTTCGTCTCGGTGCGGATCGCGTTCCGCGCGGAATCCCGCGAGGACTACGACCGCGCCCATGAGGCGCTGCGCGCGCATCCCGAAGTGAAGTGGACGCTGTAACCGTCGACCTGCGCGAGGCCGTGCTGCGCGACCTCGGTCGCCAGCCTTACGAGCCGGTCTGGCGTGCGATGCAGGCCTTCACCGACGCGCGCACCGAACACACCCCGGACGAACTCTGGCTGGTCGAGCATGACCCGGTGTTCACCCTTGGCCAGGCCGGCAAGCCCGAGCACGTGCTGATGCCGGGCGAGATCCCGGTCATCCACGTGGATCGTGGCGGCCAGGTCACCTACCACGGCCCCGGACAGATCGTGGCGTACCCGCTGCTCGACCTGAAGCGGCTGAAGATCGGCGTGCGCGATTACGTCTGCAGGATCGAGCAGGCGATCATCGACACCCTCGCCGAATGGAACATCGAAGGCCTGCGCCGTGATGGCGCGCCCGGCGTCTATGTCAATGGCGCCAAGGTCGCCGCGCTCGGCATCCGCGTGCGTCGCGGCTGCACCTTCCACGGCCTGGCCTTCAATATCGCGCCGGAGAGCACGCCTGCGTTCCAGCGGATCAATCCCTGCGGCTACCAGGGGCTTGAAGTAGTGGCGCTGCAGGATCTCGGCGGGCCATCGTCTCTGGACGCGGTCAAGCCGGTGCTGCTCGACGCTCTCGCCCGGCAGTTCGGACTGGCATTGCGGCATGTCGATGCGTTGCCGGCGACGCTGGCCGCCTGACCCGGCTTCTGGGCGATAATCAGCGCATGAGCAGCACGCCCCGCACCATTCCGCTGGCCGTCGTCGCCGATGCCTCCGCTTCGCTGGAGCCGGGCGCGCGCCAAGTCGCCGACCAGAAGATCGGTCGCTCGCCGGTGGAATTCGCCGAAGCACCGGTGCTGCGCAAGCCCAGCTGGATCCGCGTGCGCATCCCGTCCGGCAACGCGGTGCAGGCGCTGAAGTCCAAGCTGCGCGAGAACCGCCTGGTCACCGTCTGCGAAGACGCCAGCTGCCCGAACATCCACGAGTGCTTCAGCCACGGCACCGCGACCTTCATGATCCTCGGCGACGTGTGCACGCGCCGCTGCAGCTTTTGCGATGTCGCCCACGGGCGACCCAAGCCAGCCGACGCCGGTGAGCCGCTGCGGCTGGCGCGCACGGTCGCCGACATGGGCCTGAAGTACGTGGTGATCACCAGCGTCGACCGCGACGACCTGCGCGATGGTGGTGCCCAGCATTTCGTCGACTGCATCCGCGAGACGCGGGCGGCGTCGCCCGGCATCCGCATCGAGATCCTCACGCCGGACTTCCGCGGCAAGGGCCGGATGGAGCGCGCGCTGGAGATCCTGGCGCAGTCGCCGCCGGACGTGTTCAACCACAACATCGAGACCGTGCCGGACCTGTACCGCAACGTGCGGCCCGGCGCGGACTACCAGTGGTCGCTGACCCTGCTGCAGCAGTTCAAGGCGCAACACGCGGACGTGCCGACCAAGAGCGGGATCATGCTCGGCCTTGGCGAGACGATGGAGCAGGTGCAGGCCACCCTGCGCGACCTGCGCGCGCACGACGTGGAGATGGTCACCATCGGCCAGTACCTGCAGCCGTCGCCCGCGCACCATCCGTTGCTGCGCTACTGGACGCCGGACGAGTTCAAGGCGCTGGAGGACTACGGCTACTCGCTGGGGTTCAGCCACGTCGCTTCCGGGCCGATGGTGCGTTCCAGCTATCACGCCGATCGTCAGGCCGCCGGCATCGCCTGACAACGAATGGCGGAATCCGGGCGTCGCGAATTTCCATGTTGCATGCCCCGGTCACGGGCGGCATCGGCATGAGGCTGTTGTTGGCATCGCTGGCGGCCTTCCTGTGGTCGTCCGCGGCGCTGGCGCAGGATGTCGGGCAAGGATCGTCCGGAGCGTGGGTTCCCACCGACGACCAGGCGACCGCCACCAGGCTGGTGCGTGGCATTTTGTCGGATCCCCGATACGGCTATCGACCGATCAAGTTCGACGATGCGGTCTCCGCGCGGCTATTCGATGCCTACATC
>JAVWUU010000040.1:0-20392 GCA_036666995.1 Thermomonas sp.
GTCGGAGATCAAGGCGGGCCGCACCCGCTTCGCGAGCGCCGACAGCGCACGCAGGTAGTCGCGGTCTAGCGGATCAGTGCCGCCGATGTTCAGCGCCACCCCGTGCATCGCCAGCGGCCAACGCTCGGCGATGCGGTCGAGCATGGCCAGCGGACGACCGCCATCGACCAGATAGTTCTCGCTGACGATCTCCAGCCAGTCGACGACGTTGCGGTCGGCCGACAGCAAGGCATCGTAGTGCTGCGGGCGCAGGCCCAGGCCAAAGCCTTGCAGGGTGGCGGTCATGTGCGTGTCCGTGTCATGGCACGGCGCCCGTCGGGGGGACGGGCGCGCGCCGCGAGGATGTGGATCAGGCTTTCTTGGCTTCGGCCTTGGTCGGCTTGGGCATCTCGAACTTGCCGCCGGCGACCTTGCAGTCCTTCGCGGTGGTTGCGGTGAAGCCCTGGCCCTTGCACGCGTTTTGCCCCTTGCAGGCATTCGCCGCGCTCTTGCAGGCACCGTGGCCCTTGCAGGCATTGGCGCCCACGCAATGGCCGGTCTTGGCGGTACCGGTCTCGCCGGCGTTGGCGATGGGCGCAGCCATGAACAGCGCGGCGGCGGCAATGGCGAGCGACAGCCCGGAAACGGTGGTGGTGGTCTTCATGCGGGGATCCTCGGTTCGGAAGGGAATGGGACACCGCAGGGGAGGTTTGCGGTGCCGGTGTATTCCAGTCCGATGCGGTCATTGGCGATATCCCCGCGAGTCCGGGCGATATGCCCCGGCGTCCACAGACGAGATGCGGTCCGGTGGTCATGGACGCGCGCGCATGAAACAGCGGGCGAACGGTCATGGCCGGCAACGCGGGGCTGGCCTAGGATGCAAACCGTGGACACCCTTTCCGACAGCGCGGCCCTCGACATCGATCGCGACAACGTGCTCGAGACCGTGCTTGGCGCGTATCGCATGCGCGTCGAGATCACCGCCGACGTGCGCTACTGCGGCACCTGGTACGACCAGGAACCGGCCACGCGCCATGGCCAGTTCCACCTGCTCACCGAGGGCACCTGCTGGGTCAGTGGCGCCGCGCTGGAGACGCCGGTGCAACTGCATCGGGGCGACCTGATCGTGTTTCCCGCCGGCGTGCGCCACCTGCTGTCGTCGAGCGCGGATGCGCACCTGCCCACGTCCGACGAAATCGAACCGGACGACACCGCGATGCTGTGCGGCGAACTGGAATTCATCACCGGCACCAGCAACCCGATCTTCAATGCCCTGCCTGCGTACTTCGTGGTGCGCTCCGATGCCAGCAGCGACGGCTTCCGCCAGCTCGCGGCGATGCTCACCGAAACCAGCCGCGACCGCCGCTGGGGCAGGCAACTGGTGCAGAACAAGCTGGCCGATTCGCTGTTCACGATGGCCGTCTGCGAGTACGTGCGCGGTGCCGATCGCCCGCGCGGCTTGCTCGCCGCATTGACCGATGCGCGGTTGTCGCGCGCACTGGCCGCCGTGCACGAACGCCCCGGCCAGGACTGGACGATCCAGTCGATGGCGCAGCAGGCCAACATGTCGCGCACCGCGTTCGCCGAACTGTTCACCGCGACGGTCGGCGTGCCGCCGATCCAGTACCTGGCGCAATGGCGTGCGACCGAGGCGCGTCGCCTGCTCAGGAACCGGCGTTTCTCGGTGAGCGCGATCGCGGAGATGCTGGGCTACCGCAGCGAGGCCGCATTCCGGCGTTTCTTCAAGCGCATGGAAGGGATCGGCCCGGGCAAGGCGCGCAGCGGCGGCGATGACGCGGATCCCTGAGTCGCTTCAGCAGTGAAGGCGTGCGGCGGCCGGTGAATCACGCGCGGCAGGCGTGACGCATTTCGCGTTTCCGCACTGTGCCATCCGGCCAACATCGCGCTGTCATGATCCCGCGGCAGGCTCCCTCGACTTTCCACGGGGGAACGGGTCATGCACCAGCTGCACCGCGCCGGCGCGATCGCGCTGGTCACGCTCCTGCTTGCCGCATGCGGCGCCGAACCGGCCTCGGATGCCACGACCAATGCCGGTACAGCCGGTGTCACTGCGTCCACCGCCGAAGCAGTGGCCGGCGATGCCGATGCATTGCGCGAACGCGCGCGTGCGGCGATGCAGGCCTCGCGGATGTTCGCACCGGCCGGCGACAACGCGCTGGAGCATTACCTGGCCCTGCGCGCGCAACTGCCGGCCGATGCCAGCGTGAGCGCTGCGCTGGAAGACCTGCAGCCCCAGCTGGTGATCGCGGTCGAGCAGGCGATCGCGCGCGGCGAGTATCCGGAAGGCCGACGCCTGCTGGACTTGCTCGCCCGCACCGATACGCAGGCACCGGCCTTGCCGCGCCTGCGGGCGACCGTGGCCAGCGCCGAGGACGCGGCGCGTGCACGCGACCTCGCGGTGGACGCCGACGCACGCGCAGAGGCCGAACGCGCCGAAGCCGAACTGCGCCGCGTCGCCCACGAAAATGCCGCGCGCCTCGCCACCGAACGGACGACAGCCACCGCGCGTCCGCCATCGGTGCCGGTGACGAACAATCCTGCATCCCCGCCTGCTACCGCAACGACGGCTGCCGCGGATGCACCGACCCGCATCGTCGCCGCGCCGCCGGCAAGGCCGGTGGAAGCGCCGCGCCCGCCGCCGCCGGCCCAGCAGGTCGCGGCATCGACGTCGGCCCAGTTGCCGGCAAAATTGTTGCGAGATGTCGCCCCGCGCTATCCGGAAGGCGCATTGCGCCAGCGCCAGTCCGGGCAGGTGCAGGTCGCGTTCACCATCAATGCGCAAGGCGGCGTGGAGTCGCCGCGGGTGGTGTCATCGGATCTGCCGACCGCGTTCGATCGCGCGGCACTCGCTGCGGCATCGCGCTGGAAATTCGAGGCCACCGGCGGCAGCCAGCCGGGGTCGCGCACAGTGCGTTTCGATCCGCCTGGCGGTTGAAACCCGCTGGTGCCTCAGGGCTCGACGATGTCGCCGTGCATCGGTGCGAGCCGTTTCAGCAGGCGGTTCTGCGTGCCCACCGGAATCTTGCGCGTGGTCATCACATCGATGAGATCTTCGACCAATGCGTTGAACTGCGCATCGTCGATGTTGCGGCCGGCGTGCGACTCCTGCATCGACAATCCGCTATAGGTGCACGGGCCGTCGGATTCGGCACAGAACTGCTCGATCAGCATGCTGCGCAGGCGGACGATGTCGGTCTGCGCGAACTGGAAATTGATCCGCTCGTCCTCGACGATCTTTTCCAGCAACGCGTCGACGATGCCCTCGATGCCGTTGGCACCGCCCAACTGCTCGTAGGTCGTGGTGGTCGGCGTGCTGGCGCAACCGAGCAGGCAGGCAAGCGCCAGCGCGTGCAATGCGGGCGTGCGGAAACGACGAGAGTGCGACATCAGAAGGACGCCTGCAGCGAGAGGTAAGGGCCACGTTGCTTGTCCAGCGTGGCGATCGAACCGAGATCCGCGTACGCGGCGACCACCGCGACATGCTTGTTCGGGAACCACGCGACGAAAGCATCCTTCCAGTCGTCCTCGCGGGCGAAGCCGAGGTTGTCGGGTTTCTGCCGATACTCCACGCCGACCGCCCAGCGTGGATCCAGCAGCACCGCCACCGACGATTCCAGCACCAGCGAGCGGCCCGCCTTGCGGTCGCCGCCGAAGCCGAGCAGGCCGGCCTGGTTCGCGCTGGTGCTGCGCAGGGTGGCGTTGAGCAGCAGGTGGCGGTCGAACGCCGCGCCAAGGAACAACTTGCTGGCCGCCACGTACACTTCGGTGCCGCTGTCGTCGCGCGCGCCGACCGCCGACGGGATCGCGAAATCCAGTTGCCGCTTGTGCTGCACGCCGAGCGACACCTGCGGCATCGCGGTGTACACCAGGTCGCCGCCGAGCCGAACCTTCGCGCCGATCACCTCGGCATCGAAGCGGCCGACGGGCAAGGTGAGCCGGCGTTGCAGTTCGCCAAGTCCGAAACGTTGCCGCGCGTACGACAGTTCGACCCGATTGCGGAAGGTGTAGGCGACGCCGGTCGCATCCAGCGAGTAGTCGCCGGTATCGACCCGCGTCGCGAAGGCGGTGCCGCCGTTCTGGGTGTCGGTGCCGTAACCGGACAGCACCGCCCACGGCACGATGCCGCCACCCGCACTGCCTTCGAATTGCGTGGCGCCACCGGTCGCGAGCAGGCGGCCATCGGCGGCGATGCCGGTGGCGGGCAGCGCGAACAACGCGGCAAGCGCGATACCTAAGCGGCGACGGGACTGCCGATGATCGGATGACGTCATGCGGGTTGCTCGCTCGGTTCCAGTGCATTGGCCTCGAAGTCTGCGTGCCAGCGACGGAAGTCCTCCGCGGGCACCGGCTTCGAGAAGAAATAGCCCTGCACCATGTCGCAGTGCAGGCGTTGCAGGATCTCCAGCGAACCGGCCTGCTCGACGCCTTCCGCGATCACCACCAGGCCCATGTTGTGGCCGATCTCGATCGCCGAACGCACGATCACGGTGTCGTCCGGGCTGCTGTCCAGGCGCATCACGAAGCTCTTGTCGATCTTGATCTCGTCGACCGGCAGGCTGCGCAGCTGGGCCAGCGACGAATGGCCGGTGCCGAAGTCATCGATCGACAGGCGCACGCCCAGCGTGCGCATCGCACGCATGGTGACCAGCGCCGCCTGCACGTCGCGCATCACCGTGCTCTCGGTGATTTCCAGGATCAGTTCGCGCGGCGGGAAATCGTGGGCCTGCAGCAAGGCCTGCACGCGCTCCGGCAGGCGCGCGTCGAGCAGGTCCATCGGCGACAGGTTCACCGCCAGGCCGATCTCCATCCCGTCCCTGCGCCATTCCGCGGCTTGCCGGAGCCCGGCTTCCAGCACGAAGGCGGTGATCTCGTGGATCAGGCCGCAATGCTCGGCCAGCGGAATGAATTCGTCCGGCGAAATGTTGCCCAGCAGCGGGTGCTGCCAGCGTAGCAAGGCTTCCACATGGGCAACGCGATGCGATCGCAGATCGATCTTCGGCTGGTAGAACACGCGGAATTCGTTGCGCTCGCAGGCCTTGCGCAAGTCGCCGATCAGCCCGATCCGGCGCAGGTGGGTTTCGTCGTGGCCGGCCTCGTAGACGGCGACCCGGCGCTGCGCCTGTTTGGCTTCGTACATCGCGATGTCGGCGCGTCGCATCAACGCATCCGGCGTGCTCGCATGCAGCGGATACAGCGCCAGCCCGATGCTCGCGCCGATGCTGACCTGCGCGCTGCGCTCGGGCAGGTCCAGCGGTGCTTCCAGCGCGCGGATGATGGCCCATGCGCGTTCGCGGGCCTGTGGTTCGTCGGTGTCGCCGACCAGCACCATGAACTCGTCGCCGCCGAGACGGGCCAGCAGGTCCTCGCCCGCGATCGCGTTGCGCAGGCGCCCTGCGACTTCCTCCAGCACGCTGTCGCCGAAGGCGTGGCCCAGGGTGTCGTTGATTTCCTTGAAGCGATCCAGGTCGAGCAGCAGCACCGCGCACTGGCTGCCATCGCCGCGCGCGCGGTCGAGCGCTGAAGCGAGCAGCGACAACGCATGCACGCGATTCGGCAAGCCGGTGAGGTTGTCGTGCTGCGCCTGGTGGCGGATCTGCTGCTCGCGTTCGGCGATGCCGTGCTGCATGCGGTTGAAGGCGTTGGCAAGATCGGACAGTTCGTCGTTGCCGGCCACCGGCAGCGCTTCCGCGTAATCGCCATCCTCGATCCGGCGTGCTGCGGCCGCGAGCCGCGCGACCGGGCGGGTAACACTGCGCCCGACCACCACCGCCACCACCAGCGCAAGCAAGGCCGCCAGCGTGGCCAGCAGCATGATCTGCCGCTTCAGGTGCTGGTAGGGCGCCATCGCCGCGTCCACGCCGGCCAGCAGCAGGACATCGATCGCGCCCTTGTGTTCCGGATCGGCCGTGGTGATGCCGGCATGGAAGATGCGATCGCCCAGCGGCAGCCGGGTGCGCTCTGCCGGCAATGCCGGCAACCGCCGTAGCGCCTGCGCGGTGTCGTCGTCCAGGCTGCTGGCGACCAGTCGCCAACCCCCGGCCTTGCGCACCGTGATCGCCGCATCCAGCCCGGTCAGCGAGCGGTAGTCGCGGGTCTCGCGCGCGCCGAACAGCCTGCCCATCGCCACCCAGCCGATCAGCCGCGGTGCCATCACCGGCACCACCGCCAGCGAGTACGGCTTGCCGTCGAGTTCGACCACGCCGGCGCTGCTGCCGGCATTGCGCGCGGCCTGCAACAAGGGCGCGAGCGCGGCGGCCTGCGCGGCCTCGTCGCCATCCAGCGTGCCGGTCTGCAGGTTGCCATCCACGTCCAGCAGCAGGGAGGCGTCTGCGCCCATGCGTTGCCCATGGTTGAGCAGGGCAGACAGCACGGTCGAAGCATCGCCGGTGGCCAAGGCTTCGCGGAAGGCGAAGTCCGAGGCCAGCGCACCGACTGCCAGGGTAAGTTCCTGCCCGCGGTCGCGCTGCAGTTGCCGCCAGACCTTGTCGCCCACGTCGATGCGTTCGGCCAGCTGGCGATGCACATCGCGGTTCACCGCGACATCGACGATCACCAGCGTGGCCAGCTGCATCAGCAACAGGATCGCCACCAGTGCAATGACGATGCGGGCGCCGAAGCTGAGCCGGCCGATGCCCGGCAGCGTCACTTCTTTTCCTTGAGCTTGCGGAATTTTTCCTGCAGCGCGCGCAGCTTGTCGTCGGCGGGCGCGGGCGCTTCCGGTGCGGCGACCAGCGACAGCGAGACCGTGCGGTCGACCGGCGAGGCGCCGAGCACGACGGTTTCCTCGTGCGGCTTGCCGCCTTTCAACCCCGAGTGCCAGACGCGCAACGTGTAAGTGCCGGCGGGCGCGTCGATGCCGACCCGACCCTGTGCATTGGCCATCGCAAAATAGGGCGTATCCACCACCACGACATAGGCCAGCATCCAGTCGTGGATGTTGCAGCCCAGCTCGACCACGCCCGGCGTATCGAACACCACCGGCGCCGCCGGTTTGCCGGTGTACAGCGGCAACTCGAAGCGCTTGGCGGTGGAGAACGAATACACCTGGTGGCGCACGTTGTCGCTGTTGGGGAAGCTGACCGGCGTGCCGACCGTGACCACCGAGACCCGCGGCACGAACTGCGTGTTGCGCTGGTCGATGGTGCCGCGCCCGGCACGCACGGCTGCGGCCGCAGTTGGCGAGTGCAGGCTCACGACCGCATCGGTGGCGGGCGCGCCCTGGCCGTTCACCACGACCTGCAACCTGGTCGCCTGTGCGGTGCCCGCCAGCATCGATGCCGACATGCACAACACGGCGATCCAGCGTGCGCGGCGCACGGGAAGATTCTTCGATGCCAAGCCCATGCCCCCCTGCATGCGGTGCTTGCAGGAGTCGTCATCGAGACTCCCATCTTGGATACTTAAGCATGATCCTCGCCAACTCACGAAGATGAATTCGACCAACCTGCTCGACGCCATCGAACACGAAACCGCCAACGACCCTCGCTGGAGCGTGTTGTGGCTGCATGGCCTGGGCGCCGACGGCAACGATTTCGCGCCGATCGTGCCCGACCTTGTGCGTCGCGACTGGCCGGCGATCCGCTTCGTGTTCCCGCATGCGCCGGTGCGCGCAGTGACCATCAACGGCGGTGCGCGCATGCGCGCGTGGTACGACATCCGCGACATGGACCTGGCCAATCGTGCCGACCATGAAGGCGTGGCCGAGTCGGTGGCGCAGGTCGATGCGCTGATCGCCCGCGAAGCCGCGCGTGGCATCCCGCCGGAGCGGATCCTGCTGGCCGGGTTCTCGCAAGGCGGCGCGGTCACGCTGGCCGCAGGGCTGGCGCGCAGCACGCCGCTGGGCGGTCTGGTCGCGTTGTCGACCTACCTGCCGATGGGATTGCCGCAGGCGCAGGCGCTGCTGCAACCGGCCGCCAACACGCAGCCCGTGTTCATGGGCCATGGCGTGTTCGATCCGGTGGTGCCCGCCGCCGGTGGCGAGGCCGCATCGCGGGTGCTGCGCGACTTCGGTTTCGACGTGCAGTGGCGGCGCTACCCGATGCAGCACTCGGTCTGCGCCGAGGAGATCCGCGACCTCGGCGACTGGATCAGCGCAAGGTTCGCTACCGGCTGAGATGGCCGGCCCGCGCTGGCGGGGCTACTATCGGCGCGGACGGGCAGCGTGCTCATGCTGCCGGGGAGCGTCGCGATGGGAGCCGAGCCGATGCGTGTGCTGATCGCGGACGACGAGCCGCTGGCGCGCGAACGCCTGCGCGCGATGCTCGCCGCGCAACCCGGCGTGGATGTCGTGGCCGAAGTCGGCGATGGCCATGCGGCGCTGCACGCCTGCGCCGAACACCACCCGGACATGATCCTGCTCGACATCTCGATGCCGGGCATCGACGGCCTGGAAACCGCGCGCCACCTGGCGGAACTCGAGCCGCGGCCGATGGTGGTGTTCTGCACCGCCTACGACCAGCATGCCTTGTCCGCATTCGACGCGCAGGCGGTCGACTACCTGGTCAAGCCGGTGCGCCCGGAACGCCTCGCGGCTGCGCTCGATCGCGTGCGCACCTTCGCCGCCGGACGCCTGCCCGTGGCCACGCCGGAAGTGGATGCCGGCCGCAAGCGTACCCATCTGTGCGCGCGCCTGCGCGGCAGCCTGCGGCTGGTACCGATCGAGGACATCCGCTACCTGCAGGCGGAAGAAAAATACGTGGTGGTCCACCACGCGCGCGGCGAGGACCTCATCGAGGAATCGCTGAAGGCGCTGGAATCCGAGTTCGGCGACCGCTTCGTGCGCATCCATCGCAACTGCCTGGTCGCGCGCGGCGAGATCGTCGAGTTGCGTCGCGCCGGCGATGGCCACACGCAGGCGGTGCTGCGGCATGGCGATCATCCGCTGGAAGTCAGCCGGCGCTGCGTGGCGCAGCTGCGGGAAACCCTGAAGCACCTCTGATTCCGCGCCTGCCAAAACCCCCGTAGGGGCAGGCCCCATGCGTGCGCCCCAACCCTCGTAGGGGCAGGCCCCCGTGCCTGCCCGCTTTCCGACAAGAACAGGGCAACCACGGGGATCGCCCCAACGTGACAGGGCAACCACAGGGGTTGCCCCAACAGCCACGATCCGGCGAGACAAGCAGCGATAATGCCCGCATGACCACCCTGCGCATCGCCACCCGCAAGAGCCCGCTCGCCCTCTGGCAGACGGAACACGTTGCCGACCGCCTGCGCGCCGCGCATCCAGGCCTGATCGTCGAACTGGTGCCGATGAGTACGCGCGGCGACGAGGTGCTGGACCGCTCGCTGGCGGCGATCGGCGGCAAGGGCCTGTTCCTCAAGGAACTGGAAGTGGCGATGCAGCGCGGCGATGCCGACTGCGCGGTGCATTCGCTGAAGGACGTGCCGATGGAGCTGGAGCCGGGCTTCGTGCTGCCGGCGATCCTGGCCCGCGCCGATCACGCCGATGCCTTCGTCAGCAACCATTTCGACGGCATCGATGCCATGCCGATGGGCGCGCGCGTCGGTACGTCGTCGTTGCGTCGGCAGGCGCAGTTGCGCGCGCTGCGTCCGGACCTGCAATTGCTCGACCTGCGCGGCAACGTCAACACGCGGCTGGCGAAGCTGGATGCCGGCGATTACGACGCCATCGTGCTCGCCTGCGCCGGCCTGCAGCGGCTCGGCTTCGATGCACGCATCCGCGCGCGACTGGATGCGCCGCACTGGTTGCCGGCACCCGCGCAGGGTGCGATCGCAATCGAATGCCGCGAGAGCGACGACGCGATCATCGCGCTGTGCGCCGCACTGGACGATGCCGACACTCGCACCTGCGTCACCGCGGAGCGGGCGATGAATCGCGCCCTGCACGGCAGTTGCCACGTGCCCGTCGCGGCGTATGCGCGGTTGGAGGGCAACACGCTTTCGCTCGCGGGGCTGGTCGGTTCCGCTATCGATGGCCGTCGTGTCCGCGCGGAGTCGAACGGTCGCAGCGATGCGCCGGACGCGCTCGGGATCGAAGTGGCGGGGTTGTTGCTGGCGCAGGGCGCGCGCGAACTGATCGACGCCGATTGAAAAGTGGGGTCAAAAGTGGGGTCAGAGTCGCCTTTTCTGCGAAGCGAAAAGGCGACTCTGACCCCACTTTTCCTAGAACGCGTAGCGCAGGTTCAGGGTCGCATCGGTTTGGTTGCGACCGGTCACGTCGCTGTCGCGGCGGAATTCCACGCCGGAGCTCAGGGTCAGGTCGCGTTGCAGCTGCAGGTTGAACAGCAGGCTGTTGCGCAGGTAGGTGCCGTGCTGGCCGGTTTCGACGCGGGTGGTCTGCGACAGTCGGGCGCGTTCGCCCAGGGCCTGCCGCCATTCCAGTTGCCCACGAAGCACGGGACCGGTGCCGGCGGTGCCGTCGTCGGCATAGCCCTGCAGGCGATAGGCGGTGTCGACCGAGAACGCCACGCTGGCCTCGTCGGAACTGAACGCCTGCATGCCGTACTGCATGCCGACGCGGTCGTTGCTGCCCTGCGGCTTCATCCAGTCGCGGCGCTTGCGGTCGGCGATCTGCAGCAGGCTGCCGTTGCCGGGCAGGTCGCCGGCATCGATGCGGCGCTGGCCGGCGGGGATGTCCGCCATCGCCTCGACCAGCCACTCGCCATGCACGCAGGCCGCCGCCAGGCACTGTGGCGGCGCGAGCAGGCGCTGTGCCACCACCGGTTCGATGATCGGCGCGGGCACGTGGTCGAGGGTGATCGGCGGCGCGGTAAACGCCAGCCACAGCAGCGGCAGCATGTTCGGTCGGCGCGGGGAGGGCGGCCCATTCTGCCGCCCGACCCTCAGTAGTACAACGTGACCAGGTGCCGGGCCTGGGCGAAGAACAGCCAGCGCTCGGCGAACGCGCCCAGCAAGGCGCTGCCGATGGCGACCGGGACAGGCCAGCCCGCGGTGGTCTGGGCCAGCGCGAACAGGCACAGCAGCGGCAGGCCGGCGAACAGCAGCACGGATGCGATCCGCAGCAGGCTGGCGTGGCGGCGGGCCACGACGAAGGCCATCTCGCGGGTGATGTAGTTGGCCTCGGTGTGCGGGCGTTCGAAGACCGAAGGCTTGCGCGCAGGCAGGCCGATCGCATCGCCACGGGTCTGCGGCAGCGGGTTGCGGTCGATGTCGCGCCAATAGGCCAGTTTCAGCGCGAGCAAGACGAGGGCGATGCCGGCCAGCAGCCAGGGCAGCGCGCCATCGAAGCCGCCCGCGCCGCGCCAACCCGACAACAACATCGGCAGGCCGCCGGTGAGCAGTGCGAACAACAGGTAGCCCGGCACGACCAGCCGATGCCGCCAGGCCGGGATCGGCTTCAGCGAGGCATAGATCATCGCGGTGCAGGCGACCGTCGCCAGGCTCGTGGCGGCCAGCAGGCCGGCGACGACGCGCATCGCCGGCGTGACCGCGATCGATGTGCCCTGCGCCAGCAGCACCAGCAACAAGCCTGCGGGGATGAAACACGCGATCGCCAGCACGCCCTCGCGCG
Source organism: Thermomonas sp. (assembly GCA_036666995.1). Lineage (GTDB taxonomy): Bacteria > Pseudomonadota > Gammaproteobacteria > Xanthomonadales > Xanthomonadaceae > Thermomonas. The sequence continues at coordinate 11,489 of JAVWUU010000040.1, forward strand.
ACAGCCACGAGGTGCGCCATTGCGAGAATGCCCGCCACGCGCGCAACGGCTTGCCGAGATGCCAGAACGAGGCAAGCAGCCCGACCGCCGCGGCGACACCTGCGTAGAACAGCAGCAGGATCCAGCCCAGCCCCTGGAAGCCGATCGGCGGATCGCCCAACGCGATGCGCAGACCCAGCCAGGCCCACAGCCCGAAGCCGGCGCCGGACAGGGTGGTGAAGATCAGGACGGAGAACGCGGGGTGCATCGTTATTCGATCACCACCGCCGTGCCCGATGCCGACACCATCAGCATCGCGCCGCCGTCCTGCACCTGCACGGTCTCGTAGTCCAGGTCCACGCCGACGATCGCATTCGCGCCGCGCTCGCGGGCGGATTCGATCATGTCTTCCAGCGCCTGCGTCTTGGCGCCGCGCAGCACCTTCTCGTAGCTGCCGGCGCGGCCGCCGACCAGGTCGCGGATGCCGGCGAACATGTCGCGGAACATGTTGGCGCCGAGGATCGCGTCGCCGCCGACCAGGCCCTTGTATTCGACGATGCGACGGCCTTCGACGCCGGGCGTGGTGGTGACGAGGATCGGAGTGTCCTTGGCCATCGTGTGTGTCCTTGTGTGGATGCGTCAGCGTTTGAGGATGCGGTTCAACCAGCGCGCGGCGAGGTTGCCGGCATCGGCCTGCGGGGTGTTGTCGTCATCGCGGTCGTCGCCGGTGCGGCGCGGTCGCGGCGGCAGGTAGCGGTTGACCGGTTTGTAATCGAGATCCGGCATGAGCGCCACGCCGCCTCGATCCAGCACGAGTTTCGAAATGTCGGAATCGGGATCGCCGAGGTCGCCGAAGTGGCGTGCCTTTGTCGGGCAGGCCTGCACGCAAGCCGGCTTGCGATCGGCTTCGTCGAGGTGTTCGTTGTAGATGCGGTCGACGCACAGCGTGCATTTCTTCATCACGCCCTCGACTTCGCTGTACTCGCGCGCGCCGTACGGGCAGGCCCACGAACACAGCTTGCAGCCGATGCACTTGTCCTCGTCGACGAGGACGATGCCGTCTTCCGCGCGCTTGTAGCTGGCGCCGGTCGGGCAGACGGTCACGCAGGCCGGTGTCTCGCAATGCAGGCAACTGCGCGGGAAATGCAAGGTCTGCGCGGGCTGCTTGGTCGCGGCGTCGGCTTCGAGTTCGTAGCTGTGCACGCGGTTGAACCACACGCCCTGCGGGTCCTTCGCGAACGGACGTTCGTCGGTCAGCGGCCCGGCGATGCCGCCGGCATTCCATTCCTTGCAGCTGGTTGCACAGGCATGGCAACCCACGCAGGTGTCGAGGTCGATGACCAGCCCGAGCTTCTTCTTCGACGGCAATGGCAATGCGGTCATTTGCGGATGCGCTGCACGGCTTCGGGAATCGCATCGACGCGGCGCATCTCCGCATCCAGCGCGTTCTCGTCGTCGCGATACGCCAATGCGAGGTCGGTGGAATCGAACCCCCAGAACAATTCGTCGCGGACCTTCAAGGTCGGCACACCGAACACGCCAAGGCGGATCGCTTCCTCGCCATTCGCCAGCAATTCCCGCTTCACGTCATCGCGGGCGATGGCTGCAGCGGGATCATCGATACGGAGAGCGCGTGCGACATCGGCGAGTGCATCGATACTGTCGGCGGCGCGGCCGTGTTCCCAGATATGCGCAAACACGGCATCGATCGCCGCCATGCGATCCGGCGCGGCGAGGATCAGGCGCAAGGCAGGCAACGGATTGAACGGATGGGCAGGCGGAAACACCAGCGGGATGCCGGCCTGGCGCGCCTGCCACAACACGATCCGATAGGTGTGCCGCCGCTTCTGCGGGATTTCCGCAGGGCCGAGCTGGCCGACATGGTTGAGGATCGCGGCGAACAGGATCGGCTTGGGGTTGAGCGCGACGTCCGCGTGATCGCGACGCAGCCGCCGCCATTGCAGGTAGGCGAACGGCGAGATGACATCGAAATACCAGTCGAGTGGCGCGGTCATGTCGCATTCCTCTTGCGGGACGTGCTGGCGCGGAAATCGGCGCCGTAGCGCAACGGCGCTTCGTTCGCTTCGCCGAGGCCGAGCGGCTTGAACTGCGGCTGGCTTTCGTCAGCCTGCACGGCCGCTTTGCGGATCGACACGCGCAGGTCGAACCAGGCGGCCTGCCCGGTGACCGGGTCGGCGTTGGCGTAATCGCCCTTCGGCGTCACGTCGGAAATCAGGTGGTTGAGCAGGAAGCCCTTGGTGGCTTCCGGCGCGTTCTTCGCCAGCTTCCATGCGCCCTTGCGCTTGCCGATCGCATTCCAGCTCCACACCGTGTCCGGCTGCACATTGGCGGCGAATTTCGCCTGCACGGTGATCGTGCCGTTGTGCGAGGTGACCTCGATCCAGTCCTCGTCGGCGATGCCGTGCGCAGTGCCCGTGTCCGGGTGCAGGTAAAGGTAATTGCGTGTCGCGATCTGCCGCAGCCACGCGTTCTGCGAACCCCATGCGTGGTACATGAACATAGGCCGCTGGGTCACCGCATTGAGCGGATAGGTCTCGCGCGAGGTCTGGTCGTGCTCGAACGGTTCGTACCAGATCGGCATCGGATCGAAGTACGTCGCCACGCGCCCGCGATGTTCCGGCGGCGGCTGGTGCGGGCCGTGGCCCTGCGCGGCCAGGCGGAACTTCTGCAATGTCTCCGAATACAACTGCAGCACGATGGGCTCGGCGGTCGGCACGAAGCCGAAGCGCTGCGCCCACTGCAGGTAATCACGATTGGCCATCTTGTAGTAGCGCGCCGATGCCGGCACCGGCGAATGCCAGAAGCCGCCATGTTCGATGTAACGCTGCAGCTGATCGGCATTCGGCGCGCCCTTGCCTTCGGTTTCGCCGTCCACGCCGCGCCAGCCTGCGAGCAGGCCCACGCCCGGCGCGCGTTCGTGGCGGGTGATGTAGTCGGCGTAGTCGCGATACTTCGGCGAGCCGTCTTCGTTCAACAAACCGGGCAGGCCGATGCGCGCGCCGAGGTCGATCAGCACCGACTGGAAACCGCGCACGTCGCGCGCATCCTCGCCCTGTTCGGTCGGATCGAACAACGGATGGCGGATCGCATCGCTGGCCGCGTCGGCATCGCTGATCGGGCGATCGAGGAGGCTGATCGCGTCGAAGCGTTCCAGATACGTCGTGTCCGGCAGCACCAGGTCCGCATACGCGACCATCTCGGACGCATACGCATCGGAATAGATGATCCGCGGGATGCGGTATTCGCCTGCCTCGTCCTTGTCGGTCAGCCAGCGCATGGTCTCGCCGGTGTTCATCGCCGAGTTCCAGCTCATGTTGGCCATGAACATCAGCAAGGTATCGATCCTGTAGGGATCGCCTGCCCACGCATTGCGGATCACCGTGTGCATCATCCCGTGCGCGGACAACGGATACGCCCACGAATACGCATGGTCGATGCGGCGGGGCTGGCCGTGCTCGTCGACGACCAGATCCTCCGGCCCATGCACGAAACCGAGCGGCGCGGCATCCAGCAAGCCATCGGGCTTGCGTGCCTTGCCGGGGCGATTGGCCGGCGGGATCGGCTTCGGGAACGGCGGCTGGTAGCGGAACGAACCGGGCGCGTCGATCGCGCCGAGCAGCAGTTGCAGCAGGTGCAGCGCGCGGCAGGTGTGGAAGCCGTTGCTGTGCGCGCTGATCCCGCGCATCGCATGCATCGAGACCGGCCGGCCCACCATCTCCGCGTGCTCGCGGCCCCAGCTGTCGGTCCACGCGATCGGCAGCGTCAGCCTGGAATCGAATGCGGCCTCGGCGAGTTCGCGCGCGATGCGGCGAATGGTCGACGCGGGGATGCCGCAGCGGTCGCTGACCGCATCCGGCGAGTACTGCGGATCGAGGTAGCGATCGACGATCAGCTGGAACACCGGGCGCGCGCTGCGCCCGTCTGCGAGCGTGTAGTTGCCGACGACCGCGGGCGAGATGTCGATGGCGTCCGCGCGTGCTTGTGCCCCCTCCCTTGCGAATGCAGGGGAGCTCGACGTCGCCTCAAGCGGCGGAGGGGGAGGGGTGTTCTTTGCTTCGGCATCGCCATCAAGAGCAACCCCCTCCCGGCCTCCCCCTGCATTCGCAAGGGGAGGAGTAAACAATCGCTGCCGATGATGCCGATGCCTATTGACCCCACCACCCGCATCGCCGAACTCCGTCGCCTGATCGAGGACGCCAACCGGCGTTACCACGAGCTGGATGCGCCCGATATCACGGATGCGCAATACGACGCGCTGGTGCGCGAACTGGACGCGCTCGAACGCGCGAATCCCGAACTGGCCAATGCCGATTCGCCGACGCGCAAGGTCGGGTCGGCGCCTTCCGGTCGCTTCGCCCAGGTCGAACACGCGGTGCCGATGTTGTCGCTGGGCAATGCCTTCAGCGACGAGGAAGTGGGCGACTTCGTGCGTCGCATCCGCGAACGGCTGGATCGCGAGGAACTCGCGTTCTCCGCGGAACCCAAACTCGATGGCCTGGCGATCAGCCTGCGCTACGAGGATGGCGTGTTCGTGCAGGGCGCGACCCGCGGCGACGGCGCCACCGGCGAGAACGTCACGGCGAACCTGCGCACGATCGCGGTCATTCCCAAGCACTTGGATGGCGCAGGTTGGCCGCAGGTGCTGGAAGTACGCGGCGAGGTCTACATGGCCCGCGCCGACTTCGAGAAATGGAACGACCACGCACGCCTGCATGGCGGCAAGGTGCTGGCCAATCCGCGCAACGGTGCCGCCGGTTCGCTGCGGCAGATCGACGCAACGCTGACCGCCAAGCGACCGTTGAGTTTCTTCGCCTACGGCATCGGCCAGGTCGAAGGCGGCACGTTGCCGCTCAAGCACTCCGCCACGCTCTCGAAGTTGCGCGACTGGGGTTTTCCGGTCAGCGACCTTGCCACCGTCGTGCACGGCGTCGATGGCCTGCTCGACTATTACCGCCGCATCGGCGAGGCGCGCGACGGCCTGCCGTTCGACATCGACGGCGTGGTCTACAAACTCGACGATATCGCCGGCCAGCGCGAAATGGGTTTCGTCTCGCGCGCTCCGCGCTGGGCGATCGCGCACAAGTTCCCGGCGCAGGAACAGGCGACGGTGCTGGAGTCGATCGAGGTCAACGTCGGCCGCACCGGGGCGGTCACGCCATGGGCCTTGATGCAGCCGGTGCAGGTGGGCGGCGTCACCGTCACTCGCGCGACCCTGCACAATGCCGACCATGTGGCGCGGCTCGACGTGCGCAATGGCGACACCGTGATCGTGCGCCGCGCCGGCGACGTGATCCCGGAAGTGGTCCAGGTCGTCCTCGAACAACGTCCACCGAACACGGTTCCGTGGTCGATGCCGACGGCCTGCCCGGTCTGCGGTTCCGAGGTCGTGCGCGAAGAGGGTGCGGCGGTCTGGCGCTGCTCGGGCGAGCTCAGCTGTCCGGCGCAACGCGTGCAGGCGGTGTTCCACTTCGCCTCGCGGCGGGCAATGGACGTCGATGGCCTCGGCGAGCGCTATATCGAGGCGTTGGCGGCATCGGGACACTTGCAGGACGTCTCCGACCTGTATCGGCTCGGTCTCGACGATTTGCTGGAAATGAAGCGCCTCGCGGACGCGCGCGACGGCACCACGCCCGAAACGGTCAAGTCGGGCAAGGTCGCGACCAAGTGGGCCGACAACCTGATCGAAGCGATCGATCGAAGCCGCAACACCACGCTGGCGCGTTTCCTCTACGCACTCGGCATCGAGCATGTCGGCGAAAGCACGGCCAAGGCGCTGGCGCAGTGGTTCGGCGATCTCGACCTGATCCGCCGGATGCCGTGGCCGCTGTTCAAGCGCGTGCCGGACATCGGCGGCGAAGTCGCACGTGCGATCGGCCATTTCCTCGACCAGCCCGGCAACCAGCAGGTGATCGATCGCCTGCTGGAACGCGGTGTGCGCATCGGCGACACCCATGCGCCGAATCCCAAGCTCGGCGAGTCGCTGGATTTCGCAACGCTGCTGGTCGATCTCGAGATCCCGAAAATCACGCCGGTGCGTGCGGCGCAACTCGCAAGTGCGTTCGCCGATGCCGAAGCACTGCTCGACGCGCCGGCGCATGCGATGGTGAGCGCAGGCGTGCCGAACGACAGTGCAAACGCGTTGATCGGATGGCTTGAAGATGCGGCGAATGCAGGCTTGCTGTTGCGCAGCGCGCAGGCGCTGGCCGACCTACGCGCGCGCTTGCCGGAACGTAGCGAGGCAGCGGCCGGTCCGCTCGATGGCAAGACCGTGGTGCTGACCGGCACGCTGGCATCGATGGGTCGCGACGAAGCGAAGGACAAGCTGGAAGCACTGGGTGCGAAGGCGGCCGGCAGCGTTTCGAAGAAGACCAGCATCGTGATTGCCGGCACCGAGGCAGGATCGAAGCTCGCCAAGGCCGAGGAACTCGGCATCGAGATATGGGACGAGGCCGCGCTGCTCGCGTTTCTCGTCGAGCACGCATGAAATTCACATCGGGTCCCGGCTGGCGCGACGGGCTGGATGTCGATGCCGCCTGGATGCCGTCCGCATCGCGCGATGCGCTGCGCCTGCGCGCCTGGCTCAATCGCCTGGTTCGCGAATTCTTCCATGCGCGCGATGTGCTGGAAGTGGAAACACCGGTACTGTCCCGCGCCGGCAACACCGATCCGAACATCGCGTCGTTTTCGCTGGAATTCTCCGGCCGCACCGACGGCGCGCCGCGCACGCGCTGGCTGCGCACCTCGCCGGAGTTCGCGCTGAAGCGATTGCTCGCCGCCGGGATCGGCGATTGCTACGAGCTCGGTCGCGTCTTCCGCGACGGCGAAGCCGGTGGCCGCCACAATCCTGAATTCACCATGCTCGAGTGGTATCGGGTCGGCTGGGATCACCTGCGCCTGATCGAAGAGACCGCGGAACTCGTGCGCGCTGCGTTGTCGCTGCTCGGGCGCGATGCCTCGTTGCGCGTCGTGCGTTATCGCGAGCTGTATCGCAAGGAACTCGGCATCGATCCGTTCACGGCCAGCGAAGTCGAGTTGCATGCTGCATTGGGCGATATCGAAATCGACCCGGCAGGGTTGATGCGCGATGACTGGCTCGACCTGTTGATGACCCATCGCCTGCAGCCTGCATTCCGCACCAGCGAGCTGCTGGCGATCACCGACTACCCGGCATCGCAATGCGCACTGGCCAGGCTGCGCGACGACGGCGATGGCCATCCGGTGGCGGAGCGCTTCGAGCTCTACCTCGGCCCGATCGAGCTGGCCAACGGCTACCACGAGTTGCTGGATGCAGTGGAGCAGGGCGCCCGGTTTGCGCGCGATGCAGGTGTGCGGTGCAGCAGGAACGACGACGTGCCGCCCGCCGACGCGTACCTGCTCGACGCCTTGGCTGCCGGCATGCCGGCCTGCGCCGGGGTGGCGCTGGGCGTGGACCGCTTGTTGATGGCCATGCTCGACACTCCGCGCATCGCCGATGTGCTGGCCTTCGATTTTGGTCGTGCCTGAGCTGGTGACTGAACGGGAGGCACGCGTTCTGCCGGCGTTGGGTTTCCCTTCGCTTTTTGTTAATCCGGCATGCCCAACAGTACGCTTCAGCACAACGACCGGAGGGGTCACCATGCGCCGCCTGATTATCGCCACCGCCATGTTCGCCGCGGCGTCCGCCGCACCCGCCATCGCCGCGCCGCAATCCTGGCAGGAATACGGTCCAGGCACCGGGGTGGTCCGATGCGAGTCCAATGATGGAAGGATGAACCGTTGCGCATTGCCCGGCGGCGGTGGTCGTGTCGTGCTGGAGCGCCAGCACTCGCGTAATGCCTGCATCGAAGGCCGCACCTGGGGACAGGATCGGGGTGGCGTGTGGGTGGATGACGGCTGCCGCGCAGACTTCCGCGTCGCTGGCTACGGTGGCGGCTACAACGACGGATATGGCGGTGGCTACAACAATGGTGGCTACAACGGCGGCTACGGGAACGATGGTTATGGCCAGACCTTCCGCTGCGAGTCCAACGATGGCCGCACCCGCCAGTGCAACGGCAATGGGCGTGGTCGCGCGCAGCTGGTGAAGCAATTGTCGCGTACGGCTTGCGTCGAGGGTCGCACCTGGGGTTCCAACGGCAATGGCGTCTGGGTGTCGCAGGGCTGCCGCGGCGAGTTCTCGATGGGTGGTTATGGCGGCAACTACGGCGGAGGCCATGGCGGGCCGGACTACGGGATGGGCCGCGTCTTCCGTTGCGAATCGTCGGATGGGCGCACCCGCGAATGCGCCGCCAATACCCGCGCCGGCGTGCAGCTTGTCCGCCAGTTGTCGCGCGCCGCCTGCATCCAGGGCCGAACCTGGGGTTATGGCCGAAATGGTATCTGGGTGTCCGACGGTTGCCGTGCGGAATTCCGCAGTTACTGAACATCGGAATCATTGAACAGAGACCGGCGCCCATGTGGCGCCGGTCTCGCATGCGATGACGGATAATCCGTGGATGGACAAGCCCATCGATTTCGACCGTTACGACCGCATCCGCCCGATCCGCTGGACCGGCGACGCCCTGGAATTGCTCGACCAGCGCACGCTGCCGTTCACCGTGGCCTACGACACCAGCACGACCAGCGACGATGTCGCCGCGGCGATCCATGCGCTGACCGTGCGCGGCGCACCGGCGATCGGCATCGCCGCCGCCTGGGGCGTGGTGCTGGCGGCGCGCGATGTCGAAGCAGTGAATGGTGCCGATGCCGCACAACGCCTCGAACCTGCGCTGCAGCGTCTCAACGCCGCGCGGCCGACTGCGGTCAACCTGGCGTGGGCCATCGCGCGCATGCGCCGCGTGTTGCAGGCTGCCGGCAGCGAATGGCGCGAGGTGCTGCAGCGCGAGGCGCGTGCGATCGAAACCGAGGACCTCGCCGCCAATCGCC
>JAVWUU010000041.1:0-20145 GCA_036666995.1 Thermomonas sp.
CCAGCGCAGCACCCCGATGTTGTTTCCGTGGTTCCCGAAGGAAGAACGATGAACGCTCCCGCCGATGCGATGGAACTGGCCAGCGACCGCGCGGCCGATGGCGTGCTGGGCCTGGCCGAACGCGGCCTGGTGCCGGATGCGCTGCTGCGCGCCGGCATCCGCAGGATGTGCGAGGCACGCCTGCGCTACGAACATGCGCACGATCCCGATGCCGCCGCGCGCCGCAACGCCGCGTTGATCGCCGAGCTGCGCGAGAGCCCGGTCGCCATCCACACCGATGCCGCCAACCGCCAGCACTATGAGTTGCCGCCGGCGTTCTTCACCCGTTGCCTCGGCCCGCGCCTGAAGTATTCCGGCTGCTTCTACCCGACCGGCAAGGAAACCCTGGCGCAGGCGGAGGAGGCGATGCTCGCGCTGTACAGCGAGCGTGCGCAGTTGGCCGATGGCCAGGAGATACTGGAACTCGGCTGCGGCTGGGGCTCGCTGACCTTGTGGATGGCCCAGCACTACCCGAACGCGCGGATCACCGCGGTATCGAACTCCGCGCCGCAACGCGCCTTCATCGAGGCGCAGTGCCGCGACCGCGGTTTCGCCAATGTGCGCGTGATCACCTGCGACGTGAACAAGTTGGAACTTCCGGCGTCGAACTTCGACCGCTGCGTGTCGGTGGAAATGTTCGAGCACATGCGCAACTACGCGACGTTGCTCGATCGCATCGGTGGGTGGTTGCGGCCGGGCGGCAAACTGTTCGTGCACATCTTCTGCCACCGCACCCTGCTGTATCCGTTCGAGACCGCCGGCGACGACAACTGGATGGGCCGGCATTTCTTCACCGGCGGGTTGATGCCGGCGGCCGACACCCTGCTGTGGTTCCAGGACGCGCTGCGCATCGAAGACCGCTGGCTGGTCGACGGCACCCACTACGAGCGCACCGCGAATCATTGGCTGGCCAACCAGGACGGACGCCGCGACGAGGTCATGGCGATCCTGCGCGAGGCCTACGGCGATGCGGCGACATTGTGGTTCCAGCGCTGGCGGATGTTCTGGATGGCCTGCGCGGAACTGTTCGGCTACGACCACGGCCGCGAATGGATGGTCGCCCACTACCGTTTCACCAAGGAGGCCGCATGATCCGCACACTCTTCGCTGCGCTCGGCATCGGCGCATTGCTCTCCGCATGCGCGTCCACGCCACCGACGATTCCCCCGGTCGCCAGCGTCGACATGCCGCGCTTCATGGGCGACTGGTACGTGATCGCCCAGATCCCCACCTACATCGAACGCAAGGCCTTCGACTCGGTGGAGTCGTACCGGTTGGACGAGGAGGGCAAGATCCGCACCATGTTCCGCTATCGCAATGGCAGCGCGGATGCGCCGTTGAAGACCATGGAGCCAGTCGGTCGCGTGGTACCCGGCACCAACAACGCCGTCTGGGAAATGCAGTTCGTGTGGCCGATCCAGGCCGAGTACGTGATCGTCGACCTTGCGCCGGACTATTCGCGGACGATCGTCGGGCGCAGCAAGCGCGACTACGTCTGGCTGATGGCGCGCACGCCGAGCCTGCCCGCGCCCGAACTCGCCGCCGCCATCGAGAAGATCCGCACGCTCGGCTACGACACGTCCAAGCTGCGGATGGTGCCGCAGGCCGCCGCTACTGCGACGAAGTGAGGGTTCCGGCATGTGCGATGGTCGCGGGCGCGGCATAGTGCGCGCATGAATCGAGGCCTCTACTGGTTCCGCCGCGATCTGCGCCTGGCCGACCATCCCGCGCTGGAACGCGCCTGCCAGTCGCACGACGCGCTGCTGCTGGTGTACGTCGACGACGATGCGCAGGGCGTGTTCGATGCCAGCCGCGCATGGCTGCGCCACTCGCTGGAATTGCTGGGCGAGGACATCCGCCAGCGCGGCGGCGAGCTGCATGTACTGGTCGGCGATCCGGAGGCCTTGATCCCGGCATTGGCGGTCGAAACCGGCGCGACCGCCGTGCACATCTCCGCGCTGCACGAACCCGATACCGACGCGCGCGATGCACGCATCGCCGCGACGCTTGCAGGCCAAGGCATCGCCATGCGTCGCGCGAGTGGCCGCCTGCTCACCGATGCCGACGCAGTGCTGACCCAGTCGTCCACGCCGTTCCGCGTGTTCACGCCGTTCCACAAGACCGCGCGTCCCACGTGGCGGCATCGCCCGCGCGCGGCGCCGGAACGATTGGATTGCGTCCCGCTGCCCTCATCGATGGTCGGAGCGGTGGCGACAATCGAAGCGCCTCGCCCACGTTGGGACACGGGCTTCTGGGAGACCTGGTCGCCAGGCGAAGCCGCAGCCCTCGCGCGCCTGGATGACCTGCTGCCGCGCCTGGCCGCTTATCCCGACGCGCGCGACGTGCCCGCCGTCGAAGGCACTTCGCGACTGTCGCCGCACCTGCATTTCGGCGAGATCCACCCGGGCCGCATTTTCGATGTCGTCCAGCAACACGGCGGCAATGGCGCGGACAAGTACATCGCCGAACTTGGCTGGCGCGAGTTCGCCTACTACGTGCTGCATCACTGGCCGGCCAGCATCCGCGACAACTTCAACCCGAAGTTCGACGCGATGCCGTGGCGCGACGATCCCGCCGGACTCGAGGCATGGCGGCGCGGCAGGACCGGCGTGCCGCTGGTCGATGCCGGCCTGCGCCAGTTGTGGCACGAAGGCTGGATGCACAGCCGCGTGCGGATGGTGGTGGCGTCGTACCTGACCAAGCACATGGGCATCGACTGGCGACAGGGCGCGGCGTGGTTCATGCACACCCTGGTCGATGCCGACCTGGCCAACAACACGCTTGGCTGGCAATGGGTCGCCGGCACCGGCGTGGACGCGGCACCGTACTTCCGCATCTTCAACCCGGTCACCCAGTCGCGCCGCTTCGATCCGCAGGGCAGCTACATCCGTCGCTGGGTGCCGGAGCTGCGCGGACTCGGCGATGCCGCCGTCCACGCGCCATGGGAGCAAGGCCTGCGCGTGGAGGGCTATCCGGCCATGCCGATCGTCGACCTGTCGCGCGGGCGCGATGACGCACTGGCGCGGCTCGCCGCATTGGCGAAATGACGAACGCTAGCGCTACGCCCTCGACAAGGTAGCGAGAGTGTTCGCAGACGGTTGGGTGGGGCATTCGCGACCAAGCGAGTATCGGGGAGCGACTCGCGAATGCCCCGGCCAGCCGGCCTCGGTGAGGCGTCGCCTGGCCGGGGCGTCTTGATGCAGCGTCAGCCGCCCTTGCCGAACTTCGGCATTTCCTTGAGCGGCAGTGCGTCGAACGCGAACGTGCCGCTGGCGGAGGGCAGGGTCTTGGCGGGCAACTTCTTCGCCATCGACGAGGCGGGCAGGTCCTTCGCGGTGAAGCTGCCGGCGATCGCATAGGTGCCGTCGGCATTGCGCTCGAAGCGGTCGATCGTCACCTGGATGCCGTCCGGACCCTTGGCCTGGTAGAAGTCGAACACCGCGGTCGCCTTCGGGCGATAGCTGAGGCTGCTGCCGGTCAGCGTCAGGGTCTTGTCGTCGAAGCTCATGCCCAGGTCCAGGTTGCCGCCATCGGCGGTCGTGCCTCTCAGGGTGACCTGCAACGACTTGATGATGTCCACGTGCATCACCTGCGAGTCGTGGAAGGTCTTGCCCGCCATTCCGCCGACGATCTCGCGGACATCGCCGGCGTCGACCTTCATGCCGGTGTCCAGCTTCTCCAGCTTCTTGTTGGCATCGGCGATCGCCTCCTGGCCCTCGCTCCTCCCGAGCTTCTCGTCGAGCTGTTCGCCGATGTCGTCGGCGACCTTGGTCGACAGCGAGCGGAACGACTGCATGCCGTTGCCGACATCGGCCTGGATCGTGCCCTGAACGCTCTGGCCTTCCTTCAGGGGCGCGTCGCCGTCCGGCAATGCCCCTGCGTCGGCGGCGTCCTGCGCGGCCTGATCGACCACGGCCTGCATGCCGTTGCCGGCCGGTGCGACTTCGTCCGCCTTGCCGCAGCCGGCAAGCGCCACGACCACCGCGGCAAGGCCCAACGTCATGCGCATCTGCGGGTTGAATTCGATCATGTCTGCACTCCGGTTGTAGTGGTGTTCGGTTGTGCGGGCGGCATTGCCCCCGCTTCGATGGCGATGAGGCTTCGCGTCTGCACGACAGCTTCAGATGGTTTGATGCTCATTGCTTCGACGCGGCCGCGGCAGGCCCGACCAGCGTGCCGTGCCAGGAACCTTCCGCAGCGCCACCCGCATCGCAGTAGTCCCAGTAGCCCTGGAATTCGCTGCGTGCGCGATTGAAGATCAGCGTGGCCGAGCCCCAGTAATGCGTGCCGTTTTTCTGGGTATCGCAGCGTTGCCCCGCGCTTTTCGCGAACCAGTGCCCGTGGAAACTGGCGCTGCCGTCGCGCGCGTCGCGGGTCACCGCGCCTTCTATCCGTCCGGCGTCGGAACCGTCGCCCGCCGTGCCCGCGTAGCGTCCGGCCATGCTGTCCTTGCTCCACGCATCGATGGTGAGCCGGCCGAACGTGGTGTCATAGATGCGGCCGACGAGGTCGGAATCGGTGTCGCGCGGCGCTGTCTGTTCGCTCGATGCGACGGACTTCAATGCCCGATTCAACTCGCCGGCATTGCGCGCATCCACGTAGCGCCCGCCGGTATTCGCGGCCAGGCATTGCAGTTGTTTGTGCGCCTTGCTGCCCTGCTGGATGTCGAAGCCGACCACGTGCGCGGTGAAGTCCACGCCGGCGGCTTCCAGTTCCCTGCCCACCGCGCAGGGATCCGCGCTGCAAGTTTCCTCGCCGTCGCTGACCAGGATCACCGTGGCCTTCCGCTCGCTGGAGCGCAGCTGTGCGGCGGCGCGGCGCACCGATTCGGAGATGGGGGTCATGCCCACCGGATTGAGCGCATCGACCTGCTTGCGGATGCCCACAGCGGTATTCGCGCCGACAGGTTGCAGTACCTCGATGTCGTTGCAGTCGCCCTTGCGGTTGTGGCCGTAGGCCATCAGCCCGAGGTCGCCGCCCTGCCAGTCCGACAGCATGGTGCCGATGGCCTCGCGGGCGATCGCGATCTTCGGCTTGCCATCGATCTGTCCCCACATCGAGCCCGAGGCATCCAGCACCAGCATGGTCGCCGGGCGTAGCGCATTGGCGGCATACAGGCCGGTGGTCGCCAGTGCGGTGGTGGACAGCAGGCCCAGGAGCAGTCGTTTCTTCATGAGTGTGGTTTCCATCGATGGCGTGGCACCGGCAAGGTGCCGGACCCGACCAGTTACGCAGCTGCGCGGCGAATGTGGACATCGGGATGTCGCATCCGCAGGAAACAGTTCCGTGGAAGAGTCATGGCGCATCCGCGGGTCCGCGCCGGGCGATCACGGCGCGGCGCGATGCTAAGGTGCGGGCTGCCTCGCCGTGACCCACGCCACGCATGCACGACGACATCAAGCCGCTGCCGGGCTCGCTGGCCGCGACCGCCGCCGAACTGGCGCCGCTGTTGCTGGACGACATGCGCCGGCGCGCGCGTCGCGAACGCCGCCGGGTCAACGCCGGCGAGACAATGCGCACCACGGCGCTGGTCAACGAGGCCTTCCTGCGCCTGCAACGCGGCGGTGCCTGGCAGGACGAAACGCATTTCCTGCATGCGGCGGCGATGGCGATGCGCCAGGTGCTGGTGGACCACGCGCGACGCCGGCTGGCCGACAAGCGCGGTGGCGGACGCGTGGATTCGCTGGAAGACCATCCCGACATCGAGCCGTTCTGGGTCAGCGATGAGCGCCTGGTTGAGCTGGACGAAGCCCTGAAGGAACTGGCGCTGCTCAGTCCGCGCCTGCAGCAGGTGGTCGAGTGCCGGTTCTTCGCCGGCTACAGCGAGCCCGAGACTGCGCGCATCCTGGGCGTGACCGACCGCACCGTGCGCCGCGACTGGATCAAGGCGCGCGCGTGGTTGTTCCAGGCGCTGGAGGCGGTGCCGGGCTGAGCTTCGCGCGCAGGTCGACGCTCTGCGCGGCGATGCGCTTGCCGGCGGGACCTGCGGCGGCCGCCATCGCATCCACGGTGTCCAGCAACGCGGCAACCGGCGCGTGGTCGCCACGATCGATGTGGATGCGCGCCAGCGCGAGGCGTGGCGCGGCACCACCGGGATGATTCGGGCCAAGATGCTGGTCGGCGGCGGCCAGCGCTTCGCGCGCGGTGGTCTCGGCGCGATCGCGGTTGCCCAGCATCAGTTGCGCTTCGGCCACGCCGCTGAGCGCGGCCACGTGGTGCATGCTGCCGGTGCCGGCGAACTGCGCGCCCATCGATGCGGCTTCGGCAAGCAGCGGCAGCGCTTCGCCGGCGCGTCCGGTTTGCAGCAGCAACTTGCCGTAGTTGTTGAGCAGGGCCGCAGTCGCCGCCGAGGGTCCATACAGCGTCCTGCGCAGGCTGACGGCTTGCTCCAGCAGGGGTGTTGCGAGCTCGGGCTTGCCCGCGCTCAATTCCACCGAACCCCAGTTGTTGAGCGTGTTCAGCGCATCCGTCGACTGCTCCAGGCGGGAGGCCCGCCAGACCTCGCTGGCCGCGCGGAAGGCCTCGCGTGCTTCGTCCAGCCTGCCCAATCCGAACAGGGCCACGCCCAGGTTGTTGTGGAACACGCCGGTCTCGCGCCCATGCACGCCGTCCAGCGCGATGCGTTGCGCCAGCCCGCGCTGCAGCAGCGCGATCCCGCCGTCGACGTCGCCATCCTGCTGGCGCAGTCGCGCTTCCAGCATCAGGCTGTCGATCAGCCGCGACTGCCAGCGCACCGGATCGGTATTCCAGAACGTGCGCGCCTGCGCCAGCAGCGTGGCCGCGCGCTTGGCATCGCCGCCGCGCAGCGCGACCTGGGCCAGGTCATAGCGCCCGACCGCCACCAGCGATGGATCCACGACCTTCGGGTCGGCATCGGCAAGGCGCTGCAGCAGCGGTTCCGCCGCCGGGTAATCGTTGAGCAGGAAATACAGCTCGCCCAGCGTGTGCAGCACCGGCGCGCCTTCCGCGGGATCGCGCGCGAAACTGTCGACGACGCGCTGCGCGGCGTGGTCGAGCACGTCGCCGGCGGTGGCATCGCTGCCCTGCATCTCGCCGGCGCTGCGGAACATGTGGAAGACCGCCTGCTGCACCGCTTCCAGCCGGGCCTTCTCGCGCAGCGCCTCGTCGCGCTGGCGGCCGGCCTCGCGCGCCTGGAACAGCGCCATGCCCAAGCCCGTCGCAAGCGCCAGCACGGTGACAGCCGCACCCGTCGCTCCCCAGCGATGCGTGTGCAGGAAGCGCCAGAAGCGATAGCGCGGTTCGCTGTCGCGGGCCGAGACCGGCGCGCCGCGCAGGGCACGCGACAGGTCGTCGGCGAAGGCGTCCATGCTGCGGTAGCGCTGCGCCGGATTCCTCGCCAGTGCGGTCGCCAGCACCGCGTCGATGTCCAGCAACAGGCGGCGATCACCGCCCAGTGCTGCGGATGCGGCGGCATCGCGCAGGCGTGGCGCCTGTGACTGCGCCGCGCGCAGGGCCAGCAGCGCGGTCGGCGGTTCATCGCGCGTGTGCGGGGCGTGGCCGCTGAGCAGCCGGTACAGCACCGCGGCCATGCCATGGATGTCGGCCGCCACGCCGACGTCGCCGCCGGCCAGTTGTTCCGGCGCGGCATAGCCCAGCGACATCGGTGCACGTTCGCCGTCGTCGTCGCCCTGTCCCGACAGCGTGGCCACGCCGAAATCGATCAGGCGCACGCGCCCGCCGCCATCGACCAGCAGGTTGGAGGGCTTGATGTCGCGATGCACGACCAGCCGCGCATGCGCATGCGCCACTGCCTCGCAAGCCTGCTGCACCAGGGCGATGCGTTCGCGCGGCGATGCCTGGCGTTGCTCGCACCACTGGTGGATCGGCAGGCCGTCCACGTACTCCATGACCATGTACGGCTGGCCGTCGTCCAGCATTCCGCCATCGATCATGCGGGCGATGCCGGGATGGTCGAGCAGGGCGACGATCCGCCGCTCGTTGTGGAAGCGCGCCCAGTCGCCGGCATCGCCGTGGGCGATGCGCTTCAGCGCCGCGCGTTGTCCGTACTGGCCGTCTGCGCGGCCGACCTCGTACACCTCGCCCATCCCGCCGCGCCCCAGCAGGCCGACGATGCGCCATGCGCCGGCGACATCGCCGGGCGACAGCGCAGGTGCCGCCGATGCGGCGTCTTGCTGGCGCGTGGGCGCGAGGAAATCGTCGCTGGCATCGGCGGCAGCGAGCAGGCGTTCGACCTCGTCGGTGATCGCGGCAGGTTCGCCACGAGCGCGCAGCCAGGCCGTGCGTTCGCCCGCCGGCAATTCCCACGCCGCGTCGAACAGCATTTCGATGGTTTTCCAGTCGGTGGTCGAGGCCATGTGCTCATGCGTTCGGGGCGATTGATGCAGGATGACGCGGTCGATGCAGTCCGGTAAACCCGTATCCGGGTGGCGCACCAACGACGCGGCGACCCGGCTGGCATGCGCGAATCCGATGCTATGCTCGCCGCGACCCCGTGACAGCAGCCCGGACGACGCAGCATGCGGAAGCAACCTGCTCCAATCGCTGTCGGATCCGCTCGAATTCCCGTGCCGACGACCGGGCATGCGCATGCGTGAAGCGCCTGCCGGCCAGCCCGTGCGGCTCGCGGTCGGGATCACCGGCCATCGTGGCGGCAGCCCGGCATTGCTTGCCGACGGATCCGGCATCGGCGACGCGCTCGCGGGCATCTTCGCGGAGATCGAAGCGGCCCTTGCCGAGGTGCGCGCGGCCACGCCCGTGCTCGCGATCCATCCCACCCGCCTGCACACCTTGCTGGCCCACGGTGTCGACCAGCTGGCGGCCTCGGCGGCGGATGCGCTGGGCTGGGAGCTCGTCGCGCCGCTGCCGTTCGGCCGGGCACTCAACGTCGCCATCAATGCGCAGCCGCATGCATATGCCGATGCGGTGGCGCTGCTTGCCGGTGGCGATGCGTCGGATCCGGCGGTGCAGGCGCGCGCGCAGGACATCCGCCACTGGAGCGAACGCGCCCGCCTGTTCCAGCTGGCCGATCGCGACGCCGAAGTCGCCGCATTGTTCGAGGCCATGCTGGCTGCGCCGGGCGATGCGGTGCGTGCCTATCGCTTCCATGCCGCCGCGGCCGCACAGGCCGCGCTGGCCGGTCGGATCATGCTCGAGCAGTCCGACTTCCTGATCGGCGTGTGGGACAACGGCAGTCGCGACAACGTCGGCGGCACCGGGCACACGATCGTGCGCGCGCTCGAGGTCGGCACGCCGGTCCTGCTGCTGGATCCGGCACGGCCGCAACACTGGTCGATCCTGTCGTCGACCGAAAGCCTCGCCGGCTGGCAGGCGCATGTCGGCCAGGATCGCGAGCGCCTGCGCGTGGTCATCGGCAATGCGCTGCATGCACGCGGAGGGGTGGCGCACACCCTGGGCGATGAAACCTGGCATCCGCGTGGCAGCCGTGCATCGACGCTGTACCGGCGGATCGAGGCCTTGTTCGGCGGCGAACCGCGCCCGCTGCGGTCGCTGGTACAGGACTACGAACCCCCCGAACGGATCGCCCGCGGCAGCGCCGCGCCGCTGGTGGACGCAGCGGCCGCGTTGCCGGGCGCCGACGGCAGCTTCGTGGCGGCGGTCGCGCACCGGATCCTGCCGGCATTCGCGCGCGCCGACGGCGTTTCCGCGCGGCTGTCGGACATCTATCGCAGCGGGATGGTCGCCAATTTCCTGCTGTCCGCGGCCGCGGTGATCGTCGGCGTGGCCTGGCTGCCGCTCGGCATCGACGGCGGCAAGTGGCTGTTCGCGCTCGCCGAATTCGGATTGCTGGCGGCGATCCTGGTGATCACCTGGCTGGGTGGGCGCCGCCGGCTGCACGGACGCTGGTTCGAAACCCGGCGCGCCGCCGAATACCTCCGCCACGCGCCGATCCTGTTGCTGGTCGGCGTGGCCCGCACGCCCGGGCAATGGCCGCGCGCCACCGGTACCGAGTGGCCCGAGTACGCCGCGCGGCATGCCTTGCGCGAGCCCGGCCTGCCGGCGATGGCGGTCACCCGCCCCTTCCTGCGCGCGGCGCTGCAGCGCCTGCTCGCGCCGCATGTCGCGGCCCAGCGCGCCTATCACCATGCCAAGTCGAGGCGCCTGGAAACCGTCGATCGCCGCCTCGACCATCTCGCCGAACTGTTGTTCAAGGTCGCCGTGGCCTCGGTCGCGACCTGGTTGCTGATGAAGGCCGGCGCGGCGCTGCAGTTGCTGCCGCACGACTGGCCGCATGCGACGTCCAAGCTGTTCGCCTTCCTCGGCATCGCATTGCCGACGCTTGGCGCGAGCATCGCCGGCATCCGTTACTTCGGCGACTTCGAGCGCTTCGCGGCGATCTCCGACGTGACCGCCGGCAAGCTCGAACAGGTGGAAGCCAGGATCGGGCAACTGCTCGCCGGGCCCGACAGCGCGATCGACTACGAAGGCGTGTCCAGGCTCGCGCACGGCATCGACGGCATCGTGGTCGACGAGATCGAAAGCTGGCAGGCCGTGTTCAGCGGCAAGCCGATCGCGCTGCCGGCATGACGACGACCACGCCACCGATGCCTGACGGCGAAGCGGGAACGCAAGGCCCGGCGCGCACCGTGTTCCTGAGTTACTCGCGCGCCGACCGCAAGGGCGCGCTGGCGATCGTGCGCGTGCTCGAGGATGCCGGCTACGGTGTCTGGTGGGACGGCCTGCTGGAAGGCGGCGAACGTTTCTCGCGCACCACCGAGGCCGCGCTGGACGGCGCGCGCGCGGTGGTCGTGTTGTGGTCGAAGACCTCGGCGTCCTCGCACTGGGTGCACGACGAGGCGACGCGCGGACGCGAGACCGGCCGGCTGGTGCCGCTGTCACTCGACGGCAGCCTGCCGCCGCTCGGGTTCGGCCAGTTCCAGTCGATCGACGTCTCGCATGCGCTCGGCAAGCCCGCCAGCGAACCGATGCGCAAACTGTTGCGCGCAGTGGCCGTGCTGCACGAGGGCCCTGCACCCGCGCTGCCATCGCCGCGCACCGCGGTGGAATCGCCGACGCGCCGGCGTCTCGTGGTCGCCGCCGGACTGGCGACCATCGCGACCGGTGGCGGTTTCCTGTGGTGGCGCGCGCGCGACACCGGCGCTGCGCCGGGCGGCGCGGGCGACACGCGGCGCATCGCCGTGCTGCCGTTCCAGAACCTCAGCGGCGATCCCGAGCAGCGCTACTTCTCCGATGGGCTGACCTCGGAAATCCGCACCCAGCTCTCGCGCAACGCGATGCTGCAGATCGCCGGGCAGACCTCGTCCACGAAAGCCGGCGAAGGCCAGGGCGACGCACGCGACATCGCCAACGCGCTCGGCGTCGACTTCCTGCTCGGCGGCAACGTGCAGAAGGCCGGCGGCCGGGTGAAGGTCTCTGCAGAACTCACCGATGGCAGGACCGGCCTGAGCCTCTGGCTGGAGACCTGGGAACGGCCACTGTCCGACATCTTCGCGGTGCAGGCGGAGATCGGCGCCGCCGTCGCCAGCGCGTTGTCGGCGGCGATCGACGGCAAGGCGGCCGCGTCCGGCGGTCAGCCCGGCGGCACCGGCAATGTCGAAGCGTTCGATGCGTTCCTGCACGGGCGCGCGCTGTACGAGGCCGGCATCGACGAAGAAAGCGACCGCCGTGCACTGGAGTGGTTCGAGCGTGCGATCGAGCTCGATGCGCGTTACGCCGGTGCGCATGCGGCGCGCGCGCGCGCGCTGGTGGTGATCGGCAACCTGTATGCCGCCCACGACGAACGCGTGCGCAGCTACGACGCAGCGGCAGCCGCAGCTCAGACTGCAACCACCCTGGCGCCGCAGTTCGCGGAAGGGTTTTCGGCGCTGGGTTTCGCACTGGCCAGCGGCAAGCTGGACATGCGCGGCGCGCGCGATCCGTTCGACCGTTCGCACGCGCTCGCGCCCGGCGATGCCGACGTACTCAGCCGCTATGCGACATTCCGTTCGAACCTGCGCGACCACGCGCTTGCGACGCAGGTGATCCTGCGTGCGGCCGCGCTCGATCCGCTCAATGCGCGCACCTTCCGCTCGCAGGGCGACATCCGCCACAACGCCGGCGACCACGCCGCGGCGATCGTCGCCTATCGCAAGGCGATCGACCTCAATCCGACGCTGGCCGGCGTCAATGCGTCGATGGGCTTCGCGCAGTTGCTGTCCGGCGCCAGCGAGGCGGCGCGCGCTTCGTTCCAGAAGGAGCGCAGCGCGGTGCGTCGCTTGCCCGGCCTGGCGATCCTGGCGCATCGCGCCGGCGACAAGGCTGCGGCGGCGAAGGCGCTCGCCGAACTCGTGGCCGAATACGGCGACAAGAGCCATTACCAGTATGCGCAGGTGCATGCCCAATGGGGCGACATCGACAAGGCGCTGGCCTCGCTGCAGGCGGCCTGGGGCCTGCGCGACGGCGGGATGATGCTGATGTACGCTGATCCACTGCTGGCACCGCTGCATCGCACCGACGGCTACCTCGCGCTGGCGAAGGCCGTCGGCTTCATCTGATTCGTTGGGGACGAAAGGAGAAGCACCATGCGCAACATGATCGCGGCCGTACTGGTGGCCGGGCTGGCATTCGGGCTGGTGGCCTGCAAGAAGCCGGCGGACGAACCGCAGCCGCAGACCGGTACCGTCGAACGCGCCACGCCCGAAGAGCAGACCGGCACGGTCGAACGCACCGGCCCGGAAGAACAGACCGGTACTGTTGAACGCACCGGCCCGGAAGAACAAACCGGCACCGTCGAGCGCACGGGCCCGGAAGAACAAACCGGCACCGTCGAGCGCACGGGTCCGGAAGAACAGACCGGTACGGTCGAGCGCACCACGCCAGCCGAGCAGTAATCGCGCGTCGCGCGTCCGGGTCGCGTCAGCGCGATCCGGATGCGTCGGCCGGATGCGCCACCCGTTCGACCTTGCCGGATCTGGCCGCCGCCTTCGCCGCAACGATCCAGCCGTCGTAATGCGACACCCGCGTGTACAGCGCCGGGATGCCCGCGCCGCAGCCCTTGCCGTTCGACACCAGGCCGACCAGGCTGCGCACGCCGCCGTCTTCCTCGCGTGTCAGGGGGCCGCCGCTGTCGCCCTGGCAGCTGTCCTTGCCCATCTCGATGCCGCCATCCGCCGCCAGTGCGCCTGCACACAATGCGCCGGGGCCGTACAGCGTGCCGTACTCCTTCGCGCACACGGCATCGGGCAAGTAGTTCAGGCTCAACTGCTGCAGGTCGGCGGGATAGCGCTGCAACTGCCCCGAGCTGTCGCGGCGGCTCACCGCATCGCGCAGCTCGCGCCGGCCCATCCAGCCCCAGCCGGTGACGCGCAGCGTCTCGCCAGGATCGAAATCGCGATCACTGCTGCCCACCAGCGGCACCGCCGCCAACCGCCCGCTTGCCTCGAACGCGGCGATGCGCGGATCCACCACCACCCGTGCCAGCGCGATGTCGTCGTGCTTGGTGGCTTTGCGGTAAGCGTCATGGATGACCACCGCGTCGATCGCGAACAGGCCATCGTCTATGGTCAGGTTCTGCGTGCCCAGGCGGATCCGGCGGTCGACCAGCACATTGCCCTCGCGTCCGTCGAAGCCCGGGATGTCGTCCACGCAATGCGCCGCGGTCAGCACCCAGCCGTCGCCGATCCAGGCCCCGCCGCATTTGTGCGAAAGCTCGTACGCGCTGCGTTCGGCCAGGAAGATCTTGCAGGCGTCGTTGTCGGCGAGGCTGGCATCGTAGGCGCGGTCGGCGGCGTCGTACTTCGGCGACGACAGGAACTCCGCCTGCCACGGGGCCGATCCCGGTTTGGCTGGTTCACCGCCGACGATGCGGCCCGCTTCCTGGTCGTGGCGCGCGCGACGTGCTTCGCACACATCGGCCGGCGTGGCACCCGCCTTCGCGACAGCGGCGGGTGCCTTCGCAGCCGGGGCTTGCGGATGCTCCTTGCAGGCAGCGAGCACGACGCACGCCAGCAGAACAGGCAACAGTGCAGACGACGTAGTGCGGGTCATCGGGCGGGTTCCTCGGGAAGGGCGAGCACGGTGGACACCTGCGCGGACCAGTCGCCGACCGCGGCGACGCCGGCATCGCGGCGGCCTTCGCTGCTTGCGCAGAGCAGGCGTTCCAGCGGCGACGTGCAGGTGGCCAGGTCGCGATGGCCGGTGCCCGCCTGTTCGAAGGCATCGGCGCGCACCGGCGTCGCGCTGGCCAGCACCACAAAGCGATACGCGCCTGGCAGGTCGAAGCCCATGCCCGCGCGGCGATACGGTTGGTTGGGTGGCAGCGGCCGGTCGAACTCGCCGGGCTTCGGCAGCACCACGTTGACCGCGTACTGCGGATCGATCGCCAGCACATAGACATAGGCGGGTCGTGTGCCGCGATTGATGACCGTCGCGGTGATCCGCTGGCCGGGGTCGATCCGGCGCACGCCACCGGCCTCCAGTGCCGGGCATGCGCTCGGGCGATAGCCATCGGCGGCGATGCAGGCGGCGATCGGGAAGGGGTCGGCATCGGTCGTGCCGATGCCCGTGCGCAATGCCAGCAGCTGCTGCACGCGGGCGATCCTGCGCAAGGCCTCGGCCAGGCGATCGGCGAAGCCGGCATCGCCCGACTGGCCCAGCGCGCCGAGCAGGCTGCCGTCGTCGGCGCGCAGTGCGACCGACGCGGGATCATCGCTTGCGACGACGATCCTGATCGTCGCGTCTGCGGCCATGGTGACGAAGCCGGTCGCGCGCAGTGCCGCGTCGGTGGCGTCGCGCGCGGGTCCGGCGGGCAGCTCGTTGGCGACCGCGAGCGTGTCGGCGGGGAGGAAGTGCGCCACCTGTTCGGCGAACAGCCGCTTCGGCAGCACGCTTGCAGGCGCGGCATCGAGTGCCAGCAAGGCGCTCGCGCTGTCGACGCGCGCAATCGAAGCGGTCGCGATCCGCCCGCGTCGCGCGATGGCATCGGCGCGGCTGGCGTACAGCGCGAAGCGCGAGCCGCGGGTCATGCCGCTGGTCGCGCCTGCCTGCAGCAGCGGCACGCCGTCATCGATCCCGACATCGAACAGCGTGGTGGAACGCGCACGCGCGCCGAATGCCGCGTTCAATGCGCCCTCCGCAGAAGGCGTCTGCGTCGCATGGCCACGCGTGGCCACGCGCAGGCGCACCTCCTGGATCAGGTCGCCGAAGGTCGCATCGCGCATGCCCGGCATTCGCAGCGCGTCGACCAGCGCCGTGGTGAACACCCCGGCGCGCACGCCCACGCCGCCGGTTTCCTGCGCTTCCTCGCCATCCTGCGCCGCGGCCAGGTGCACCCAGTAGCCGTCGCCGCCCGCTGCAGTTGCGGTGGTGGCGGGCGGTGCGGCGCTCGCCAGTGGCGGTGCGCTGCGCGACTGTCCCGCCGCGCCGTCGCGGGTGGCGGTGGCGGAATTGCAGGAATCGAACACGCTGACGAAGAACAGCCCCTTGGCGATCGCGCGATCCTTCAACGCCTTGAGTTCGACGTCGAAGATGTCGCCCGGCGACCCATCGGGGTTGCGCGCGTCGGCAGGAAGGATTGTGCCGTTGTAGCCGGTGTCCTGGTCGCGCGCGTCGTCGTCGCGATAGCGCGAGCCGTGGCCGGCGAAATAGAACAGCAGGGTGTCGCCGGCACTTAGCGTGGCGATCCGTTGCTCAAGCGCCTCGATGATCCGCGCGCGCGTCGCGCAATCGTCGGTCAGCGTGGTCGTCGCGGCGTTCGACGATTCGCAGGCGCCGCGCGCATGCACGTCGACATCGACGCCGTACACATCGGCCAGCGCCTGCTTGAAACGCAATGCATCGCCGACCGCACCGCGCAGGTCGGCGAACACCGCCCCGGCTTGGCGTGCCTCGGAATAACGATAGCGGTCGATGCCGACGACCAGCGCATGCAGACGGCGCGTGTCCGCTGCGGGTTGCGTGGATGCCGCCGCGGTGCTTGCCTGGCTTGGCGCGGGTGCAGGTGCGGGTCCGCAGCCGACAAACAGGGCGGAGGCAAGCAGACCGCCCAGCAGCGTGGCGCGCGTCATCGTGTTGCCTCGCGCAGCACCACGGTGCTCGGCGTCGGATTGAAATCGAACAGCGCCGGCTGCTGCACGCGTCGCGCCGGTGCGTTCGCGGGCAGGTCGCTGAAGGTGATCGCGCGCGCGCCGTCGCTGCTCGCACCGATGCGGCCGACGCGCGCATCGTTGGCCAGTGCCGGCATCCGCCGCACCGCATAGGCCAGCCATTCGTCGATGCGGATGCGGCCATCGCCATCGAGGTCTGCCGCGCCTGTGCCCAGTCCGTCCACCGCCAGCGCATAGGTCAGCAGGCCCTGGCCGAGCCGTGCGTCTTCGAGCGCGACATCGTCGGCCTGGGTGGCGGCGAGGATGCGGATGCCCTTGTCGTAGGCCAGCTGGCCGAGCCCGCTGTCGCCCATCGGCCCCGGCTTGAAACGCCCGTCGGCGACGCTGGCCGCCGAGTGACAGGCATCGATCACCAAGGCGATGTCCGCCGCCTGCATCGCCTGGAACGGCGCCACCAGGTCAGCAGTCGCGAACACGCTGGACAGGTCCGGCGTTGCCGCACCGTCGGGCCAGCGGCCATCGCCGGGGATCAGGAAGAAGTCGCCGCGCGCATTCGCCCAGCCGTGGCCGGAGAAGCTGACGATGACCACGTCGTCCGGCGTTGCCGCCTGCAGCATGCCGGCGTCGATGCCCTGCGCGCGCAGCGCGGCGAGGGTGGTGTTGCGATCGCCGTTGCCTGCAAGCAGCGAGAGCACGCGGGCGAGGGTGCTGCGGTCGACCCGCGTGCGCTTGCCGGTGGCGTCGCGCTCGCCGGCGAGCACCAGTTGCGTCGTGTCGTAGCCGGGGATGGCGGACAGCCGCGATGCCATCAGCCGCGCGTCTGCGACCGCGTACCTGAGGCGGAAGCGCGGGGTGTCGTACTCGTCGATGCCGATCGCGAGCACGTACGCGCGTCGCGGGCGCGGCGTGATCGCAGGACGTGTCCACGCGAAGGTCGCGGTCTCGCCCTTGATGCGGTCTTCATTGAACGCATACGCCGAGAACAACTGCGACGCCTCGTCGGCCTGGGTCGGCAGCGGCACGGTGAACGCCATGCGATGCACGCCGCTGCTGGCCTGCACCGCGTTGCGGGTCCGCCACTGCGGGAGGTCGCCGCTTGTATCGTCGACCTGCAGCGGCGTCATCGCAACCAGCCGGCCGTTGCGGAACAGGCGCGGGTTGTACAGCCCGGAGCGGGTCTTGCCGTTGGGCGCGCCGGCATCGATGCCCTCGCGCACTTCGATCGAGACCACGGCCTCGGCGGCATCGCGGCCCGTGCGCACGCCGGTGATGCGCACCTGCGGCAGCACGCGGTTGAGGCTCGCAATCGCCGGCAGCGGCTTGAACGCCGTCGCGCAGGTGTCGTTGGCGCGGCAGTCCAGCAGGCGCCGAACCAGGCCGGGCTCGTAGTAGTCGCGCATGAAGGTCTGTGCGGCCAGGCTCTGCCACGGCGCGTCGGGCACCACCCAGCGCACCAGGGTGGTGTCGGCACCGAGGTTGCTGTCGTAGCGGCCGCCCGGCGCGACTGCGAAGTAACGGTTATCGGGGAAGGTCTGCAGGGTGAGTTGCGGCGTGCCGTCGCCGGCATCGAAGAAGTGGATCGCGCCGTCGCCGGTGGTCGCCCACAGCAGGCGGCTGCGCTCGATCCAGCCGGCCCGCAGCAGCGGTGCCTGCAGCGCGATGCCCTTGATGGTTTGCCCACTGTCGAGGTCGAGCAGGCGGCCATCGTCGAGACCGAGCACGCGGTCGTCGCCGATCGCCACTGCGCGTCGCGCGAAGCCCGGCACCTTGCGTACACGAGCCTCGGCATCGGTATCGACCAGGTACAGGTCGGCATCGGCCTTGGTACCACCGGCATCCGCCCATGCCGATCCCGCATGGGTAAACACGATGCGACGGGCATCGGCACTGAACGACAGTGCGCGGATGGTGACGGCGTCGCTGAAGGCCCTGCCGCCAGCAGGATCGACGATCTCGACCAGCCGGCGCGGCGCGGTCGCGGCGTCATCGGCGATATCGAACAACCACAGCCGCAGCACCTGCTTCGGATCGGCCGCATCGGCGCGATCCCATCTGCGCGTTGCGACTGCGAGTTGCCGCTGGTCGGGAGAGGTTTCGATCGCGGTGATGACCTCACCGGCCAGCGCTGTCTGTGCCATCGGCCGCCACTGCGTTGCGCCTGGCGCAAGGAATGCCAGGCCTGTCGGCGGTGGATCGGAGGTGAAGTTGCCGTCATCGGCGTGGCCCTCGGCGGAGGGGCAAAACACGTCGCCCATGCCATTCCGGCCGCCTCGAAAACACGCGAATTCGAGCGATCCGAGTGCGACAAATCCGCCACCTGCCATCGGCCGCATCTGCCAGCGGCTGTCCACCGCGGTGCAGTTCCCGTGCGCCGAGCAGGCGGGATCGACCAGCAGCGCGGGCGGGAAACCGGCCATCGCCGCCTCGGTGTCGTTTGTGGCGTCGTAGCCGTGGCTGCCGAGCAGGTAGCGCGTCGCGTCGAGCCAGCGCACGGCGTGGTAGGCGCGTTGCGGGGTGAATGCGCGCTCGCCGGCGCCGCTGGACAGGTCGAGTGTCTCCACTCTCGCGCGGGTGTCGCTTTGAATGCCTTCGATGCGGACCAGGCGAAGCCCGTCCGGCGACAGGTCGGCATCCAGGAAATAGCCGCGCGGATCGACGGTCAAGGCACGCGGTGCAGTGTTGTTGGCGGTTGCCAACAGGGTGACGCCGTAGCGGCAGTGCTGCACGGAGGTGCAGGTCGGATCGAGGTCGCCGAAGTGCTCATCACTCGTGTCGGGCAAGCCGCGGCGGCCGTTGCCGTGATTGGGCTCCGGACGCAGGCGTCCGTCCGGCGAGTCAGGCCAGTGCGATGCCGCGTCGGTCGCGCCATTGGCCGGGAGCGGCAAGGCCGGATCCGCGCGGACCACGCGTGTCGCCAGGTCGAGCGCATAGGTGCACCAGCGCGTGCCGGGGTGACGCGCAGCGGGGCAATGACGTTCG
This sequence comes from Thermomonas sp., assembly GCA_036666995.1. Classification (GTDB taxonomy): domain Bacteria; phylum Pseudomonadota; class Gammaproteobacteria; order Xanthomonadales; family Xanthomonadaceae; genus Thermomonas. The sequence continues at coordinate 19,062 of JAVWUU010000041.1, forward strand.
GCGTTGCCATCGGCCGTGCCCACGTAGGCGATCGCCAGCGTGCCAGGACTCGATCCATTGGTGAATGCATGGAATCGGAGCGGCGCCAGCATGCCGTCGAAAAGCGCCGGATCGAGCGGCACCTGCGCGTGGTCGAGGATCGTGCCGTCGGCCACGTTCCAGAGGACGATGGAACCATCGCGCGCGATCGAGGCGAGATGGCGCCCCTCGTCGACCCAGCGCACCGCCAGCACCGGCGACTGGTGTCCGAGTTGCACGACGATCTTCGGTTCGATCGCGGATTGCGGCGCCGCGGTGGGCGCAATGGGTGCTGGTTTCGACGGCGCGGGCGCATCCGATCCGGAACACCCGGCGGCCAGCAGGGCGACACAGCAGCACAGCAGCAGGCCCGCAATGCGCATCGTGGTGCTCCGCAGCGTCATGCCCGGAGCCCCGGCCCCACTGGCCGATCGAGCATAGCACCGGGCTTTTCGCACCCGGATGCGATCCGCCGGTGTTGCCTCGTCCGTCGATGCTGGTTGGCCAGGATGCCGGGCAACAAAAAACCCGCCTGAGAGGCGGGTTTCCTGTCCTGCGTTCGGGGTGGTGAATCCCCAAATCAACCGCTGGTGCCCGGGAGAGGACTCGAACCTCCACGAAGTTGCCCCCGCTAGCACCTGAAGCTAGTGCGTCTACCAATTCCGCCACCCGGGCAGGGTGCAGGGGGCGTATGTTGCAGTGCGGTTTCGCCGATGTCAACGGATCGTGGGCGATGCGGACGGAGTGTGCACGCGCGCGTTGTACCATCCGCGGATGACGAAACCCCCCAGCAAGCGCGGCCCCGGCCGTGGTGGCAAGACGCCCGGCAAGACCGGCAATACCCGCGGCGAAGCGTCCGCCCAGGCCAGGCCCGGCGCGAAGAAAAAGACCAGCAAGGCACCCGGCTGGTTGCCCGATCCCGGCCTGATGCGTGCCTTCGGCGGTGCCGGCAAACCTGCCGAGAACAAGCCGGTCGCAAAACCGACGATCTCCACGCGCCCGGGTCGCGAGCGCGATCCGCATGCTGCGCGCGAAGCGCAGCGCTACGAACAACCGATCGCCAGCC
>JAVWUU010000042.1:0-20117 GCA_036666995.1 Thermomonas sp.
AGGTTGCACTGGCCGATGGCCGCGTCAGCTTCTTCGATGCCGCTGGCAAGCCGCTGCTGGCTGAGTCGGCCGCAACGCGTGATTTCAGCGCCGGGCAGGTCGAAGGCAAGCCGATGTACAGCCTGCGCCAGCGCTTCGATTCGGTCGAAGGCGAAGCGCTGTACGGCACCGGCCTGCACCAGCAGGGCTGGATGAACCTGAAGGGCCGCGACGTCGAGCTGCTCCAGCACAACATCGACAATGCGATTCCGTTCCTGCTGTCCACTCGCCATTACGGCATCCTCTGGGACAACAACTCGATTACCCGCTATGGCGACCCGCGTGGCCTGCAGCCGCTTGGAAACACGCTCGACCTGTTCGATGCCGACGGCAAGATGGGCGCACTGACCGCACGCTACGGCATCGGCGGCAAGCAGGCTGTCGAGCGTCGCGAGTCGGCGATCAACTACCAGTACATCAAGGACCTCAAGGCCTTTCCGGAGGCCGGCAAGAACCTGTCCCAGGGCGGCCGCAGCGACGTCACCTGGGTCGGCAAGATCGCCGCGCGCAGCGATGGTCGCCACACCTTCTCCCTGTACAACAGCGAATACGCGAAGCTCTATATCGACGGCAAGCTGGTCATCGACCGCTGGCGGCAGAACTGGAATCCCTGGCACCACGAGTTCGCGCTGGAGATGAAGGCCGGCGAGCAGCACGACATCCGGGTGGAATGGGATCGCATCGAGCCGGCCTACATCGCGCTGCTGCATCGCGACCCGTTGCCGAAGGCCGAGGCGAAGGATCTGTCGATCTGGTCGGAAGCCGCGCAGATGATCGACTACTACATGGTCGCCGGCGAAACAGGCGACGATGTGATCGCCGGCTATCGCCAGCTCACCGGCAAGGCGACCTTGCTGCCGAAGTGGTCGTACGGCTTCTGGCAGAGCCGCGAGCGCTACAAGACCCAGGGCGAGCTGACCGGCGCATTGGATGAGTACCGCCGCCGCAAGCTGCCGATCGACGCGATCGTGCTGGACTGGTCGTACTGGCCGGAAAATGCGTGGGGCTCGCACGACTTCGACACCAAGAATTTCCCCGATCCCGACGGGATGGTGAAGCACGTGCACGACCAGCACGCGCAGATCATGATTTCGGTGTGGCCGAAGTTCTACCCGACCACCGCGAACTTCAAGGAACTCGATGCCGCCGGCTTCATGTACAAGCGCAACATCGAGGTGGGCGAAGTCGACTGGATCGGAAAGGGTTACCTCAATTCGTTCTACGACCCGTACGCGAAACAGGCGCAGGACATCTTCTGGCGGCAGATGAACGACAAGCTCAACAGCAAGGGCTTCGACGCCTGGTGGCTGGACGCCAGCGAGCCCGACCTGCACAGCAACATCGACATCGGCGAGCGCAAGGCGCGCACCACGCCGACCGCGCTGGGCTCTTCCGTCGAATACTTCAACAGCTATCCGCTGGCGCATTCGGAAGGCGTCTACCGCGGCTCACGCGAGGTCGATCCGGACAAGCGTGTATTCATCCTCTCGCGGGCGTTCTTCGCCGGCCAGCAGCGCGCCGGAGCGGCGTTCTGGAGCGGCGACATCGTGCCGCGCTGGGACGACCTGCGCGAGCAGATCTCCGGCCTGGTGAATGCCTCGATGGCGGGCGCGCCGAACGTCAGCTTCGACATCGGTGGCTTCGCGCCCGAACAGCGCTATATCGAGGAGCGCGCAGCCGATGTACCGGAATGGCGCGAACTCAGCCTGCGCTGGTTCCAGCACGGCGCCTTCGTGCCGGTGTTCCGCCTGCACGGCCAGTATCCGTATCGCGAGATCTGGAACATCGCGCCGGACGGCACACCGGAGCAGGACAGCTTCGTGCATTACCTGAAGCTGCGTTACTCGCTGCTGCCCTACATCTACACGCTGGCCGGCGACACCTGGCACAAGGACGGCACCATCCTGCGCACGCTGGCCCTGGATTTTCCGGACGATCCCAAGGTTCGCGACATCGCCGACCAGTACCTGTTCGGCCCGGCCTTCCTGGTTGCGCCGGTGACCACGTTCAAGGCAACGAGCCGTCCGGTGTACCTACCGGCCGGCAGCAGCTGGATCGATTTCGAGACCGGCAAGCGCTACGACGGTGGCCAGACCATCGAGGCCGCCGCGCCGCTGGCACGCATGCCGCTGTTCGTGCGGACAGGCGCGATCGTGCCGCGCACCGTGGTCCAGCAATACGTGGACGAGCAGCCGAATGCGCCACTGTCCATCGATGTCTATACCGGTGCCGACGGCAGCTTCTCGCTGTACGAGGACGCCGGCCGCGATTACGGCTACGAGCGCGGCGAATTCAGCCGCATTCCGCTCACGTGGAACCAGCGCAGCGGCGAACTGACCATCGGTGCGCGCCAAGGGTCGTACCCGGGCATGCAGGCAGGCCGCGAAATCCGCGTGCGCTTCATCGACGGCCCGCGTGCGGATGCAAGCGCGGTTGAACCCAAGGCCGACACCAGCGTGCGCTACGACGGCAAGGCGCTCGTGGTGAAGAAGCGCTGATCCGATGGCACTGAGCCGGCGCGAACTGCTGAAGGCCACCGCGGCGCTCGCCGCGATGGGCGGTAGTGGTGTGTCGTTGGCGAATCCCGGCCCGGCAGCGCAGGACAAACCTGCATCAGCGGATCACGATGTCGATGCGGCGCAGGCCGCTGCGCTGCGCCTCTGGTATCGCAAGCCCGCAACGCAGTGGGTAGAAGCCTTGCCACTCGGCAACGGCCGCCTTGGCGCGATGGTCTGGGGCGGCGCGAAGCACGAGCGCATCCAGCTCAACGAAGACACGCTGTACGCCGGTGGTCCGTACGACCCGACGCCTTCAGGTGCATTGGCCGCATTGCCTGAAGTCCGCCGCCTGCTGTTCGCTGGCAAGTACACGGAGGCGGAGGCACTGGCCAATGCCAGGATGATGGCCACGCCGAAAAAGCAGATGCTGTACCAGCCGCTCGGCGACCTGGTGCTGGATTTCTTCGAGGTATCGGAGACCAACGGCTACCGGCGCGAACTCGATCTCAACAACGCAATGACGATGTCGACGTTCGAGGCACGCGGCCTGCAGCATCGGCGCGAAGCCTTCGTTTCACCGGTCGATCAATGCATCGCGGTGCGGTTGTCGGGCGACAAGGCGAAGCGCATTTCGCTGCGCGTCGGCCTGGGCAGCGATCAGCAGGACGCGCGCGTGATTGCGGATGGCGACACCGGCCTGCTGTTGCACGGCCGCAACCAGGCGGCATTCAGCATCGAAGGCAAGCTGCGCTTCGCGCTGCGGCTGCGCGTGCTCGCGACCGGCGGCCGACTGCGCCAGCACGGCGACCGCATCGAGGTACGCGATGCCGATGAAGTCGTGCTGTTGCTGACCGCCGCGACCAGCTACAAGCGCTTCGATGATGTCTCCGGCGATCCGGAAGCTATCACCCGCGCGCAACTGGACAAGGCGTCGACGAAAACCTGGAACGCGTTGCGCGATGCCCATATCGCCGCGCACCAGTCGATGTTCCGGCGCGTGGCCATCGACCTCGGCCGCAGCGATCCCGCGATCGCCGCATTGCCCACCGACGAGCGCGTGGCGCGCTTCGGCGAGGGCAGGGATCCGCAACTGGCCGCGCTCTACCACCAGTTCGGTCGCTATCTGCTGATCGCCAGTTCCTTGCCGGGCACCCAGCCGGCGAACCTGCAGGGCATCTGGAACGACCTGCTGTCCCCGCCGTGGGAGAGCAAGTACACGATCAACATCAACACCGAGATGAACTACTGGCCAAGCGAGGCCAACGCCCTGCACGAATGCGTGGAGCCGCTGGAACGCATGCTGTTCGAGCTGGCGGAGCAGGGCGCGCACACGGCAAAGGCGATGTACGGCGCGCCCGGCTGGGTCGCCCATCACAACACCGACCTGTGGCGGCAGACCGCGCCGATCGACGGCGCGGAGTGGGGCCTGTGGCCGATGGGCGGTGCATGGCTCTTGCAGCAGCTATGGGATCGCTGGGACTACGGCCGCGATCCGGCGTACCTGCGCCAGGTCTATCCGCTGTTCAAGGGTGCGGCCGAGTTTTTTGCGGCAACCCTGGTCGAAGACCCGCAAACGAAGGCCATGGTCACCGCGCCGTCGATCTCGCCGGAGAACCGGCATCCGTTCGGTGCCGCGCTGTGCGCGGGGCCGTCGATGGATGCGCAACTGCTGCGTGATCTGTTCGGCCAGTGCATCGAAGCGAGCACGCTGCTCGGCGTCGATGCCGACTTCGCCAGACAACTCGCAGTGCTGCGCGAACGCCTGCCACCACATCGGATCGGTAAGGCCGGGCAGTTGCAGGAGTGGCAGCAGGACTGGGACATGGACGCGCCGGAGTTGCAGCACCGGCACGTCTCGCATCTGTATGCGCTGCATCCTTCGAGCCAGGTCAACATGCGCGACACCCCGAAGCTCGCCGCTGCGGCGAAGCGTTCGCTGGAAATCCGTGGCGACGAAGCGACCGGCTGGGGCACCGCGTGGCGGCTCAACCTCTGGGCACGGCTGCGCGATAGCGAACACGCCTACAAGGTGTTGCAGATGCTGCTGTCGCCACAGCGCACGTATCCGAACCTCTTCGATGCGCATCCGCCGTTCCAGATCGACGGCAACTTCGGCGGTACCGCCGGCATCACCGAGATGCTGCTGCAGAGCTGGGGCGGCACGGTGTTCCTGCTGCCGGCATTGCCGAAGGCATGGGCGACCGGTTCCGTCAGCGGCCTGCGCGTGCGCAATGCGGCCGGCATGGATCTGCACTGGAAGGACGGCCACCTCGCAACCGCCACGCTGCGCAGCGACAAGGGCGGCGATTACCAACTCGCGTACAGGGATGACACGATGACACTGCAACTCCGCGCGGGCGAAGCCGCGACCATCCGCCTGCGCAACGACCGGCTGGTGCGCGCATGAGCCTGTATGCCGGCATCGACGCAGGCACCCAGAGCCTGAAGGTGCTGATCTACGATCCTGCCTCGAAACAGGTCGTGGCCAGTACCAGCGAAGCCCTGGCGCTCGACAGCCGCGACGACGGCAGCCGCGAGCAGGATCCGGGCGCGTGGGCGGACGCGATGCGCACCTGCTTCGGCCGCATCGATGGCGCGGTGCGCAGGCGCATCGTCGCGTTGGCGGTCTCGGGCCAGCAGCACGGCTTCGTCGCGCTGGATGCGGAGGGCGACGTGCTCGCGCCGGCCAAGCTGTGGTGCGACACCAGCACCGCCGCCGAATGCGGGCAGATCATGGACGCGGTCGGCGGCGCGGCTGCATGCATCGGCAAGGCCGGCAACCCGATCCTGGCCGGCTACACCGCATCGAAATTGCCGTGGACGCGCAAGCATCGGCCCGAGGCCTACGCGCGCCTCGCGACCATCCTGCTGCCGCACGACTACCTCAACTTCGTCCTCACCGGCCGCCGTTTCTGCGAACACGGCGATGCGTCGGGAACCGGCTGGCTCGACGTGCGCAAGCGCGAATGGTCGACGCCGATGCTCGAAGCCACCGATGCGCGTCGCGACCTCGGCGAATGCCTGCCACCGATCGTCGCGGCCGATGCGCTGTTCGCGATCGACCCGGCGGAAGCGCTGGCGCTGGGCATTCCGGAGACCGCGCGCGTGGCTGCAGGCGGCGGCGACAACATGATGGCGGCGTGGGGCACCGGCGCAGTTTCGGCAGGGCGGTTGGTGATGAGCCTAGGCACGTCGGGCACGCTGTTCGCGTATTCGGACACGCCGGTGGTCAGCGAGACCGGTGAGTGGGCCGCGTTCTGTTCGTCGTCCGGCGGCTGGCTGCCCTTGATCTGCACGATGAACTGCACTGTCGCCACCGAAAGCGTGGCCAGGCTCGCCGGTTTCTCCACGCGCGATGGCGACGCGCACATCGCCGCGACCATGCCCGGCGCGGACGGACTGACCCTGCTGCCGTTCTTCAATGGCGAGCGCACGCCGGACCTGCCGCACGCTCGCGCCTCGTGGCACGGCATGGACATGGCCAACACCACGCCGGCGCATTTCTATCGCGCTGCGATGGAAGGCGCGACCTTCAGCCTCAAGTACGGTTTCGATGCTTTCGTGCGCGCGGGCATGGCCTTCGACGGCATCGTCCTGACCGGCGGTGGCGCCAACAGCGCGCAATGGCGGCAGATGGTCGCGGACGTGTTCGGCCTGCCGGTGCAGGTGCCGTGGCAGGTCGAGGGTGCTGCTTTCGGCGCTGCATTGCAGGCGCTCTGGGCGGTGCGTCGCGCGGCGGGCGAGGGCGTCACCCCGGCCACCGTCTGCGCCGAACACGTCGGCCTGGACCCGGCACGCGCCGCTCGCCCCGACGTGCGCACCGGCGATGCGTATGCCGCCGCCTACCAGCGTTTCCTACACCACCTCGATGCCGTGCGCGCTGATGCCGCCGCGTCGTCTTCCACCGAGCCAGCCTCCGCAAGGATCGCAGCATGAGCAACGTCTTCATCGGCAACCGCGAATATTTCCCCGGCATCGGCCGCATCCCGTTCGAAGGGAAGGGCTCCGACAATCCGCTGGCCTTCAAGATCTACGACGCCAACAAGGTCATCGGCGGCAAGACCATGCGCGAGCACCTGCGCTTCGCGGTCTGTTACTGGCACACGTTCTGCAATGCCGGCGCCGATCCGTTCGGCCCGGGCACGCGGCGCTTTCCGTGGGATGCCGGCACCGCCATGTCGACCGCCGAGGCCAAGGTGGATGCCGCGTTCGAGTTCTTCAGCAAGCTCGATGTGCCGTATTACTGTTTCCACGACATCGACCTGGCGCCGGACGCCGACGACATCGGCGAGTACGAGAAGAACCTCAGGCACATGGTCGCGCTTGCCAAGGAACGCCAGCAGGCGACGGGCGTCAAGCTGCTGTGGGGCACCGCGAATCTGTTCTCGCATCCGCGCTACATGAACGGCGCATCGACGAACCCGGACTTCAACGTGGTCGCGCGCGCCGCAGTGCAGGTCAAGAACGCGCTGGATGCGACGGTCGAACTCGGTGGCGAGCATTACGTGTTCTGGGGCGGCCGCGAGGGCTATGCCAGCCTGCACAACACCGACATGAAGCGCGAGCTCGCACACTTCGGCAAGTTCCTCACTGCGGCACGCGATTACGGCCGCAGCATAGGCTTCACCGGCAGCTTCTTCATCGAACCCAAGCCGATGGAACCGATGAAGCACCAGTACGATTTCGACAGCGCCACCGTCGCCGGCTTCCTCAAGCAGCATGGGCTCGAAAACGACTTCAAGCTCAATATCGAGGCCAACCACGCCACGCTGAGCGGCCACACCTTCGAGCACGACCTGCAGGTCGCCTCCGACCACGGCCTGCTCGGCAGCATCGACGCCAACCGCGGCAACGCGCAGAACGGCTGGGACACCGACCAGTTCCCTACGGATCTCTACGACACCGTCGGCGCGATGCTGGTGGTGCTGCGCCAGGGCGGGCTGGTCGGCGGTCTGAATTTCGACGCCAAGCCGCGTCGCGAATCCACCGACATGGAAGACCTGTTCATCGCCCACGTCGGCGGCATGGATGCGTTCGCGCGCGGACTGGAAGTCGCGCATGGCCTGCTCAACGAGTCGCCGTGGGAGCAATGGCGCAAGGACCGTTACGCCAGCTTTGATGGCGGCGATGGCAAGGCCTTCGCCGACGGGCAACTTGGTCTGGCGGATCTTGCACAACTTGCGGCGAAGAACGGCGAACCCGCTCAGGCCAGCGGCAAGCAGGAGCGCTACGAGAACCTGCTCAACCAATACCTGCTGCGCTGAACGCGGCGCTCATTCCCGCGCAAGCGGGGATGACAAGAAAACGAATCGATTCCTGGGAGGGAACAGCATGTCCAGCGTGCCAGCAACACCATCCACAAGTGGACAGAACACTGGTCTCATCATCCTCATCAGCTGCGTCGCCACCATCGGCGGACTGCTGTTCGGTTACGACAGCGGCGCGGTGAACGGCACCCAGCCCGGCCTCAAGAGCGCGTTCGCGCTCGACGATGCCGGCCTGGGTTTCACCGTCGGGTCATTGCTGATCGGCTGTTTCATCGGCGCGTTCTTCGCCGGCACATTGGCCGACCGCATGGGCCGTCGCAATGTGATGCGGCTGGCCGCCATCCTGTTCCTGGTCGGCGCGCTCATCCAGGGATTCGCGCATAGCCAGGGCATCTTCGTCATGGCGCGCATCCTCGGCGGCATGGCCGTCGGTGCCGCTTCGGTGCTGTCGCCTGCGTACATCTCCGAAGTCGTGCCGGCCAGCATCCGCGGGCGCATGACCACGGCGCAGCAGATCATGATCATCACCGGCCTGACCCTGGCCTTCCTGGTCAACTACTACCTCGCGCAGGCGGCAGGAAGCTCGACCGAAGCGTTCTGGGGCGGGATCGAGGCGTGGCGCTGGATGTACCTGATGCAGGCGGTGCCGGCCGCGGTGTTCCTGGTCACCCTGTTCTTCATCCCGGAGAGCCCGCGTTACCTGGTGGCAAAGGGTCGTCTCGAAGAAGCCAACGGCGTGCTCACCCGCCTGTTGGGACCTGCCGAAGCGTCCACCAAGATGGCCGAGATCCAGGCCAGCTTTTCCGTCGATCATCGTCCGCGCCTGAGCGATGTCCTCACCCCGAAGGGTGGCCGCGGCTTCCTCGGTATCCGCGCCATCGTCTGGGCGGGCCTGCTGCTGGCGGTATTCCAGCAATTGGTCGGCATCAACGTGATCTTCTACTACGGTGCGACGCTCTGGCAGCTCGCCGGCTTCACCGAGAGCGACGCACTGCTGATCAACATCGGTTCGGGCGCGGTATCGATTGCCGCGTGTTTCGTCACCATCGCGCTGATCGACAAGATCGGCCGCAAGCCATTGCTGCTGATCGGCTCGGCCGGCATGGCTGTCACCCTGTTCGTGATGGTCTACGCCTTCAGCCAGGGCACCCTCGACGCGACGGGCAAGCTGGTGCTGTCAGAGCAGATGGGCATGGTCGCGGTGGTCGCCGCCAACCTCTACGTGATCTTCTTCAACGTGTCCTGGGGCCCGGTGATGTGGGTGATGCTGGGCGAGATGTTCCCGAACCAGATCCGCGGCTCGGCGCTCGCCGTATGCGGGTTCGCGCAGTGGTTCGCCAACTACCTCATCGCGCAGAGTTTCCCGCTGATGGCATCCGGCCTGGGCCTCGCCACCAGCTACACCTTCTACGGCGTCTGCGCGGTGATCAGCTACTTCCTGGTCAAGCGGTTCATCCACGAAACCAAGGGCAAGGAACTGGAGCAGATGGAAGGATGAGCACGATGCACTCGACACTGTTCCGTCGCGCCGCCTTGGCCACGGCGTTGGCCTTCGCGATCACCGGTTGTGGTGGGGCAGGGGAGAAACCTGCCGCTGCGCAGGCCGAGGCGAGCATCTCGCCTTGGCCCGAAGTGAAGTGGCCGCTCGCGAATGACCCGGCGTTGGAAAAGCGCATCGACGAACTCCTGGCCACGATGACGGTGGAAGAAAAAGTCGGGCAGCTGGTGCAGGGCGACATCGCCAGCATCACGCCGGAGGATGTGCGCAAGTACCGGCTCGGTTCGGTACTCGCAGGCGGCAATTCCGATCCTGGCGGCAAGTACGACGCTACCCCAGCGCAATGGCTCGCGCAGGCGGATGCGTTCTACGAGGCGTCGATGGATGTCTCGCAGGGTGGCAAGGCGATCCCGATCCTGTACGGCATCGATGCCATGCATGGGCAGAGCAACATCGTTGGCGCGACGCTGTTCCCGCACAACATCGGCCTGGGCGCGATGCGCAATCCGGAGCTGATGCGCAGGATCGGCGAAGTCACTGCCATCGAGACCCGCGCCACCGGCATGGAATGGGCGTTCGGCCCGACCGTCGCGGTGCCGCAGGACGATCGCTGGGGTCGTGCCTACGAGGGCTATTCGGAATCGCCGGATGTCGTCGCGAGCTACGCCGGCGCGATGGTCGAAGGCCTGCAGGGCAAGGTCGGCTCGAAGGAATTCCTCGACGGCACCAAGGTGATCGCATCGGCCAAGCATTTCCTCGGCGACGGCGGCACCACCGGCGGCAAGGACCAGGGCGATACCGCGGTCGACGAGGCCACGCTGGTGCGCATCCACGCCGCCGGCTATCCCAGCGCGATCGCGGCCGGTGCGCAGACGGTGATGGCCTCGTTCAACAGCGTCAACGGCGTGCGCATGCACGGCAACAAACCCTTCCTCACCGATGCGCTGAAGGGACGGATGCAGTTCGGCGGCTTCGTGGTCGGCGACTGGAACGGCCATGGCCAGATTCCCGGCTGCAAGAACGACGACTGCCCGGCCACGATCAATGCAGGCCTGGATATGGCGATGGCACCGGACAGCTGGAAGGGCTTTTACGAGACCACGCTGGCCGCTGCCAAGGCCGGCACGATCAGCAAGGAGCGCCTGGACGATGCCGTGCGGCGCGTGCTGCGGGTCAAGTTCCGGCTCGGCCTGTTCGAAGCGGGCAAGCCCTCGCAACGCGCCGTCGGCGGCAAGTTCGAATTGCTCGGTGCGCCCGAACATCGTGCGATCGCGCGACAGGCGGTGCGCGAATCGTTGGTGCTGCTGAAGAACAACGGCGGCGTGCTGCCGTTGCAACCGAAGCAACGCATCCTGGTCGCGGGCGACGGCGCGAACGATGTCGGCAAGCAGTCCGGTGGCTGGACGCTGAACTGGCAGGGCACCGGCACCAAGCGCGGCGATTTCCCCAACGCGGATTCGATCTTCGAAGGCATCGCCGCGCAGGCCAAGGCCGCGGGCGGCAATGCCGAGTTGTCGGTCGAGGGCAAGTACAGCGCGAAGCCCGATGTTGCCATCGTGGTGTTCGGCGAGAACCCGTATGCCGAGTTCCAGGGCGACCTGCCGAATCTGCTTTACAAGCCGGGCAACGATGTCGACCTCGAGCTGATCAAGCGCCTGAAAGCCGAAGGCATCCCGGTGGTCGCGGTGTTCCTCAGCGGGCGTCCGCTGTGGATGAACCGCGAGATCAACGCCGCCGATGCATTCGTGGCCGCATGGCTGCCGGGTTCGGAAGGCGCGGGTATCGCCGACGTGCTGCTGCGCAAGGCCGACGGCAGCGCGCAGCACGACTTCAAGGGCAAGCTGAGTTTCAGCTGGCCGCGCACCGCGACCCAGTACGCCAACAACGTCGGGCAGAAGGATTACGACCCGCTGTTCGCGTTCGGCTTCGGCCTGACCTATGCCGACAAGGGCACGCTGGCCGCATTGCCGGAAGTGTCAGGCATCGAAGGGGAGCAATCGGCGAGCGGCGTGTACTTCGCCAAGGGCAAGCCGTCGCTGGGCCTTGCGATGCAGCTGTCGAATGCGGGGCAGGCGAGCATGCCGGCCACGACCGTGCCGGTCGCACTCGCCGACGGCAGCCTGTCGCTGGCCGCGGTCGACCACAAGGCCCAGGAAGACGGACGTCGCCTGACCTGGAACGGCAGCAAGCCGGCCAGCTGGTTGCTGGTCGCAGGCAAGCCGCTCGACGTCACCCGCGAAAGCAACGGCGACGTGCAATTGCAGTTGACGTTGCGTCGCGACAGCGCGGTGACCGCGCCGGTGTGGCTGGGCGTGGGCTGCGGTGATGGCTGCTCCGGCCGCGTCGACCTGCAGAAGACCCTGGCGGCGATCCCGCAGGGCGAATGGAAGGTGGTCGGCGTGCCGTTGAAATGCTTCGTCGCCGCCGGTGCCGATGTGTCGAAGCTGGTGCAGGTGCCAGTGCTGGAAAGCAGTGCGGCACTGCAGGTGTCGGTCTCGCGGATCGCGTTGGGTGCGTTGAACGAAGCCGAAGCCACGGTCGCCTGTCCGGTCAAATAGCAGGGCATGATGCGGCGGTGGCGCAGGCCGCCGCCCGGATGCGCGGGCAGGGATGGCCAACGCATCGTCGAACCATCGCGGGCCGCAGCGTGCGGAACGCTTGCCGATGGGCGCAAGGGGATGCGCGCCGACCGGTCCAACTGCAGGAGTGGGGCCGTGGGTTTGGGGACATTGGACATCGCCATCGTGCTGGCCTACCTGGCCGGCATCTTCATTCTGGCGCAGTGGGTCTCGCGCGAGAAAGCCGGGCACCAGAAGGACGCGAAGGATTACTTCCTCGCCGGCAGGTCGCTGCCGTGGTGGGCCATCGGTGCGTCGCTGATCGCGGCGAATATTTCCGCCGAACAGATCATCGGCATGTCCGGCTCCGGCTATGCCATCGGCCTGGCCATCGCGTCCTACGAATGGATGGCGGCGGCGACGCTGCTGATCGTCGGCAAGTGGTTCCTGCCGGTGTTCCTGCGCAACGGCATCTACACCATGCCGCAGTTCCTGGAACAACGTTACGGCAGCCGCATCCGCACGTTGATGGCGGTGTTCTGGCTGGGCTTGTACGTGTTCGTCAACGTCACCTCGATCCTGTGGCTCGGCGCCATCGCGGTGTCGCAGGTCACCGGCATGGACCAGTTGCTGGCGGTGGTGCTGATCGGCGTGTTCGCGCTGCTGTACCAGTTGTACGGCGGGTTGAAGGCGGTCGCGCTGACCGACATCGTGCAGGTCACCTTGCTGGTGCTGGGCGGTCTGCTGGTCGCGGGGCTGACGCTCAACCAGTTGGGCGAGGGCGCCGGCATCCTCGCCGGATTCCACAAGTTGTGGGAGGCGCAACCCGGCCACTTCGAGATGATCCTCGACAAGGACAACCCGTTCTACAAGGATCTGCCGGGCATCAGCGTGCTGGTCGGCGGCATGTGGATCATGAACATCAGCTACTGGGGCTTCAACCAGTACATCATCCAGCGCGCACTCGCAGCCAAGGACATCGGCGAAGCGCAGAAGGGCGTGCTGTTCGCCGCCTTCCTCAAGCTGCTGATGCCGGTGATCGTGGTGCTGCCGGGCATCGCCGCGGTGATGCTCGCGCCCAATCTGGACAAGCCCGACCAGGCCTATCCGACGATGATGCGCCTGCTGCCCACCGGCATCCTCGGCCTGGTGTTCGCTGCGTTGGTCGCCGCAATCGTGGCGTCGCTGGCATCCAAGATCAATTCGATCGCGACGATCTTCACCCTCGACTTCTACGCCAAGATGAAGCCGCAGGCCGATCAGCAGAAGCTGGTGCGCGTCGGCCGCATCACCGCCATTGTTGCGGTGCTTGCCGGCATCCTCGCCGCCAAGCCGCTGCTCGGCAGCTTCGACCAGGCTTTCCAGTACATCCAGGAATACACCGGCTTCTTCACTCCGGGCATCGTGGTGATCTTCGTGCTGGGCCTGTTCTGGAAGCGCGCCAACGAAGCAGGCGCACTTGCCGCCGCGATCGGTTCGTTCGTGCTGTCGATCGTGCTGAAACTGGCGTGGCCGGAGCTGCCCTTCATCGACCGCGTTGGCCTGGTGTTCCTGCTCGCGCTCGCGCTTGCCATCGTGGTGTCGCTGCTGACGCGGCACGCGCCGGAGAAGGACATCATCGATACGCGCAACGTCGATTACACCACCGGCACGGTCTTCAACATCGGCGGCATCGCGGTGCTCGCGATCCTGGCCGCGCTGTACGCCTTGTTCTGGTAACGCCAACCCGCCATCCGCTACACGCATCGGAGGACGCATGCACACGAAATACTCGAATCGCTGGCGCATCGCGATGATGGCGCTGGTCATGGCGACGGGGTGGGGCGCTGCCATCGCGCAGGAGGCTCCCGCACAAGCGGCCGTCAAGCCGATGCCGATCTACGCCAACGCATTGGCACCGGGTTGGCAGAACTGGAGCTGGGCGAAGACGCGCTTGTCCGTCGGCGCCGAGGGCGCTGCACGCAAGCCGATCGCGGTGGATGCCGAACCCTACGCGTCGCTGTACCTCCACCACGCACCTTTCAGCACCACCGGATACCGCACGTTGAACCTGCTGGTGCAAAGCAAGGCGACCGACGCCGAAGTGAAGCTGTTCCTGCTCGCACCCGATGGCAAGCCGATCGGCACCGGCAAATTAGTGAAGATTGGCAACACCGGTTGGACCAAGGTCGAAGTGCCGCTGGAGACGCTCGGCGCAAACGACACGACCGTGTCGGGGCTGTGGATCCAGAATCCGACTGGCGAAACCTTGCCTACGTTTTATGTGGCGGATGTTGGGTTGCAGTAAGACGACGCGTTAGTCGAGGCAGCAGCTGCAACAACGCCTACTACAAGTAGATCGCGTCTAGCTCCCGGCGGAGGACATGAAAAGCGGCGGTGATGTTGCCTTTTGGAAACGGTACGTAGACAACCCCAGCCAAGTTTGAAGGAATGTTGACGCCGTCTTCGTGCAGTAGTGCGACCGCCCGGCGCCCAAACTTTCCTTGGAAGAATCCAATCTCGTGCATCACGTTCTCCCGAACGCGCGCGGCATCCTCTACTAAATCATCTCCTGTCATAACGATCACGGCGCTATCGCACTTCTCTGCATTCTCGAATAGCTTTTCAATTATCGTCTTGCCACCGCTCGGTTCTTGTGCCAGCTCAAGAGTTCGGATATTTGCATCGCGCTCAATGTATGCCTGCACTTGGAGCCAGTCATGCGAGGATCCGTGCGACACGAATACTCGCTTTTGTTTTGACCCTACCGGAGCCGCCAGTTCACTGTTTGCCCTAATTTCAAAAACTTGATCAAGGTCGCGGATGAGTTGTAGGACCTGCTCTCTGGAGTACCCAAGTTCTGTAGTGCCATCCGATCGCACCAGCTCGATTCTGGGAGTCAGAGAAATTTCTTGAAAGTCTTCATACCAATCGGGCAGGGCAGTTCTCAGGTAATCTATTAAGTTGCCTGCTTGCTCAAAGTAGTGTGCAACCAATGCTCGCGAAAAATTGTGGCGTGCGCTTGTACCGCCAATGCCGCGGTTGGATATCGGTTCGTTTGCCACCATAGACAAGGCCTTCTGGAGCCCAGAAAGTTTTGCCATCGTCGTTGCTACGCTCGACATGGAATGACCGCTCCGAAAATAGTGAGGTGCAGCAGAAATGCTGCCTTTAGCAACGACCGATTTGCACCCAGCCATTCTCGACACGCCGAAAACGTTGGCGGTCAATGCATCGCTCGTCGTCTTTGAGACGTTGTTGCTCCCATCGCGCCGACTCAACTGCCTGCCTTCGTGCTTCAGCAACAGCAAAATTCGCTCTCGCCACGTGCGCATCTCGCGCGGCTTCTGCGTTCAGTGCAGAGACCTGGCGGTTGAATTCTGCAAGCGCCGCCGCTTCGCGACGACTCTCAACGAAGTTATAGATGCCGGCGAAAGCTAGCAGGCCAGCGCAGACACCCACAGCAATCTGCAGCGTGTAGTTCTTAGGCTCGACCACGCGCGGCCGATTCATGGGACGGAAGCTGACTTCGGTGAGATCGAGCGCTTTGCCCTGAGGTGATTTGTCGGTCATGGGTACCCCCCCGTAAGGAAGCAGTTTAGGCCAGACCTGAGAATTGCTCCCGCATTGGCAACCGACTTGGTGACACAGGGTGCCGGGTTTCGCTCGATGCGGCGATTAAGGCAAGCGAACCGGCGGGAGAGCTTCCAGCGAAGCCACAGCCAGAGCAGGGTTAAGGCCCTACTAAACTTCGCATAATGACTATTATGTAAAGTACGAACTCCCAAGCCACCAATCAAGCCCATGCCAATCTGCTTCCACTGCAAGGCCGAACACGATGCCGCCCACTACGACCGCGTCGTCCATAACCGGACAGGTCTACATGGCCCATGGCGAGGCTGGCGCATGTCCGGGCGCTATCTCATCGCGCCAAACAAAGCCGGCAAGATCACGCCAGAGCTTCTCGGCGCGCTCTTGTTCCTGCAGACACAACGCGAGAAGTTGCTCGCATTGACCAACACCAAACCCGGGATCACCACCGGCACGCAGCCCTGACCGGCTCATCCAACCGGCTCAGATCCGCAAACGTCCGCTTCAGTCCCAGCCGCTCCAGTTGCTGCTCCCGCTTGGCCTTCGCTTGCTGGCATGCATCCACGCTCGGGCGCGACCCCGAACCACCACGGCGGGATGTCGACTTCGAACGACGAGGCGCAGACCCGGAACCCTGGCGCCTGGATGCCGACATGGGCTTCGAATCCGGCTCCGGCGCGAACTCGATGTTCCGATCCATCCGCTGGCCAGCTGCGCATGGTGTTGCCAGATAGCTGACCTGGCCGCCTGAGCCGACGCATCGATACAAGGTTCCGGCAGATGCCAAGCCCGGGCACAGGCACAGGCACAGCATCAGTAGCAGTCGTTTCATGGTTGGCACCAAACGAACGTAATGGCATCACCGTGCGCTTTGCCATTCACGAAAACCGTCGGGGAATTCCGCATCGGGGCGTAAGCCTTGCGCCGTCCGCAGATTTGACTCTGGACTCAACTCCAGACTCCATACTTCGTGCACACCACGCGTCGGAGGCATCGCCATGCAGATCGGACAACTCGCCACCCAGGCCGGGGTCGCCATCGACACCGTTCGCTACTACGAGCGCCAAGGCCTGCTGCCACCGCCCGAACGGCGTGCGTCCGGGTATCGGCAATACGGGCAAGACGACATTTCGCGGCTGCGTTTTATCCGCCGCGCCAAGGATCTCGGCTTCAGCCTGCAGGAAATCCAGGACCTGCTGCGCCTTAGTGGTAGCGCGGATGCCGACCGCAGCGAGGTACGCGCCCTCGCCCAGCATCGGCTGGCCGACATCGAACGCAGGATGCGCGAGCTCGACGCCATGCGCGCAACGTTGGCGACATTGGTCGGCCAATGCTCCGGGCACGGTTCACTGGAAGGCTGTCCAATCATCGACACACTCGCAGCGTTCGATCCGAACGCAGCGAGCGATTGATCCCGATGCACGACATCACCGAACACGACGATCGCGGCATCACCCGCCGCAACGTGCTGCGCGGCATCGCGCTGGGCGGCGCGGCAGCAGGCCTGGGCCTCTGGCGCGAACCGGTCTGGGCCTTGTCGGCACCGAATCAGTCGGGTGTGATCGCCGGCGATGCATTCGACCTGAGCATCGGCCGCAGCCCGATCAACATCACCGGTCGCGCGGCATCGGCAATCACCGTCAACGGTTCCCTTCCCGGCCCGATCCTGCGCTGGCGCGAAGGCGACACGGTGACATTGCGCGTGCGCAACACGCTCACCGAAACCAGCGCGATCCATTGGCACGGTTTGTTGCTGCCGGCCAACATGGATGGCGTGCCGGGCCTGAGTTTCCACGGCATCGAGCCGGGCAGCGACTACGTGTACCGCTTCAAGGTGCGGCAATCCGGCACCTACTGGTACCACAGCCATTCCAGCCTGCAGGAACAGGCCGGTGTGTACGGCGCGCTGATCATCGATCCGCTCGAACCCGAACCGTTCGCGTACGACCGCGATTACGTGGTGATGCTGTCCGACTGGACCGACATGGACCCGCATCGGCTGTTCGCGCGGCTGAAGAAGCGCAGCGACTACGACAATCTCTACAAGCGCACCGTCGGCGACTTCCTGCGCGACGCAGGCGAAGATGGACTCGCCGCGGCAGTCGCCGACCGCAAGGCCTGGGGCGCGATGCGGATGAGCCCGACCGACCTCGCCGACGTCAACGGCAACACCTACACGTATCTTGCCAACGGCCGACGCGCGGATGACGACTGGACCGGCCTGTTCACTCTCGGCGAGCGCGTGCGCCTGCGCTTCGTCAACGGCGCGGCGATGACCTTCTTCGATGTCCGGATTCCCGGGCTGAAACTTACTGTCGTTGCCGCCGATGGACAGAATATCCAGCCGGTCGATGTCGATGAATTCCGTATCGCACCGGCCGAAACG
This sequence comes from Thermomonas sp., assembly GCA_036666995.1. GTDB lineage: Bacteria > Pseudomonadota > Gammaproteobacteria > Xanthomonadales > Xanthomonadaceae > Thermomonas. The sequence continues at coordinate 17,817 of JAVWUU010000042.1, forward strand.
TTCGACGTGATCGTGCAGCCGGAGCGCGACGAGGCCTATGTCGTGTTCGCGCAGGCAATGGATCGCAGCGGCCATGCGCGAATCACCCTCGCCCCGCGTGCAGGCATGCGTGCGCCCTCCCCCGCCCTCGATACACGCGCCCTGCTGACGATGGATGACATGGGCCACGGCAGCCATGCGATGGCATCGACCGAGATGAGCTGCGGCGCGAACATGGATCACTCGACGATGTCGATGCCGATGTCGGCACCGATGCAGGCTCATCCGGCCAGTGAAGCCGGCAATCCCTTCGTGGACATGCAGACGATGTCGCCAACGCCGCGGCTGGACGATCCCGGCATCGGCCTGCGCGACAACGGCCGTCGCGTTTTGCGTTACGCCGACCTGCGCAGCCTGCGAATGCCGGATGACGATCGCGAACCCTCGCGCGCGATCGAGCTGCACCTGACCGGGCACATGGAACGCTTCGTCTGGGGCTTCGACGGCGTCAAGTTCTCCGATGCAGCACCGGTGCGCCTCAAGTACGGCGAGCGCGTGCGCTTCACCCTGGTCAACGACACGATGATGGAACACCCGGTGCACCTGCACGGGATGTGGAGCGACCTGGAGGATGCGGACGGCAAGTTCCTCGTCCGCAAACACACCATCAGCATTCCGCCGGGCACCAAGCGCAGCTTCCGCGTCACCGCCGATGCGCTCGGCCGCTGGGCCTTCCATTGCCACATGCTGATGCACATGGAAGCCGGGATGATGCGCGAAGTGCGGGTGGAGGAATGATGCGCGGCGCACTCGCCATCGTCCTGCTGCTGTGGATGCAGACCGCATTCGCGCAGGATCATTCGCAGCACCAGCAGCATGCGATGCCGGCATCGCCGACGACCGCGACACAGGACGATTCCGCAGCAAGCGACTATCGACTCCCTGCCCTCACCGATGCGGATCGCGCTGCCGCATTCCCCGACCTGCACGGTCACGACATGTCGGGGCACATGGACGACGATCCGTTCGTGTGGATGGTGAGTGCGGATCGATTCGAGTGGCAGCAGGGCGATGCATTCGCATGGGAAGGTCGCGCCTGGTTCGGCCACGATCGCGGCCGGCTGTGGCTGCGCAGCGAAGGCGAGCGCGAACCTGGCCATGGCACCGAAGGCAATGTCGAAGCGTTGTGGGGCAAGCCGGTCGATGCATGGTGGGATCTGCTGGCCGGTGTGCGCCATGACTTCGCTGATGAAAGACGCGTCCATGACGGACAGGACTGGCTGGCCGTCGGCGTGCAAGGGCTGGCGCCGTACAAGTTCGAAGTGCAGGCCACCGCCTATCTCGGCGATGGTGGGCGATCGATGCTGCAGGCCGAAGTCGAATACGAACTGCTGCTCACCAACCGGCTGATCCTGCAACCGCGCATCGAGGCCACCGCGCATGGCCGCAACGACGCGGCGCGCGGGATCGGCTCGGGACTCGGCGAAGTCGAGGCTGGATTGCGCCTGCGCTACGAACTCCGTCGCGAGTTCGCGCCCTACATCGGCATCGAGCGCGCGTACCGCTTGGGCAGGACTGCGGACTACGCACGTGCGGATGGCGATGGCGCGCAAGAAACACGCTGGGTGGCGGGACTGCGCTTCTGGTTCTGACGAACGACGACGAGATCCGCACCAAGTCAACTGTCTTCGCGATACCGCCAGTGCGCAGGTGTGTGCAGCCCTTCTCCACCGTCGATCTCGACGCGCATGCCCGGCGCAATCGCCACCGACAGCGCGCCATCGCCGAACGCCCAGCTGGTGGCCTCTGCGGTGTCGGCATCGCTCTGTAGCGAGGTCACGCGTCGCGATTGTCCAGGCAGCAGGCCGGCGCCGCTGCGCTTGCCACGTGCTTCCTTCAGGGTCCACAACCGATGGAATGCGAGGCTGTAGCCCGCATCTTCCAGACCATCGAGACTTGCGACTTCCTCTGGTGAAAACGTGAAGCGCGCGAGTGCGCGCAGGTCACGTGCGCGACGCGGCAGCTCCACATCGACACCCACCGGCACCACGGCCAACGCAATCGCAAGCCAATCGCCGCTATGGCTCAGCGACAACGACAACGACGCCGGCGCACCATCGACCAGCAACAGCGGACGCCCATCGTCGTGGCGATTCAATGCGATCCGCTGCGGTTCGACCTGCAGCCAGTCGGCCGCAAGCACGCGCGCCTGCCAATGGCCGGCCAGGAAGCTGCGTCGACGCACCTCCGCGGTCATCGCCTGCAGGCGATTGGCTTCGTCATCGCACAGCCAGTCGCTGCCCAGGTCATCGCCGAATGCAT
>JAVWUU010000043.1:0-20037 GCA_036666995.1 Thermomonas sp.
AGGGTTTCGTTGCCACCGTAGAGTTCGTTGACCTCGCTGACCCGGCGCATGCCGATGCCGCGTCGACTGGCGTCGTCGAGCGTGCGCAGCCCCGCGTAGAAGTCCGGTGAGCCGAGGTAGAACGCGCCATGCAGGAATTCGCCGTCGCGCTCGAGGCGCGCATGGTCTTCCGCATTGGCTGTGCCATCCGCGAACCGGCGCATCAAGGCTTCGTCATCGACCACCTTGCGCCGAAGCACGCCGGCTTGCACCAGTGCGCGGAAGCCTTCGTTGATCATTTCACTGCAGCCGTACAGGCCCTGCTCGAACGGACCCAGACCGCCGCTCGCGATCACCGCCGGATGCACTTCGATGCCCGGCGCGAGCGCCTGCAGCACGCGCCGATACGCGGCGTTGTCGGTGTGGCGCAGCACCAGCGCATGACAGAGCGCATCGGACAGCGCGCCGATGCCGATCTGCAGGGTGCCGCCATCGCGCACCAGCGTGCTGGCATGCAGGCCGATGGCGTACTCGGCATCGCCGACCGGCTCGCGCGGCAACGCGAACAGAGGCGGGTGCGGAGCGGATGGCGCGATCACGATGTCGAACCAGCCGGCATCCACCGCAGCCACGCCATCCAGCCAGGGCAACTGCGGATCGATCTCCGCGACCAGCAGAGGACGCGGCAGGCCACGCGCCACGATGGCGTCTACCGCGTCGAAGGTGAGGTCGGTGTTCGACGACAACGACAGGCGGCTGCCATCCGCATTCGCGGCGACCTTCTGCACGATGCAGTTGACCCCGCGATCGGCCAGCGCCCGCGCGACATGGGTGTAGTTGAGGCTGGCATAGCAGCGCTGCGCCTGCGTGCTGCCGAGCAGCGCGCCGGACTGCAGGTAGAACTCCTCGACTTCGATGTGCGCGGGCAGGGCGCCGCGCTTCTGCGCGGCCACATACGCGAGGCGCGGGAAGTCGTTTCCGTACAGGCGCTCCACGAATGGCCCCAGGAAGCGCGCTTCCAGCAGGCTGCGCCCGCGTGGTGGATCCAGCGACAACGCGGTGTACAGCGACAGCGGTCGCGAGGGATCCGCTTCGATACGCGCATGCAGCGCATTGAGCAGGCGGTGCGGTTTTCCGATGCCCAGTGGCGCGCCGATCCTGAGTGGGCCATCGATGCGCGCCAGCAGCGCGGTGACGGCATCGTCGAGCGATTCGAAACGGATGGGCGCGTTCATCGTGCCAGCTTAGGCCACCCTGATGCGCCGCTTGCACACGATGGCTTGACAGATTCGATTACGGGTGTAATTTAATTTGCAATTACGGACGTAAACGGCATGCAGATCAGCGAAGCGGAATCGGTGGTGATGGACGTGCTGTGGCTGCGCAGCCCGCTGGCGGCGGAGGATATCGTCGCGGCGCTCGCGGGCAGCCGCGACTGGCAGGAACCCACCATCAAGACCTTGCTCAATCGCCTGCTCAACAAGGGCGCGATCAGCGCGGAAAAAGACGGTCGCCGCTATCTGTATGCACCGATCCTGCAACGCGATGCGTGGGTGCAAGGCGAGAGCGAGAGCCTGCTGCAACGGATGTTCGACGGCCGGGTGGCACCGCTGGTCGCGCACTTCAGCGAGCAACGCAAGCTGAGCCGCAAGGACATCGCCGAACTACGCAAACTGCTGGAGGAGCTGGACGATGACGGACGCTGACCTGTTCGCTGCGTTGTGCGAAACCACCGTCGCGGGAAGCGCGGCGATCCTGATGGTCCTGGCCCTGCGACTGCCGTTGCGGAACGCGTTCGGTGCCGGCGTGGCCCATTCGGCCTGGGCGCTGGTGCCGCTGGCGATGCTCGCGGTGCTGTTGCCGGCTGCACAGGTGCCTGTGCTGGCGATGCCGGCAATCGCGATGCCGGTTGATGTTTCCAACCTGGTGGTCGATGACATGCCGCATGCATCCATCGACATCGTGCGTTGGCTGGTCATCTTTGCCGGCTGCGGGGCGCTCGCTTCTATGTTCTGGATGTTCCTCCAGCAGCATCGCTTCGTGCGCGGGCTGGGTCGGCTTGCGGCGGCAGGCGATGGCGTGTTCATCGCAGAGTCGACGGATGGCTTGCCCGCAGTGATGGGATTGATCAGGCCACGCATCTTGCTGCCGGCGGACGCGATGCACCGCTACGACGCGTGCGAGCGCGACCTGATGCTGGCGCATGAGCGCGCGCACATCGCGCGTGGCGACCTGCTCGCGAATGCAGTGGTCGCCGCCGTGCGTTGCCTGTTCTGGTTCAACCCGCTGGTGCACATCGCCGCGCGCCGCTTCCGCGATGACCAGGAACTCGCCTGCGATGCGCATGTCGTGCAGCGGCATCCGCAAGCGCGCCGCGCCTATGGCGAAGCAATGCTGAAGACGCAACTGGCCCGCGGCGCGTTGCCGCTGGGCTGCCACTGGGCACAGGCCCATCCACTCCGGGAGAGAATCGAGATGTTGAAGCAGCCGTTACCTTCCTTGCGCCGCCGCATGCTCGGTGGTGCCGTCGCGATCGGATTGTCGCTGGTCACTGGCTACGCGGCGTGGGCCGGCCAGCCGTCGCAGCCTTCGATCTCGACCGTGCCTGCGGGCAAGATCGCCGCCGACATCGCGCTGCGCGTGGACGATGGCGCACCCGTCCGCATGCGTGCGGTGGCGGATGCCGGCGTGCCGTTCTCGGTGAGTGACGACGAAGGCGGAAAACACTATGCGATCGAGGGCACGGTGACGCGCATGCAGCATGCTGGCGAGCCGGCGTTGGCGCTGGATTTGCGCATCGTTGAAGGAAGTGGGCAGGACGCCGGTCCGAAACTGGTCAGACAGATCGCTTCGCCGAAGATTGTCGTGAGCAACGGAAAATCGGCGCAAATCCATGTGGGCGAGGAGGTGGCCGATACCGCGGGCCACACAGTGTTCAAGGGCGTGCGCCTGGACATCGTGCTCACCGATTCGATGCCGGTTGCGATGCGCGCACCGCGGTCGAAATCCACGCGCGCAGCCTCGACCAATCGCAAGCCGACGGCCATTCCCGCCAGCCAGGCATTCGCATCGAAGCCCGCCCAATGGACCAGCTACGACGGAATGCTGCAATCGTTCAGTGCAAGCTGGACGCCAACGAAGCCGCAGCAAGACGACTGCTGAGTCGCGCGTCGCGGTGGGATTACGCGAACAGCAGCTTGCCCGACGCGATCAGCAAGACCACCACCAGGGCGTAACGCAGCGCGCGAACCGGCAGCCACTTCAGCCCGAACTGGGTGCCGAGCAGCGCGCCGATCGCGACCACGCCGAGCCACCAGGGCAGCATCGAGGGCAGCGACTGGCCGGAATGCAGCAGCCCGGCGAGTCCGGTCAGCGAGTTGATCCAGACGAAGGCCACGGAGACGCCGCTGGCCTCGCGGGTCGGCATCCACCGCGCGAACAGCAGCAGCGGAGTGAGGAAGATCGCGCCGCCGGTGCCGGTCAGGCCGGACAGGGTGCCGATGGCCGCGCCGATCAGCAGGCCCGCGCTCCATGGCACCTCGCGTCCACGCGACGCATCGTCCTCGGCTTCGGCGCGCGATGCGTGGCGGAACACGCCGATGGCGGCGGCCAGCAGCACGATGCCGAGCAGCAGCGAATAACTTTCCTTCGGAAGTTTCACCTGCGCGGACAGGAACGCGGCCGGTGCCGATGCCAGCACGAAGGGCAGCACGTTGCGCCAGCGCACATGGCCACCGCGCCACCAGCGGAACAGGCCGATGCCGCCGACCAGCAGGTTCAGCGCCAGTGCGGTCGGACGGACCTGTTCGGGTGCGAAACCGAGCAATGCCATCGAGGCGATGTAGCCGCTCGCGCCGGCATGCCCGACCGACGAATAGAGCACCGCGACCGCGAAGAACAGCGCGGCCAGCAGGAGATCGGTCTCGCTCACGGCCTGGCGTCGTTGCCGATGGTCTGGTTGAGCAACTGAGCAAGCCGCCACGCGGCCTGGCGCACGCGCTGCTCGGCCAGTGGGCGCATCGCGTCGAGGTAGGCGCTGTCCATCGTGTGCTGGTCGTCGGGCGGGTAGATCCCGCGCGATTCGATCAGGCGGCAGGACTCGCCGGCCCAGGCCAGCGGCATCACGTCATGCACGGACGGCGCCGGGAACGGCGGCCACCGCAGTTTGTCGAGCTTGCTCGAATAGGCAGGCAATTCCAGGCCGCCACTGGCGAGGATGTAGAAGTCCCACACCGAATGCAGGTTGGTGCCCATCACCCCGTCCACGTATTTGTTGCGCGCGTAGGCTTCGGGTTCGATCGGCGTGCGCAGGCTCACCTGGAACCCGTTGCCGCCGCTGTCGGTACGGCTGCCTGCATGCATCGGCTGGTGCGCATCCCCGATGAAGTGGACGATGTATTTGAGTGCGTCGCGTCGTGCTTCGATCGGTTGCTTGCGGTCGGCCAGGATCGCGCGCTGTTTTTCGATCGCACCGACTACGCAGTCGCCGTCCGGGCAATCGCGGGCCAGGTCGAAGCCGCAGCCGCCGCCCTTGGCGTTGATGTAGTGCCACTTCGACGTTGTCTTGAACCGCTCGGGGTCGCTGTTGCGCAGGTCGTCGGCCCACGAGGCCACGCCCGCAAGCGTGGGGTCGGGCTCGCCGGCGAGCAGGGTCGCGACTTCGGCTTTCGCGGTCGCATCGAGGTGGCGTTCGGCGAGATCCCCGACCAGCGCGTGGCCCAGTCGGCCCCATGCCAGCGCGGTGGATGCAATGCCCAGGCAAAGCAGGGCGACCAGGATGCGATATCTGCGGGGATTGGCCATGCCGACAGGATAGCCCGGCATGGCCGATGGCGTTATGACAGCCGCCGACGGGCAGGGGCGATTCGGTAGAATGCGGGCTTCCCCACGAACCATCCGCCAGGAGACTCCATGGCCATCAAGGTCGGCATCAACGGTTTCGGTCGCATCGGGCGCTGCGTGTTCCGCGCGGCGGTGCAGAACTTCGGCGACGACATCGAGATCGTCGCGATCAACGACCTGCTGGAACCGGACTACCTGGCGTACATGCTCCGCTACGACTCCGTGCACGGCCGCTTCAAGGGCGAGGTGTCGGTCAAGGACGGTCACCTCGTCGTCAACGGCAAGACCATCCGCCTGACCGCGGAGCGCGACCCGTCCAACCTCAAGTGGGACGAGGTCGGTGCCGACGTGGTGCTGGAATCCACCGGCCTGTTCCTGGACAAGGACAGCGCGGGCAAGCACCTCGCCGCCGGCGCGAAGAAGGTGATCCTGTCGGCGCCGTCGAAGGACGACACGCCGATGTTCGTGCATGGCGTGAACTGCAAGTCCTACGCCGGCCAGGCGATCATCAGCAACGCCAGTTGCACCACCAACTGCCTGGCACCGCTGGCCAAGGTGCTGGACGACAAGTGGGGCATCAAGCGCGGCCTGATGACCACCGTGCACGCCGCCACCGCGACCCAGAAGACCGTCGACGGCCCGAGCAACAAGGACTGGCGCGGCGGACGCGGCATCCTCGAGAACATCATCCCGTCGTCCACCGGTGCGGCCAAGGCCGTGGGCGTGGTGCTGCCGCAGTTGAAGGGCAAGCTCACCGGCATGTCGTTCCGCGTGCCGACCAGCGATGTGTCGGTGGTCGACCTCACCGTCGAGCTGCAGAACCCGGCGACCTATGCCGAGATCTGCGCGGAGATGAAGGCGCAGTCGGAAGGCGCGCTCAAGGGCATCCTCGGTTATACCGACGAGAAGGTGGTCGCCACCGATTTCCGCGGCGATGCACGTACCTCCATCTTCGATTCCGAAGCCGGCATCGCCCTGGACGACACCTTCGTCAAGCTGGTGAGCTGGTACGACAACGAATGGGGCTACAGCAACAAGTGCCTGGAGATGGTCAAGGTCGTCGCCGCGTAAGCACGTGATGCAAGGTTGCACCCGCTCGCAAGAAGCCCCGCACCCGCGGGGCTTCGCTGCTTGTACAGGGCATGTTTTCGCGGTTAGCGTGCCGCGATGAGCGCCAACCCGCCGAATGCGCAATGGAGCCTGCGCCGGGAACTGACCCGGATGCTGGTGCTGACCGCGCTGCTGCCTGCGCTGGTGTTCGGCATCGCCCTGCTGTGGAGCCAGTGGCAGCGCGACCAGGACGACCTGAAGTTGCGGCTGGGTTCCAACGCCCAGCTCAGCGCGAACGCGATCGATGACTTCCTGCAAGGCCAGCTGTCCGGCGTCGAGCTGATGGCCGACGCGTCAGTGCAGTCCGGGCAACCCTTCGACGTGGAACTCGGCAAGCTGTTGCGCGCCTACCCGGCGATGCTGCGCGCGTTGGCCACGGATCGCGAAGGCAACATCGTCGCGGCGCAGTCGGCGAATGGACGGCCTGCCGCGATTGCGGCCGAACAGGTCGCCGATCGCGAATGGTTCCGCACCCCGCGCGACGGTGGTCGCCCGCATGTGTCGGATGCGTATCGGGCGCGCATCTACGGCGGAGAGGCGCTGGTCGCGGTGTCCGCGCCGATGCGTCGCGATGGCGCGTTCGATGGCGTGCTGCAGGCCTCGATCCCGATCGAGCGCTACATCCGCGTGCGCTCCGACAGCCTGCGGCGGCGCGGCTTCGAGTTGTTGTTGCTCGATCGACAAAATCGGGTCGTGCATGCCAGCGAGGGATTGCGTTGGCGGTTCCTGGATGCGACCGATGCGGTCGGCGCGAAGATCCGTGGTGGCGCGGCGATGCCCGGCCAGCCCGGGCAGATGCGCACGCTGGCCGGCCTTTTGCGCGATGGCGAGGATGCCTACGTGCATGCGGTGGCAATGCGCAACGGTTGGGTCGTCGCTATCGTCGCGCCGGAGCAGCGCCTGCTCGCACCGGCGCTGCCGCGCGTGGGGCTGCTGCTGGGCCTGCTGGCGATGACCACGCTCGGCGTGCTGTTCGCGTTGTGGCGGTTGCGCCGATTGCTTGCCGCGAGCATGGGCCGCCTGCTGGCCAGCCTGCATGGCTATGCGCTGGGCGGCGCGATGGATCCGCGGCAACTGTCGCGGATGCCGGAAGAGTTGCAGCCGCTGGCGGGCGGTATCGGCGACCTAGCGGCGCGCATGAATGCCGCATACGGCGAACTGCAGGACGTGCTGGACCAGCGCGAGCACATCATCGCGGAGCGCACCGAGTCGTTGCGCCTGGTGGTGAGCGACCTCGATCGCCTCAGTCGCACCGATGCCTTGACCGGCAGCCTGAACTACCGCGGCTTCCAGGAAGCGGGCGAGCGGCTCTGGAAGGAAGCGCGGGCCATCGGTGGGCAATTGGCGGTGCTGGCGTTGGACATCGATCACTTCAAGAAATACAACGATCTGTACGGACATGCCGAAGGCGATGGCGCATTGCGCCGATTCGCCGGTGCGGTGAGCAGCGCCCTGCTGCATGCCGACGACCTGCTGGCGCGTCCGGGCGGCGAGGAATTCATCGTGTTCCTGCCGGGCAGCACGCAGGAGCAGGCGATGCGCGTCGGGGCGCGCGTCTGCGAGCGCGTGCGCGGTGCCGACATCGTGCATGCGGCATCGTCGGAAGGACGGATGACGGTGAGCATCGGCGTCGCGAGCATGCAGGCCGGCGACGAAGAGGTCGAGCAGATGCTGCGTCGCGCCGACGCCGCGCTGTATCGCGCCAAGGCGGCGGGGCGGAACCGGGTCAGCGATTGAGCAATTGATGGTTCGCGCCGGCTTTGCCATGTCTGCGCGGCGTGGCTGGCGACCTTGCAAATCGCGCGGGCTTCGCCGAGGCTGCCGGCACGATCGGACGAGGGGTGGCGATGGAAGGCGTGATCGCACTGGTGGTCCTGGCGGTACTGGCGATCCCGGTGCTGCTGGTCATTGCCCTGGTCTCGGTGTCGACGCTGAAGCAGCGCGTCGCTGCGCTCGAGCAGCAGGTGGCCGCACTCCAGCGTCGGCCTGTCGCCGCCGCATCCGCGGAACCGACGCTCGCCGATCTGGTGCGGCAGCCTGCGCCGCCGCCCACGCAATCCGTCCCGTCACCACCACGTCCGCCGGTCGTTGAAACGCCGGTAGCAGCACATGTGCGCGACGCCGCGCCGGCCGCACCGCAGGTCAGCGAACCTGCCGCTGCTGCGGCGATCCCCGCGCCGATCCCGCGCCCCATCCCGCGTCCGCAGCCGGCCAGGCCATCGACCCCGGGCATCGCGACCATCGCCCTGCGTGCGGTGCAACGCTGGTTCACGGTGGGCAATGTGCCGGTGAAGATCGGCATGCTGGTCTTGTTCGCCGGCGTGGCCTCGCTGCTGAAATACGGCGCGGACCAGGGCTGGTTCAGCATGCCAGCGGAGTTGAAGCTGGCCGGCGTTGCAGCTGCTGCACTGGCGGCGCTGGTGTTCGCGTGGCGCAAGCGCGACAGCAATCGCGTGTTCGCCTTGAGCCTGCAGGGCGGGGCGATCGGCGTGCTGTTGCTGGTGGTGTTCGCCGCGTTCAAGAATTTCGGGATGCTGCCCGCCGGTGCGGCGTTCGCGTTGAGCATCGTGCTGGTCGCCGGTGCCGGCGTGCTGGCGGTGCTGCAGGACGCCAAGGCGCTTGCCGTGTTCGCCTTGCTTGCCGGCTTCCTCGCGCCTGTCTGGTTGTCGACGGGCGGCGGCAATCACGTTGCGCTGTTCTCCTACTACGCGGTGTTGAATGCGGCGATCGTCGGCATCGCCTGGTACAAGGCCTGGCGGATACTCAACCTGCTGGGCTTCGCCTTCACCTTCGGCATCGCGACCGCATGGGGTGTGTTCGATTATTCGCCGCAGAAGTACACCAGCACGCAGCCGTTCCTGCTGCTGTTCTTCGCGATGTACCTGCTGATACCGATTCTGTTCGCGCGACGCCGGCCAGTCGGGCGGCGCGACCTCATCGACGGCTGCCTGGTGTTCGGCATGCCGCTGGTGGCGTTCTCGCTGCAGGCCGGGTTGATGGAAGGCCGGCGCATGGCGCTGGCGTTCTGCGCGCTCGGGCTGGGCGCGCTGTATGCCGGGTTGTCGTGGTGGCTGCGTCGCCGCAAGGGCTACGACGTGCTGGCGCAGTCGCATGCCTTGCTCGCGGTGGGCTTCGCCACCTTGGCGGTACCCCTGGCGTTGTCCGCGCAGGCGACCGCCTGCGTGTTCGCGCTGGAAGGCGCGGCACTTTGCTGGCTCGGTTTGCGCCAGCAGCGCTTGCTGCCGCAACTGGCCGGTGCCGGCCTGCAACTCGCTGCGGCCGTGGCGTTCACCATCGGACTCACTGCGGCGCGTTTCTCGCCCGCAGCAGAAATCGCGGTGCCGATCGCCAATGCCGCCTTCATGGGCGCGTTGCTGATCGCGCTTGCCGGCTTCGCCAGTGCGTGGGCGTACCGCCAGACCCGCAACGACAACGTCGCGGGTCTGTACTACGGATGGGGCTTGGCCTGGTGGCTCGGCAACGGCATCAATGAAATCGTGCGCGTCCTTGGCCATCGCGACGAGCCCGATGCGCTGCTCGCTTTTGCCGCGCTGACCGGTTGGCTGGCCGCGGAAGTGCATCGCCGCCGACCCGCGAGTGCGCTGGCCCTGACCGCATTGGTGGCGCTGGTCTCTGCAGTGCCGCTGGCGATGTGGCAAAGCGCCGCGCACGCGCAACCCTTCGCAGGCCATGGCGTGTGGGCATGGCTCGTGTACGCGCTGCTTGGCATCCGCAGCCTGCAATGCCTGCGCGATGGCGAACACCGGTTGGCATCGGCGGCGCAGTTCACCTGGTGGCTGGTGTGGCCGTTGGTGGCGAGTCTGCTGCTGGGCTGGTTGCCGAATCGTTTCGCAGGCATGGGCGATGGTTGGCAGGCGGCGTTGATCGTGTTGCCGTGGCTGCTGGTGACGGCGCTCGCGTTGTACCGCTGGCGGTGGCTGTCGATGCCGCTCGGCGAAGCGTTCGATGGCTGGCGCGGTCGCTTGCTGGCGGTGCTGTTCGCGGTGCTTGGCCTGTGGTGGCTGGTCGCCCTGTTCGATGCCGGTGCGGCATCGCCACTGCCGTGGTTACCGGTGCTGAATCCGATGGAGCTTGCGCAGCTCGCGGTGCTGGTCCTGGCGTTGCGTTGGCAGGTGCCGGTGGGTGGCAAGTTGGGATCAAAGCGCATCGTCATACTGTCCGCGGTGGCGTTCGCCTGGATCACATCGGTGGTCCTGCACGTGGTGCATCACTGGGGCGGCGTGCCGTGGAACGACGGATTGCTGTCGTCGAGCCTGGCGCAGACCAGCCTGACCGTGGTGTGGAGCGTGCTGGGCGTGATCGGTTGGGTGCTCGGTTCGCGTCGCGGGCAGCGCATGCTGTGGTTGGCCGGCGCGGTGCTCATGGGCGTGGTGCTGGCCAAGCTGGTGCTGGTCGATCGACAGCACCTCGGCAACCTGCTCGGCATCGGCTCGTTCATCGCCTATGGCCTGCTCTGCACGGTGGTGGGCTACCTCGCGCCTGCGCCGCCACGTAGTGCCGATACCGATGCCGACATCGACGCGAAGGAGACCGCGGCATGAAGAAATTCGCATGGGTCCTGCTGCTGCCGCTGGTGGCCCTCGCCGCCACGCGCGACGACTACGCCAGCCAGTGGCCGCTCGCGCTCGAACGCGACGATGGCGGTGCGTATCGGGTCGTGCTGGATCGCGAGGTCTACCGGCAACTGCAGTCGCCGCGATTGCAGGATCTGGTCGTGGTCAACGCGCAGGGAACGCCGGTGGCGACCGCGATCTTCCCTGCGGATGCACCGCTGGCACAGGCTGGCATGAGCGTCGTCGTGCCCTGGTTCCCATTGCCGGTCGATGCGGGAACCGCAAGGCAGGACATCGCCGCGATCAGCGAGATCGCCACCGATGGCAGCTTGCGCCGGGTGGAGATGCGCAGTCCGGGCAATGCCGCGCCGGCCTCGGGCGATGGCGGTTTCGTGGTCGATGCCAGCCAGGTGCGCAAGCCGCTGGCGGCATTGCGGGTTGCGTGGGCGGACACCGTGCCGTTTGATCGCGGCTATCGCGTGAGCGCGTCGGATGATCTTCGCCAATGGCGCGATGTCGACGCCGACGCGCGCCTCGTGCAATTGCAGAACGATGGCCGACGCATCGTCGAGGATCGCATCGTGTTGCCGGCCGTGCAGGCGCGTTACCTGCGGCTGCTGCCGGCGTCACCGCAGGCGGCGGCGCTGCAACTTACCGGGGTGACGGCGGAGCCCGTCGGCCGCGTGGCCTTGCCGGCGTTGCAGTGGGAAGACTTGCAGGGGAAGCGCGTCGACATGCCCGCGGGCCCCGTATTCGATTACGTGCTCGACGGCCGCTTCCCGGTGGAAGCGGCCGATGTGGTGTCGCCCGGCAACAGCACGCGCGGCTGGACGCTGGAGAGTCGCGACGAGCCGGAATCCCCCTGGCAAGCTGCAGCCGCGCCGTGGTTGGCGTATCGCATCGACAGCGGCGGCAAGGCGAGTGCGTCGTCACCGCAGGCCTTGCATGGCGGATTGCGCCATCGCCATTGGCGGCTGCGCGCGCGCGAAGCCGTCGACGGCACGCCGCCGGTACTGCGCCTGGGCTACCGGCCTGAGGTCGTGGTGTTCCTCGCCGAAGGCGCACCGCCGTTCGCATTGCTTGCCGGCAGTGCGCGCGCATCGCGCCAGGACGCGCCGCTCCTGCAACTGGTGGAGGCATTGCGCGGCGAACGCGGCCGCGACTGGCAGCCGGCGACCGCCACGCTCGGTTCGCGCCAGCAGTCCGCGGGCGATGCGGCGTTGCAGCCGATCGAGCCGCCGGTCGACTGGAAGCGCTGGTTGCTGTGGGGCGTGCTCGTCATCGGCGCGCTGCTGGTGGCGGGCTTCGCCTTCAGTCTGTTGCGGCAGCCACGCGCGCCATCGTGACCGCGTGCATGTCGGCCTGGGTTCAGGCCGGCAGGCCGAGTTGCTGCAGGAGTTGCGGATAGCGCGGATCCCCGTGCAACGAGCGGAGCGCCGGGTCGTACTTCAGGTATTGCAGGCCGGCATCCTGCTGCGAGACCGCGCGCTGCAGCCACTCGAAGGCGTCGTCGTGGGTACCCCGCCAAGCATGCACCCCGGCGATCTGGTAGGCGGCATGGTGCGCATCAGCGGCGATCAGCGTGTCCAGGGTTTGCTGCGCGAGTGCGTGTTCGCCCAGGTCGTGTGCGGCCATCGCCAGCCCCATCCGCCGGAAGGTGACGTTGTCGGTGCGGGCGAACCAGTCGCGTGCGCTGGAGGCATCGCCTTGCAACAGCGCGAGCAGGCCCAGCCCGACAGGCGCGCGGCCGTGTTCGGGAGCGATATCGAGCGCGCGCTGCAGCGAGCGCCGCGCCTGTGCGTGCTGTTCGAGCGCGATCTCGTAACGCGAGCGGACTTCCCAAGCCTGTGCCGACAGCGGATCCAGTTCAGTCGCAAGGGATGCGGCGAGCAGAGCTTCGGGCAGGCGTCCTAGCGCGGCCAGCAGCCGGCTGTGCTGCCAGCGCGTCATGACGTCGCCCGGGTTGAGCGCGACCGCGCGGGCGAAATCGGCATCGGCTCCGGCCCAGTCGCGTTCGAATACGAAACGCAACACCGCGCGCGTGGTGTAGGCCTCGCCCAGTTGCGGATCCGATGCCACCGCCTGTTCGGCGATCTGGTTGGCACGGGCACGCGTGGCATGCATCTCGGCGTCATCGACGGTGTCATCGGAGGCGTACGCCTCGGCCAGCGCCAGGCCGGTTAGCGCGGCGGCGTATCCTGGTTCGAGGGCGACCGCCTGGTCGTATTCGGTCACAGCGCGCTTGAAGCCGTCATCGGTGGCGCGGTTGAGGAATTGCCGGCCGAGCAGGAAGTGGTGGTAAGCCTCGGGGCCGGGTACGTGGTGGCCGGCGTTGCTCGGGCGATCGGCCGGCAGCAGCTTGAGCTTGAGCGCATCCACCACCGCCGCGGCGATCTCGTCCTGCACCGCGAAGATGTCGGTCAGTTCGCGGTCGTAGGTCTGCGACCACAGGTGGTAGCCATCGCGCGCCTTGACCAGTTGTGCGGTGATGCGCACGCGCTCGCCGGACTTGCGCACGCTGCCTTCCAGCACGGTGGCGACATGCAGGGCGCGGCCGATCTCGCCGATGGTCGCCTGCTTGTCCTTGAACGAGAACGACGACGTGCGCCCGGCGACATGCAGGCCCGGCACCTGCGCCAGCAGGTTGAGCAGTTCCTCGGACAGGCCATCGGAAAAATAGTCCTGCTCGCGGTCCGAACTCATGTTCACCAGCGGCAGCACCGCGATCGAGGCATCCGCCGGTGTCGTCGCCTGCATCGCATCGACATCGAGCATCGTGACTGCTTCTTGCGGTTCGCCGGCGGGTGGCGATTCGCGCACCAGGCCGGCATCGGTCCAGGCGTAGTGCCAGGAAAACAGCAATGCGAACGGGAAACCCAGCGCCACCAGCAGGACCAGCAGCTTCAATCCCCAGGCGGGGACCTCGAAGACCGGCAGCAGCAGGGCGGCGACCTGCAGCACCAGCCAGGCGATCGCGCAGTAGGCGACGACCATGCGAATGACATGGCGACGGCGCAGCTCCGCCCACAGTGCACGCATCCCTCGCACGTTTACGCAGCCCCCGCGCCCGCCCTCGCCGGATAGTAGCGGATGCCGCGCGTTGCCTGCCGTTTGCGGCGACCGCACGCGGCCGGGACAATGGGCGTCTTCGCCCCCCAGCAGGAATGCCATGTCCATCGTCCGCATGACCGACCTCGATCTCGCCGGCAAGCGCGTGCTGATCCGCCAGGATCTCAACGTGCCCGTCGCGGACGGCAAGGTGACCTCCGACCAGCGCATCACCGCGTCGATCCCGACCATCAGGCTCGCGCTGGAGAAGGGCGCGGCAGTGATGGTCACCTCGCACCTCGGGCGACCGAAGGAAGGCACGTGGAGCGAAGCCGATTCGCTTGCACCCGTAGCCGCGCGCCTATCCGAACTGCTGGGTTTCGATGTGCCGGTGGTGCGCGATTATCTGGACGGCGTCGACGTGCAGCCGGGACAGCTGGTGCTGCTCGAGAACTGCCGCATGAACATCGGCGAAGGCAAGGACGACGAGGCGCTGTCGCAGCAGTACGCCGCGTTGTGCGACGTGTTCGTCATGGATGCGTTCGGCACTGCGCACCGTGCGCAGGCCTCGACGCATGGCGCAATCCGCTTCGCGAAGCAGGCTGCGGGTGGTCCGCTGCTGATGGCCGAACTCGATGCGCTCGACAAGGCGCTGGCCAGCCCGGCGCGCCCGCTGCTGGCGATCGTGGCTGGCTCGAAAGTGTCGACCAAGCTCGAACTGTTGTCGTCGCTGGTCGGCAAGGTCGACCAGCTGATCGTCGGCGGCGGCATCGCCAACACCTTCATCGCCGCGCTTGGTCACGGCGTGGGCAAGTCGCTGGTCGAGATGGACCTCATCGATACCGCGGAACAGATCATGGCCGACGCGAAGGCGCGCGGCGCCGACATCCCGCTGCCGCTCGATGTGGTGGTCGCGCCCGCGTTCGCGGCGGACGCACCGGCGACGATCAAGCGCATCGACGAGGTCGGCGCGGACGACATGATCCTCGACATCGGTCCGCAGACTGCGCAGGCGTACGCCGCGTTGATCGCCAAGGCCGGCACGGTGGTCTGGAACGGCCCGGTCGGCGTGTTCGAGTTCGATGCCTTCGGCCACGGCACCGAAGCGGTGGCGCGCGCGATCGCGGCGTCGCCGGCCTTCTCGATCGCCGGTGGTGGCGACACCCTGGCGGCGGTGGACAAATACGGCATCGAAGACGAGGTCTCCTACATCTCGACCGGCGGCGGTGCGTTCCTGGAATTCCTGGAAGGCAAAACCCTGCCGGCCGTCGCGGCGCTGGAGGCGCGCTCGGTGGTAGCGTAGGCCCGTACGCAAGGGAGCACGGAATGCGATGGATGGCAGTGTTGCTGGCCCTCGGGCTGGCGGTGGGATCGGCCAGGGCCGACGAGTTCTCGAATGGCGGTTTTTCGTTCCGCACCGGTGAGGTCCCGGCGTTCGTCGAGGATCGCCCGTTGCCGTCCGATTGGCCGGCAACGGCACCGGGCGCGCAGGACGACAAATGGCGTTTCTGGCGCTACGACCGCCAGGTCGATCACCGCCCCGGTCGCGATGTCGCCTACACGGATTACGTCTACGAGCCGCGCTCGCAGGGCAACATCGCCGAGGCCGGCAGGTTCGACTTGTCGTTCAACCCGGACTACCAGCAACTGACGCTGCATCGGGTGGAACTGCGCCGCAACGGCCGCTGGGAATCGCGGCTGAAGCCGAAGGACATTTCGATCGCGCGGCGCGAACGCCAGTTCGAGCAGGACATCGCCGATGGCCTGGTGGCGGCGCTGATCGTGATCGAGGACGTGCGCGCCGGCGACGTGGTCCGCATCAGCTGGAGTGTGACCGGCAGCAATCCGATCCTGGTCGGCCAGTTCTCGGAGCAGACCCGGCTCGCGTTCTCCCATCCGATGCTCGACGTGCGACTGCGCGCGCTCTACGCGCAGGGCACCGCGATCGCCTCGCACCGCGAAAATGGAGCGCCGGAACCCACGGTGACCGAACTGGCCGACGCCACCCAGGTCGAAGTCCGCGCGGCCGGCGTCGACCGGATCCAGCACGAGGACGATTATCCGGTGTGGTACGACCCGTATCCGCTGGTGCAGTTCGGACCGCGTCGTGGATGGGCCGACGTGGTCGCGTGGGCCTTGCCGTTGTACCCGGATCAGTCCGGGCAGGCGCTGCCGGCAGACCTCGAACAGCGCATCGTCGAATGGCGCAAGATCCGCGCGCCCGGCGAACGCCTGCAGGCGGCCCTGCGCGCGGTACAGGACGAGGTCCGCTACTTCGGCGTGGAGACCGGCACCAGTTCGCATCGCCCGCGCCTCCCCAACGAAGTCTGGAACCGCCGCTTCGGCGACTGCAAGGACAAGACCTGGCTGCTGGTGACCGTGCTGCAGCGCCTGGGCATCCGAGCGAAGCCCGCGCTGGTGAGTACCTATCGCGGTCGCGGCATCCGCGGCTACGCACCGTCGGCCGATGTCTTCGACCATGTCATCGTGCAGGCGGAACTCGATGGCCGCGCGGTCTATGTCGACCCCACCATGCGCCTGCAGGGAGGCGCGCCCGAGCGCGGCGACCTGTCCTCCTACGGCTTCGTCCTGCCGGTCGCGGCCGGCCAGGCCGCACTGGCGGAAGTAGCGGCACCGGCGGGCGAGATCGCCGGGGTGAAGACCCACGAGCATTTCGCGGTCGACGGCGAGGGCCTGCGCCTGGAAGTCACCAGCGAGTTCGCCGGCCTGAGCGCGGACCAGACCCGGCGCGCGCTGGATGAGGAGCGCATCGAGGATCGCGGGCGTCGCTACACGGAGTACTACGGCAAGCGCTACGGCGCCATCCAGGTCGTGCAGGCGCCAGTGGTCGAGGACGACCGCGCGCGCAACCTGATCCGTATCCGCGAAACCTATCGCCTGGCTGCACCCTGGCAGCAGGAAGGCGACACCCGCAGCCTCAGCCTCGAAGCCGAGGCGCTGTCCGCGGTGACGGCACTGCCGGATCGCACCGACCGCAAGGGACCGTTGTACTTCGCCCGGCCCGGCCGCTACGTGCAGGAAGTGAGCCTGGAAGCGCCGGCCGGCTGGACGGCGCGCTTCATGCGCGAGGATGAGCGGATCACGTCCGCCGCCTTCGACTACCGGCGCACGCTGGAGCCTTCCGACAAGGGAGCGCGCCTGCGCCATGAGTTCGAGGTCAAGCAGCGCGAGATCCCGCTCGAGCAGGTGCAGGCGCACGTCGGCGACCTGCGCAAACTGGGCGAAGGCTCGCATTCGCGCCTGCGCTACCGCGCACCGGCGAGCGCCCAGGCCGCCGATCGCGAAGCGCGCCTGCGCTCGCTCCTGCAAGACGCGATGGAAGGACGCTGATGACCGGGATCCATCGCCATGGCGCGCTCGCGCTCGCGCTGACGTTCGCCGCTTGCACCCCGGCCTTCGCGCAGGACGCCAAACAGGTCGATGTCGCCGCTGCCTGGGATGCATTCCTGGCCAAGGCCACGCCCGATGACATCAACACCGCGTTCGACGCGCTTGGTGCGGTCGACTACGGCTTGTCCTCGGTCGATGCCGGCAAGTGCCGGAGCAACGCCAAGGCGCTGGTGCGGGCACAGGAACTCGTGCCGGTGTCGCTGGCCGTGCAGCGTGCCGCGCTGTTGTGCGCGGAGGCGACCGGCGACGATGCGGCCGCCGAGCGCGCCACCCTGATGATCGGCGCGCTGGCCAGGCAGTCGTTCCGCGATGCCGACCGCGGCGCATGGCCCCGTCCGGTGCGCATCGTCTCGACGGCGGATGCCTATGCGTTGTTCGCCTCGGCCGGATTCGAATTCCGCTACGAGATGTATCCGCAACTGCATCCCACGCCGTATTTCCCGCTGGTGATCGCGGCGACCGCGCCGTCCGGGGTCGAGCGCACGGTGAAGTTCGACTACGTCGACGTGCTGCAGGCGATCGACCGCAAGGATCCGGCCTACGGAACGCCACGCCTGCGGATGGCGTACGCCGAGTCCTTCGTGGACAGCGCGGCCAAGCGCGAGGAAATCGCCGCGATCGATGTCCTCGCGGTGCAGGCGGCCGTGCTCGTGGAGGATCCCGGCAAGCGCGTGGATGCGTTGCGCGAGGCGGCACGCGCCGGCGGCCTGCATGCCGCGACGACCTGGCTGGCGGTGTGCGTGAAATCGCCGTTCAAGGGCTGCGCCGATGGTCTGGTGGATGCGCTGCTGCCGCTCGCCGAAGCGCGCCATGCCTATCCGATGATGCTGCTCGCCACCGCCTATCTGGAAGGCGTGGGGGTGGCGCGCGACCAGGCCTCTGCGGAGGCGATGCTCGATGCCGCGGACCGCGTGTGGGAGCGCAAGGGCGCGACCGTCTCGTTCGCCGAGGTGCAGTCGGTGCTGCATGCGGGCGAGCCGCTGGCGCCGTTCCTGCGACAGCGACTCGACGCGGCGCATGCCGCGGGCAATCCCGCCGCGAAAGTCGTCGCGCTGGCGATGGAAATGGAGCGTGGGGACGCCAAGTACGTGCTGTCCGCGGCGGATGAAGCGCTGCTCTCCGATGCCGCCCACAACGGCACCGGGCAGGGCCTGCTCAAGCTCGCGGCCTGGCACGAAAGCCGCGACAAGGCGACCTCCGACGCGTACCTGAAACGCGCCGCCGACGCCAACAACCCTGCGGCACTGCGCATCCTTGCGCTGCGCCTGCGCGACGCCGAAGGCAACCGACCAGCCTCGGCAAGCACCATCGCCTGGCTGGAGAAGGCCGCGCACGGCGGCGACGCGGTGGCGATGCAGTACCTGGCCTGGCGGGCGTACACGGATGGCAAGCCGCGCCGTGCGGAGGACTGGCTGATGCTGGCGGTCGCGCAAGGCGACGTGGACGCGCTGTTCTTCCTCGCCAGTTTGTGGGCAGAGGACTACAAGGACATGAGCGGCGACGCGAAACGCGCCGTCGCCTTGTACGAAGCGCTTGCCCTGGTCGATGGGCGCGGGCCGCGCGCGCGCAGGCTGCTGGCGTCGATGGCGATCGAAGGACGCGGCATGCCGAAGGATCCCGCGCGCGCCCGGGCCTGGTTGCTGCAGGACGCCGAGGCCGGCGACCAGGACTCGCAGGTCGAACTCGGCGGGCGCCTGCTCGGCGACACCCTCGGTGCGAGCGATGAAGCGGCCGGTCGCAAGTGGCTGGAACGCGCGGTCGCGGCGGGTTCGGTCGATGCGATGAACCAGTACGGGATGTGGCTGCACAACCAGGGCAAGGACGCGACCGATCGTGCGCGCGGCGTGCAACTGAGCCGGCAGGCCGTGGAGAAGAACGACACGGGTGCGCTCAACAACCTCGCCTGGATGCTGTGCACCTCCCGCCATGCAGATGTGCGAAAACCCGCGGAAGGCATGCCCTATATCGCGAAGCTGGAAGCAGTCCCGGATCTCGATCCAGGCACGGTCGACACCCTGGCCGCCTGCTACGCGGCGGTGGGCCAGTACCCGCGCGCGGTGGAGTTGCAGGCGCAGGTGATCGCCGACATGCGCAAGCGTGCGGATCCGAACCTCGAGAACATCAAGGAAATGGAAGCGCGGCTGGCGCTGTACCGTGCCGGCAAGCCCTACATCGAAGTGCCCGAGAAGCGCTGAGCCACGCTTGCCATCCGCAATGTCCGGCGAGCCATCGCCGGTCGTTGTGCTGTGCTAGCGTGCGGGGCCTCAGGAGCCCGCACATGACCGCACGCAAGACCGACCACGCCGCCGTTCCGCACCAGCGCCGCACCCGCATCGTTGCCACCCTCGGGCCGGCCACCGATCCGCCGGAGGTGCTTGAAGCGGTGTTGCGCGCGGGCGTCGACGTGGTGCGCTTGAACTTCTCCCACGGCGATCCCTCCGCGCAGGTTGCGCGCGGCGAGGCAGTGCGCGCGATGGCGCTGAAGATCGGTCGCGAGATCGGCATCCTCGCCGACCTGCCGGGCCCGAAGATCCGTGTCGAGACCTTCGCCAATGGCAAGGTCGCGCTGAAGGCGGGCAATCGCTTCGACCTGGTCGCCAGCCTCGATGTCCCTCCGGGTGATGAGACCCAGGTCGGCGTCAGCTACCTCGAATTGCCGGGTGACGTGGTGCCGGGCGACGTGCTCCTGCTCGACGACGGCGTGGTGCAGTTGCAGGTGACGGCGGTGGAAGGCGAGCGCATCGTCACCACCGTGCTCAACGACTGCTTCCTGTCGAACCGCAAGGGCCTGAACAAGCAGGGCGGCGGACTGTCGCTGGGGGCGATCACCGAGAAGGATCGCGAGCTGATCGTGATCGCGGCCGGGATGAACGTGGATTTCATCGCGGTCTCGTTCTGCCGCAACGCCGAGGACATGAACGAGGCGCGCCGCGTCGCCAAGGCACATGGCAGCAGTGCCGCGCTGGTGGCGAAGATCGAACGCGCCGAGGCGATCGAGAACCTCACCGAGATCGTCGATGCCAGCGACGTGGTGATGTTGGCGCGTGGCGACCTGTGAGTTGAGATCGGCGAT
>JAVWUU010000044.1:0-19929 GCA_036666995.1 Thermomonas sp.
AGCGTGCCGTTCGACTTCAGGCCGCAGCTGTACTGCTCGCCGGCACTGATCGCCAGCCAGCTGCCGGCGGGGACACTGGTCGCGCTGGTGCCGCTGTAGCCCCAGCAGGTCGCACTGCCGTTGTCGAAGATGCCGCAGCCGTGGAACGCGCCCAGGTTGACCTGGCGATACGTGCGCAGGAACGGCGGCAGCGGCGGCGCGGCCTGGCCATTGCCGTTGTTGCCCCAGCAGGCCGGCACGCCATTCGCCGCAAGCGCGCAGCCACCGGCAAAGCCGAGGTCCATCGAGGCGAACTGCCCGACCGGCGGCGTGGCGCGATTGACGTCGTTCCAGCCCCAGCACGACAGGTTGCCGGTCGCCGAACGCGCGCAACTGAAGGCCGCGCCTGCACCGATATCGGCATAGCTGCCTGCGGGCGGGGTGGATTCGCCGCTGGTGTTGCTGCCCGAGCAGACCAGGCTGCCGTCCGCATCCACGTCGCAGGTATGCGTATAACCGGCGGCGACCGCGCCCATGCCAAAGGGACCGCGCGGCGCAGTGGTCTGGCCGTAGGTGTTGTCCCCCCAGCACACGACATTGCCGTTCTGGTTGAGCGCACAGGTGTGGTTGAAGCCACTCGCCATCGCGGTGTAGCGGTTGCCCTTCACCAGTGGCGGACTCGCCTGGCCGTAGGTGTTCACGCCCCCGCACACCGCGGTACCGGTCTGGCTGATGGTGCAGGTATGCACGCCACCCGCGGCCAGCGCAGTGGACACCTGGCTGCCGGCGATGCTGGCGACGAGGCCATTGCCCCAGCACACGCCCACACCGGTGGCGCGCAGGCCGCATGCATGGAAATTGCCTGCCGAGATCGCGGTGAAGGTCTCGCCGAACGGGATGTTCAGGGATCCGTTGTTGTTAGACCCCCAGCAGGTGGCGACGCCATCCGACCGCAGGCCGCAGGTGTACGAAACCCCCGCGCTGATCGCCACGAAGCTCTGCTTGTTGGGCGGCGTGGCCTGGCCGTCACTGTTGTTGCCCCAGCACACCACGGAACCGCCCGCACGCAATCCGCAGTTGTGGGTGGTGCCGGTCGCGATCGCGGTGAAGCGCTCGCCGGCAGGCGCCGACACCTGGCCGTAGTTGTTGTCGCCCCAGCACACCGCTTCGCCATTCGACCGCAATGCGCAGCTATGGAACACGCCAGCCGTCACCGCGGTGAAATACCCCCTCGGAACGGCCGAGCTCTCCCCGTAGAAATCGCTGCCCCAGCACGCCACCGCACCGGTGCTGCGTAATGCGCAGCTGTGTTGCCCACCGGCCGCCAGCATCACCACCCGTCCATGCCCGTCCGGGATCGCGCCCGCACTGGTCTGCGCCATCGCCCCGCCCGACCAGCAGCCCGCGGCCGCCAGCACCAGCCACAGCAGGCCCGTCCATGCGCGCCGCCTCGTCATGCCGGTGTTCATCGCCCCATCCTCACCGCCGGCACCACGCCGGCTCCACACCCTCTATCGGGATTCGAGGACGAAAGTGGTCATGCGGTCGCGCACGACAGACGTGTCGGTCGATGATCCGGACTCAGCGCCGCGGATGTGCCCTAGGCCGGCTCATCCGGGATCAGCGCATTCTCGATCCAGGCGATCTGGTCCTTGAGCTGCAACTTGCGCTTCTTCAGCCGCTTCAGCGCCAGCTCGTCGGCCTGGATGTCGGCGGCCAGCCGTTCGATGGCGACGTCCAGGTCGCGGTGCTCCTGGCGCATCTCGACCACACGCCGTGCCATGCGGGACAGTTCGGCGGGATCGCGCGGCTGGTTCATGCGCCGAGCATACCGCGACGCGATGCAGGCGGCAGCGGCATCCCCGTGGCGGGTAAAATGGCAGCCTGATGAATGCCGCCATCCCCCTCGCCCTGGCCGAACCGCAACCGCTCGCGCACAGGCGCAAGCACGAGGGCGACAAGCTGGCCAAGCGCCTGCGCCACCAGGTCGGCAAGGCGATCGCCGACTTCGGGATGATCGAGGACGGCGACAAGGTCATGGTCTGCCTGTCCGGCGGCAAGGACAGCTACGCGATGCTGGACGTGCTGCTGCAATTGCAGAAGAAGGCGCCGGTGTCGTTCTCGATCACCGGGGTCAACCTGGACCAGAAGCAACCCGGTTTCCCCGAGCACGTGCTGCCCGACTACCTGCGTTCGATCGGCGTGGACTTCCACATCATCGAGCAGGACACCTATTCGGTGGTCAGCCGGGTGATCCCGGAAGGCAAGACCATGTGCTCGCTGTGTTCGCGCCTGCGCCGCGGCGCGCTGTACGCGTATGCGGAAGAGCACGGCTTCACCAAGATCGCGCTGGGCCATCACCGCGACGACCTGGTCAACACCTTCTTCCTCAACCTGTTCTTCCACGCCAGGCTCAGCGGGATGCCGCCCAAGCTGCTGTCCGATGACGGCAAGCACATCGTCATCCGCCCGCTGGCCTACGTGCGCGAAAGCGACATCGAGGCCTACGCCGAGGTGAAACAGTTCCCGATCATCCCCTGCAACCTCTGCGGTTCGCAGGAAAACCTGCAGCGCGCGCAGGTGAAGAAGATGCTCGCGCAGTGGGAGAAAGACACCCCGGGCCGCGTGGAAACCATGTCGCGCGCGCTGGGCGACATCCGCCCATCGCAACTTTCCGACCCCAACCTGTTCGATTTCCTGTCGCTGGGCAAGCGCGGCGACGTCGCCCTGCCCGATGCGCATGCGTGGCTTGCAGGCGGCGAGACCCACATCGACTAGCATTGCGCCCCCGCGCAACTCACCCCACCCCTCGCGCACCTGCACCGAGGGAGACCACCAGGATCACGATGTTCTTTCGCAACCTCACGTTGTTCCGTTTCCCGACTTCGCTCGACCTCTCCGACCTCGAAACCCAGCTGGCCACGTGCGCGCTCAAGCCGGTCGGTCCGCTGGAACTGTCCAGCCGCGGCTTCATCCCGCCGTTCGGCCACCATGGCGATGCGCTCAGCCATGCCATGCATGACGCGCGCTGGCTGACCGTCGGCGGCGAGGACAAGCTGCTGCCTGGCGCGGTGGTCAACGACCTGCTGCAGAAGAAGCTGGCCTCCATCGAGGAGAAGGAAGGCCGCAAGCCCGGCGGGCGCACCCGCAAGCGGCTGAAGGACGAACTGGTCACCGAATTGCTGCCGCGCGCCTTCGTGCGCCCGGTGCGCAGCGATGCGCTGCTCGACACCACGCTCGGCGTGATCGCGGTGGATACCTCGTCGCGCAAGAACGCGGAATCGGTGGTCAGCGAGATCCGCCGCGCGCTGGGCAGTTTCCCGGCGCTGCCGGTGAATGCCGAAGTCGCGCCGCGCGCCATCCTCACCGGCTGGATCGCCGGCGATCCGTTGCCGGAAGGCCTCAGCCTGGGCGACGAATGCGAACTGCGCGATCCCACCGACACCGGCGCGGTGGTGAAGGTGCAACGCATGGATCTGTCCGGCGACGAAATCGCCAGGCACCTGGAATCCGGCAAGCAGGCCACCCGCCTGGCGCTGGTGCTGGACGACCACGTCAGCTTCGTCATCGGCGACGACCTGGTGGTGCGCAAGTTCAAGCTGCTCGACGGCGCGGTGGACCAGCTGGAATCGACCGAACGCGACGACATCGCCGCCGAACTCGATGCGCGCTTCGCGCTGATGGCTGGCGAATTCAAGCGCCTGTTCAACGTGCTGGAAAAAGCCTTCAAGCTCAGCAAGGCCGATGCCTGACATGGCCGGCGACGGCGACTGCGGACGTAGTCCGGTTAGGTTGCATCCGGCAACCTCATCGGGGAACGACATGGGCAAGAAACTGTTGGTCGTCATGCTTGGCGTGCTGGCCTGCGCGGGCGCGATGGCGCAGTCGCGCGGCGATTGGGTACTCGGCCAATGGAAAAGCGGTGCCTACTGGTTCCCTGGCGTGGTGCAGGAACGCAGCGGCGACAAGGTGACCATCCAGTACGACGATGGCACCTCCGAAACCGTGCCGCTCAAGCGCATCAAGCCCTACGACTGGAAGCTCGGCTCGCGGGTCGAGTGCCAGTGGTCCGGCGGCGACGCGTGGTACGCCGGCAAGATCACCGGGATTAGCAAGGACGGTACCGAGATCGACGTGGCCTACGACGACGGCGACCGCGAGCGCATCGCCACCGGCGGCTGCCGGTCCCGATAGGACGCGCATGCAGTCCTTGTTGCGCCTGCTCCGGGCGCCCCGCACCGCATCCAGGGTGTCCGCCATCCAGCGCGACAGCATCGGCTTCGTGCTGGACGACGGCCGCCATGTCGACGTCCTCCGCGTGCGCGATCCGCGTGCGCGCCGGATCAAGCTGTCCGTCGACGAGCGCGGCGCGCGCCTGAGCCTGCCGTTGCGGGCCAGCCTGGTCGCCGGCGAACGCTTCCTGCATGAACATCGCGACTGGCTGTCCGAGCAACTCGCGGCACAGGGCGAACACGCCGGCGAAGGCTTGCAGCGCGATGTCACCGCTGCGCTGCCGTTGCGCGGCGAGGAGGTGCCGCTGCGCTGGACCGGCGGGCGCGCGATGCGGATCGACAACGATGGCGACGCCGGCCTGCTGTTCGCCGCGCCTGCATCCGCCGGCGACGCCGGACTGCGTCGCGCGCTGCGCGATTTCTACGAAGCGCAGGGACGTGCCGACGTTGGCCGTTGGCTGCCGGGCTATCTCGAAAACATGCCGCGCGCACCGCGGCGCATCGTGTTCAAGCGCACCTCCACGCAATGGGGCTCGCTGGCGCCGGACGGCACCTTGTCGCTGGACCTGGCGCTGGTGCTGGCGCGACCGTCGGCGTTCGAATACGTGCTGGTCCACGAACTCTGCCACCTGATCCATGCCGATCATTCCCGGCGCTTCTGGCGCGAGGTCGAGGCGCGATTCCCGGACTGGCGGGACGAGCGTGGCTACTTCCTCGCCGAAGGCCGTCGCCTGAAGGCGCGGTTGCGCGGACTTCTGGCCGGTTGATCCACCCGCCTGCGTTGCCTCCGGCAGGACAACGAAGGAAAACCGCCATGAGCCACCCTGCCATCCGCCTGTCGATCGCCGTCGCGTTCGCCGCCCTGCTGATCCTGCCCGGTTGCAAGAAGGCCCAGGACGCCGCCGTCGAAACCGCGATCGAGCGCGCCACCGGCGCCAAGGTCGATGTCGAAAAGGATGGCAACCAGATGACCATCAAGACCGAGCAGGGCGAGGTCAAGGTCGCCACTGCCGAGGACGGCGGCACCGTCGCACTACCCGCCAATTTCCCCAAGGACGTCTTCCTGCCCGCCGACAACAAGCTGGCCAGCGCGATGGACATGGGCGGCATGCAGATGCTCAACATGACCACCTCGCAGGAACTGGCCAACGTTTCCGCCGACATCGAGAAATCGATGCAGGGCCAGGGCTGGAAGCGCGAGATGGCGATGCAGGCCGGCGGCGGCAACACGCTGATGTACAGCAAGGACAAGCGCCAGGTCGTCTACCAGATGCTCAAGGCCGACGAGGGCGGCACCCAACTGGCGATCCGCACCGGCGAGAACGGCTGAGCACGCGCGCCGGCCGCGATGGCCGGCTTTTCAGCGCAGGAAGAAATCGCCGATCGCCGCGGCCACATCGGCGGGTTGCTGCATGTGCAGGTGGTGCCCGCCCGCAATGACGATCAGCTCGCCCTGCGGCAGCAGGCCGACCCGACGACGACGCAGTTCATCGGGCAGGTAGGGCTGCGCGGGGTCGGCGAAGATCGCCCGCACCGGGCATTCGATCCCGGCGACCAGGTCTTCGACCTGCACCTCGGTCATCCGCACCATGGTCGGCAAGGTCAGGCGCGGATCGCTGCTCCACTCGTGACCCACGCATTCGCCATCCACGCGGACCGCGCGCAGGCCACGCTCGACCAGCAGGCGTACCGAGGTTTCATCCAATCCGCTACCCGGCACCAGGCTGGCGTACTGGCGGGTGCGCACGGCGCTGTCGATGTCGGGAAACACGCGCAACTTCTTGTCGCCCAGCCTGCGATGCGCCGCCAGCGCGTCGCGCATCCGCGCAACCGTGCGCTCCGGCGCCTCCGCCAGCGCGCCCAGCGCCTCGATCGCGACCAGTCGTTCGATCCGCTGCGGGCAAGCCGCGGCAATCAGGCTGGCGATGCCGGCACCCATCGAATGCCCGAGCAGGGCGAAGCGCTCCCAGTTCAGTGCATCGGCAACATCCAGCACGGCGTTCATGGCGCCGACGAAGGAGTAATCGGTGCCGGGCGGCAGGTGCGCACTGCGGCCGTGGCCGGGCTGGTCGATCGCGACCAGGTCGATGCCGTGCAGATGGGCCGACAACGGGACGAAGCTGGCCGCGTTGTCCAGCCAGCCGTGCAGGGCCAGCACGCGCGGGCCTTCGCCACCGTTGCGCAGCGCGGCGATGCGACCCAGCGGGATGTCGATGCCGATCTCGTGCATCACGCCCACCCGGCCTCGGCTTGCGCCAGCGCCGCCAGTGCATCCGCATGCGCGTCGCCATCGTTCAGGCACCCGATGTAGCGCAGGGACGCACCGCCCGCCGCCTTGAACGCATGCGCGTTCTCCACCGCGATTTCCTCCAGCGTCTCCAGGCAATCCACCGCGAATCCCGGGCAGGCGACATCGATCGTGCGCACGCCTTCGGCCGCCAGCGCTTCCAGCGTCTGCTGCGTGTACGGCTGCAACCAGCGTTCCTTGCCGAAGCGCGACTGGAAGGTCAGCAGGAGTTCGTCGCGCGCGATGCCGAGCGCATCCGCGATGGCGACGGTGCTGGCTTCGCACTGCTTCGCGTAAGGATCGCCGCCATCCACCAGGCGCTGCGGGATGCCGTGGAACGACAGCAGCAGGCGTTCGCCGCGGCCATGCGCATCCCAGTGCACGCGGATCGATTGCGCCACCGCCGAGGCCCAGGCCGGGTCGCGGTGGTAGTCCTGCAGCATCTCGATGTCCATGCCATCGCCATGCTTGGCGATGGCATCGGCGACGCTCGCGGTAGTGGTGGTCGAATACTGCGGATACAGCGGCAATACGTGCAGCTTGCGCACGCCGGCATCGCGCAACGCATGCAGCACGCTCGCCATCGACGGGTTGCCGTAGCGCATCGCATGCACGACCCGCCGATCCGGCAATCGTGCCTGCACCGCATCGGCCAGCGCCGCGGTGTGCACCGCCAAAGGCGAACCGCCCGGCAGCCACACCGAGGCATATTTCGCCGCCACCTTCGGGCTGCGCAGCGGCAGGATCACGAAGTGCAGCAGCGGGCACCACAGCCAGCGGGTCAGCTGGACCACGCGATGGTCGTGCAGGAACTCGGCCAGATAGCGCCGCACGGCAGGCGCGGTGGGCGCATCCGGCGTGCCCAGGTTGACCAGCAGCAATGCCGGCGGCGATTCGGAAGCGTCATCCATCGCACAAGGATGACATGTGCATGCGAAGAACTCCGATGGCCGCGGGCTTCCGCGAGCTGCAGGCTGGTGGCCAGGTTCGGGAGTAGAGTGGAGCGATGGAAATGAGCGAACTCGTGCTGGAACACCTGCGCGGTATCCGGGCATCGGTGGATGCCCTGCGCAACGACGTGGCCGAGATCAAGATCCGGATCGGTGCGGTCGAGCAAGGCATCGCGGTGCTCCACCAGGACGTCTCCAACCTGCGCAGCATCGTGGCCGAGCAAGGCACCCGGCTCGACCGCCTGGGCGATCGCGTCGGGCGGATCGAACAGCGTCTCGAACTGACCGGCTGAACCGTTACCGCCGGCGCGGTTCCTTGTCGGTTCATCGCGGCGCGCCTAGCCTGAACGCCCCGCCACCGGAAGCCGCCCCATGCCAAGCACGCCACGCCGCCTTGCCCTCGCCCTTGCGCTGACGATCGCCACCAGCAGCGCCTTCGCCGGCGAACGCGAGGACGTCCGTGCCGGCGAGGCGATCCGCGTGGTCGAACAGATCCAGTCGATCCCCGAATCCGCCATCCCCGACCGCCTGCTCGACGAGGCCAAGGCGATCGTGGTGGTTCCCGACACGATCAAGGCCGGCTTCGTGTTCGGTGGCCGCCGCGGCTTGGGCCTGATGTCGGTGAAGACCGCCGATGGCACGTGGTCGAATCCCGTTTTCGTCAAACTCGCAGGCGCCAGCTTCGGCCTGCAGGCCGGCGTGCAGTCGGCCGACGTGATCCTGGTGTTCCGCAGCGAGCGCGGGCTGGATTCCATCGTCAACGGCAAGGTCACCCTGGGTGCCGACGCCGGCGTGGCCGCCGGGCCGGTCGGGCGCAATGCCGCCGCCGCCACGGATGGGCAGCTGAAGGCCGAGATCTGGTCGTGGTCGCGCGCACGCGGCCTGTTCGCCGGCATCGCCCTGGACGGCGCAGTGCTGTCGATCGACAACGGCGCGAATTCCAGTACCTATGGCAACGGCACCACGCCGCGCGCCGTGTTCGAAGGCCGCGCGCCGCAGGCTCCGTCGAGCACGGTCGTCGCTTTCCGCGATGCGCTGGAGGAAGCCACCGCCTCCGCCCGCCAGGCACGCGGCGGCACGCCCGCACCGGCTTCGCCGCAGACAGGTTCGGGCGCGGCCAGCGTGCAACCCCTCTCCAGCGACAACCCGGTCACCACTACGCCGCTGCAGGACCCGGCACCGGTACAACCCGCCGGCAAGCCCTGAGTTCGATCGGCGTTAGAATCCCGTTTCCTCCTACGCACAAGGCGCACCCATGGGCAGCTTCAGCATCTGGCACTGGCTCATCGTGCTGGTGATCGTCCTGCTGGTGTTCGGCACCAAGCGCCTGACCTCCGGCGCGCGCGATGTCGGCAAGGCGGTGGACGAGTTCAAGAAGGGCATGCGCGGCGACGACGACAAGCCGGCGGCGCGCCTCGGTGGCGACAAGACCGACAGCGCCTCCTCGCACGACAGCGCGCGCGACCGCGACGACGTCGCCCGCTGATCCGCGCCACGCGGTAGCCCGATGTTCGATTTTTCCTTCGGCGAGCTGATGGTCGTCGCCCTGGTGGCGCTGGTCGTGCTCGGACCCGAACGCCTGCCGAAAGCCGCCCGCTTCACCGGCCTGTGGGTGCGCCGCGCGCGCGCGCAGTGGTACTCGGTGAAGTCCGAACTCGAACAGGAACTGGCCAGCGACGAACTGCGCCGCAGCCTGCATGCCGGCCGCGACGCGATGCGCGAGGCGGAAGGCCAGCTGCGCGATTTCGCTGGCGAGGTCGAACGTCCCGCGTCGCCGGCATCGACATCGACTTCGACTTCGACAACGCCTGCAGACGAGCCCGTCGCGGCCCCGGAACCGCGTCGCGATGACTGATACCGGCGACGACAGCGAACGCCCACTGATCGCCCACCTGCTGGAGCTGCGCTCGCGCCTGCTGCGCGGCGTGGCCGGCCTGATCGTGGTGCTGCTCTGCCTGCTGCCGTTCGCCAACAAGCTGTACGCGCTGCTCGCGCAACCGCTGCTCGACAAGCTGCCCAAGGGCGGCCAGCTGATCGCCACCCAGGTCGCCAGCCCGTTCTTCGCGCCGATGAAGCTCGCATTCTTCATCGCGCTGGTGGTGGCGATGCCCTGGTTGCTCTACCAGGCCTGGGCGTTCGTGGCACCGGGCCTGTACCGGCGCGAGAAACGCCTGGCCTTGCCGCTGCTGAGCTCGGCCTTGTTGCTGTTCTACGCCGGCTGCGCCTTCGCCTATTTCCTGGTGCTGCCGATGGTGTTCGGCTTCCTCGCCCGGGTGACCCCGGACGGGGTGGCGATGATGACGGATATCAGTAGTTACCTCGACTTCGTGCTGGTGCTGTTCCTCGCCTTCGGGCTGGCCTTCGAGCTGCCGGTGGCGCTGGTGATCCTGGTGCTGCTGGGCTGGGTGACGCCGGCGCAGCTGCGCGAAGGTCGCGGCTACGCGGTGGTCGGGATCTTCGTGATCGCCGCCATCGTCACCCCGCCGGACGTGATCTCGCAGCTGATGCTGGCGATCCCGATGTGCCTGCTCTACGAGGCCGGGATCCTGGCCGCGTCGATGGTGTCGCCACGGACGAGCGCGGATGGCGCACGCGCCGACTGATCGCGTCCCGGCGGGGTTCTGGATGCGCGCCGCGGCATGGTCGCTGGACGCTGCCTGCCTGTTGCCGCTGGTCTTGCTGTTGGGGCATGCACGGATGGATGCTGCGCTTGCGCAGGTGCGTGCCGCGTGGGGCGCAATGGCGGCGGCGATGCCACGCCTGCTGGAGCAGGCCATCGGCAGCGTGCCCGACCCGATGACACTGGCGCGGCTGTGGCTTGCCGACCCGTCCCTGTCCGCGGCCAGTGCCGGCCTGCAATCCGCGTTGACGGACCTGCTGCTGACGCCGTTGCTGCTGTACGCGCTGCTCGCCTGCATGTGGACGGTCGGCTTCGAGGCCTCGGCGTGGCAGGCGACGCCGGGCAAGCGCGCGCTGGGCCTGACCGTCACCGATCGCGATGGCCGCCGCCTGCATCACGGTGGCGCGTTGCTGCGCTTCCTTGCCGCCGGGCTGTCCTGGCTGACCCTCAACGTCGGCCATGCGCTTGCCGCATTCGCGCCGCATCTGGCGCTGCATGACCACGCCAGCGGTACCCGCGTGCTGGTCGCGCGCGACCGGGCGCGGATGCCGCGCTGGGCCCTGGGCTGGCTGGGATTGCAGGCGCTGGCGTTCGTGCTCGCCTGCGCCTGGGGGTTCGTGCAGGTGCAGGCCGCGATGCAGGCGGCGATGGAACGCGCCCTGGGTTACTGAGCGCTCACGCCTCGAAGCCGTGCACCAGCGGCGGTGCCGGTGGCACCGAAGACGCATCGCCGAAGGTGTCGCGCCATGCCAGGTAGGTGGCGCCCGACACCAGGACCAGTGTCACCGAGGCGAAGCCGACCATGACCGCCATGCCCAGCATGTTGCCGATGACCTGATGGATCGCGGTGCCGAGCACGATGAGCAGGCCCGCGATCAGCAGCACCACGAACGCCGCCACCAGGAAGGTGACGACGAACAGCACGCCGGCCAGCGCATTGGCACCCACGTTGCGCACGGCCGCGCGCAGGCTGTTGCGCAGTGCCTCGCCCAGGCTGTTGCCGGAGAACAGCATCAACGGGATCGAGAACAGCATCAGCGCGTAGCTGAAGTAGTTGAAGACCGTCTGCACCAGGAACAGCAGCAGCCCGTTGGCGGGCTCCGGCATGGCCGGCTGGGCGCCGGTCATCACCTGCTGCATGGCCTGCAGGTAGTCGCGCCAGTAGTCGCTGCCGGCGATGGCGACCAGCACCACGCCGCCTACCACGGTCAAGCCCACCTGCACCAGCCCCAGCAGCGCCAGGCTGCGCCCCTGCGCGGTGCGCAGCGGCGCGAACACGTCGCGGGCGCGCACCGGGCGGCCGGCCTCGGCTTCGCGGACCACATGCATCAGTCCGCCCAGCAGGATCGGCACCAGGAACATCACCAGCAGCATCAACGGGATCGCCACCGCCATCACCAGGCGCATGTCCGGGGCGGCACCTGCGTCCGCATTGCCGCCACCCACCATCACCGCCAGTACCAGCGCCATCAGCATCGCCGCGGTGTACAGCGCGAGGATCAGCAGCAGGGCGGCGCCGAACACCGCGCGCGGGTTCCTGCTGCCCAGGTCGATGGCCTGCTTGAACCAGGCAAGGCCCTGGCCGACCGGCAACGCGCGAATATCCATGATGGTGCCCGGGGGAGAGGCGCTCAGGATACCGGAGCGTGGCCCTGGCTCCGCGCATATGCGACGAAACGACGCAGGATCCTGCGTGCGTGCGGTGCCGCGTGCACCTCGCCGGCGAGCCGCTTGCCGCAGCGCTGTTCGCGCGCCAGTGCATCCGCGCGGGCGCGGATGTAGCCGCGCATGTGCCCGGCGCTGAATTCGGGATGGAACTGCAGGCCCCATGCGGCCCGGCCCCAGCGGAAGGCGTGGCAGGCATCGTGGTCGTTGTGGGCCAGCACGCTGGCGCCCGGCGGCGGCCGCAGCACGCTCTGCAGGTGGGTGGCCTGCGCGGCGAACGACGCCGGCGATCCCGAGAACAGCGGGTCGTCCTGCGCTTGCGGATGCAGGTGGATGCGCACCGTGCCCATCTCGCGGCCAACCTCGTTGGGACCGACCTCGCCGCCCAGCGCGTGCGCGATCAACTGGTGGCCGTAGCAGATGCCCAGCAACGGCAGTCCGGCATGCGCGGCATCGCGCAACCAGGCGGCGCTGCGCTCGCTCCAGTCGTGGCGGTCGGTGACCATCGCCGCCGAGCCGGTGACGATCGCCCCGGCGAAGCCCTCGCGCGACGGCAGTTCGTCACCATGCTCGACATCGACCACCACCGTCGCGTCGCGATCCAGGCCGGCGGCGACGCGGATCCAGTGGGCGAAGCTGCCGTGCCGACGCATCGAGGCGACCGGCTGGCCGGTCTCGATGATAAGGAAGGGCATCGGGGTCATGGGCGGTGAACGTGATCGGATCGCGCGATTAGAGCGCCGTGGCACGCCGGCTTCAACAGGCGGCCGGTCATTCGCGCGGGGGCAGCACGGCGCGCACTTCCTCGATCGTGGTGATGCCTTCGGCCACCTTTTCCAGGGCCGCGCGGCGCAGTGTGCGCATGCCCTCGGCGCGCGCCCCGGCACTGAAGCTGCCCAGGTCCATGTCGGCATGGAACAGCCTGCGCAGCGCCGGGGTGATCGGCAGCAGTTCGTACAGGCCCACGCGTCCCAGGTAGCCGGTGCGCCGGCACTCCAGGCAACCCACCGGCTCGTGCGGCTGCAGGATCACGGGCAGGTCCTCGCCGGGCTCCAGCAGGGCCGACCAGTCGGCATCCTCCAGCGGCGGCGCGGGTCGCTTGCAATGCGCGCACAGGGTACGGACCAGGCGCTGCGCGAGCACGCCGTTGAGGGTCGAACCCAGCAGGTAGTGCGGAACCCCCAGGTCCAGCAGGCGGGTGACCGCCGACGGCGCATCGTTGGTGTGCAGGGTGGACAGCACCAGATGGCCGGTGAGCGAGGCCTGCACCGCCATCTGAGCGGTGGCCAGGTCGCGGATCTCGCCGATCATGATGATGTCGGGATCCTGGCGCAGCAGGGTGCGCACGCCGGTGGCGAAATCCAGGTCGATGTTGTGCTGCACCTGCATCTGGTTGAACTCCGGCGAGATCATCTCGATCGGGTCTTCGATCGTGCAGACGTTCACGTCGGTGGTCGCCAGCCGTTTCAGCGTCGAATACAGGGTGGTGGTCTTGCCGGATCCGGTCGGCCCGGTCACCAGCACGATCCCGTGCGGACGCTCGACCAGGTCCTTCCAGCCGGCGGCCTCGTCGTGGCTGAAGCCGAGTTGCTCGATGCTGCGGAACGCCACGTCGGGATCGAAGATGCGCATCACGCACTTCTCGCCGAACGCGGTGGGCATCGTCGACACGCGCATCTCGACCTCGCGCCCGCCCGGCGAGCGCGTCTTGATGCGTCCGTCCTGCGGCCGCCGGCGCTCGCCGAGGTCCATTCGCGACAGCACCTTGATCCGGCTGGTCGTCGCGGTCATCACCGGCGGCGGCATCTCGAACACCTTGTGAAGCATGCCGTCGATGCGGAAGCGCACCCGCCCGACATCGCGGCGCGGCTCCAGGTGGATGTCGCTGGCGCGCTGCTCGTGCGCGTACTGCAGCAACCAGTCGACGATGTGGACGATGTGCTGGTCGTCGGCGTTGACGTCGCCGGTGCGTCCCAGTTCCACCAGCTGCTCGAAGCTGGGCAGGCTGCTGCCCAGCCGCACGGTGCGGGCATCGTTGCGCGCGCCGCGCACCGACTGGATCACCCCGAAGAACTGCATGGTGTAGCGGTGCAGGTCGAGCGGATTGACCAGCACCACCTCCACCTCGCGGCGCGCCATGTGCCGGACGTCGCCGACCCAGTCCAGCGCCAGCGGCTCGCTGGTCGCCACCAACAGGCGCTGCGGCTCGACCGCCAACGGCAGGATGCGGTGCCGGCGGGCATACGCATGCGTCACCAGGCTGGCCACCGAGCTCACGTCGACACGGGTGGGATCCACGTGCAAGTAACGCATGCCGATGCGGCCAGCCAGCCATTCGGTGAGCCGCTCCAGGCCGAGCTCGCCCAATGGTGCCTGGCCCGCCTTCAGCTTGAGGTTCGCCAGCAATACCAATGGATGGATGTTGCCGTCGTGGCGCATCGTCTCCACCGAGAAGCGCAGGCGCTCGCTGTCGGCGGGATCGACCAGGCCATCGGCCAGCAAGGCCAGCGCCACCTGCTCGAACGCCAGGCGTCCGCTCGGCAGCTCCGTCCTCGTCGCCTGGGAACCAGCATCGGCGCGGCTTTCCATCGGGATCCCCAAAGGCAACGCGGTCAATCGCGGTGATCGATACTTTAGACTGGCGGGCCTGAACACGTTCGGCCCCGGCGCATGCCTACTCCCGTTGCGATCACATTCCAGCAACTCGTCCAGCGTCTCAACACCTACTGGGCGGAACAGGGCTGCGTGCTGATCCAGCCGCTGGACCTCGAGGTCGGTGCCGGCACCTTCCATCCGGCCACGTTCCTGCGCGCGCTGGGACCGGAGCCATGGAACGCCGCCTACGTGCAGCCTTCGCGCCGCCCGACCGACGGCCGCTATGGCGAGAATCCCAACCGCCTGCAGCGCTACTACCAGTACCAGGTGGCGATGAAGCCGTCGCCGGACAACATCGTCGAGCTGTATTTCGATTCGCTGAAGGCACTCGGCATCGACCCGCTGGTGCATGACCTGCGGCTGGTCGAGGACAACTGGGAATCGCCCACCCTCGGTGCCTGGGGACTGGGCTGGGAAGTGTGGTTGAACGGGATGGAAGTCACCCAGTTCACCTACTTCCAGCAGGCCGGCGGGCTGGAATGCCGACCGGTGCTCGGCGAGATCACCTACGGGCTCGAGCGCCTGTGCATGTACCTGCAGAACTGCGACAACGTCTACGACCTGGTCTGGACCTACGGGCCGGACGGCGCGCCGGTGACCTACGGCGACGTCTACCACCAGAACGAAGTCGAGCAGAGCGCCTACAACTTCGAGCACGCCAACGTCGCCGAGTTGTTCCACCGCTTCGATGCCTGCGAAGCCGAGGCGATGGTGCTGGTCGAAGCCGGCCTGCCGCTGCCGGCCTATGAGCAGGTCACCAAGGCCAGCCACAGCTTCAACCTGCTGGACGCACGCCGCGCGATCAGCGTGACCGAGCGCCAGCGTTACATCCTGCGCGTGCGCAAGCTGGCGCAGGCGGTGGCTGAGTCGTACCACGCCCAGCGCGAGAAGCTCGGCTTCCCGGGCCTGAAGAAGCACGCCGAAGCCGCATGATCCTGATCGGCATGTACGACTCGTCGTACACGCGACGCGTGGCGATCGCGCTGTCGCTGTACGGCATGCCGTTCGAACATCGCGCGTGGTCGGTCGGCCGCGACTTCGACCGCATCCGCCAGTACAACCCGCTCGGCCGCGCGCCGGCGCTGGTGCTGGACGATGGCGAGGTGCTGACCGAGTCCGCGATGATGCTGGACTACCTCGATGACGTGGTCGGCTCGCAACGCGCACTGATGCCGGCCACCGGCATCGAACGTCGCGATGCGCAGCGCCTGATCGCGCTGGCCACCGGCGCGATCGACAAGGCGGTGCTGATCGTGCTCGAGCGGATCTTCCGTCCCGTCGAGATACACAGCGAGGCATGGCTCTCGCGTTGCCGCACTCAAGTGGAAGGCGCGCTGGACGAACTCGGCAAGGCCTGCGCTGCGCGCGCCGGCCACGACTGGCTGGTCGGCGATGCGATGTCCCATGCCGACATCGCGGTGGCCTGCTACGCCACCCATCTGCGCGAATCATTGCCGCTGGATCTTGCGCCATGGCCTGCATTGCGCGCGCACGTCGATCGCTGCGAGGCACTGCCGGTGTTTCGCCAGCACTACATCCCGTTCGACGCACCGGTACCGACTACCGAGTGATGGCGCCTGTCGCCGGACGGGCATAGGATCGGCCTGCGGAGTTGAGGGAGCAGCCCCCCGGGCTTGCCAGCTCCAGCGGGAGGCGAAGATGAAATCAGTCGCAATGCGCGTCGCGGTAGTTGCCGCGATGCTGGGTTCGTGCGTGGGCGCCGTGCAGGCGCAGGACAAGGCTTCGCCACCGATCGGCACGCTCTCGACCGACAAGGCCATCGAGATGCTCGACCGCAACGGCAACGGCTGCGTCGACCTGGAGGAAGGCCGCAACTACACCAGCCGCCGCTTCCACCAGCTCGACAGGAACGCCGACGGCATCCTCGATGCCACCGAGGCGCCGCCCGGACCAGGCGAGACCGACAACGACCGGCCGATTTCGCTGGCCGACTGGCAGGACGCCTACAGCGCACGCTTCGCCAGTTTCGACAGCGACGGCAATGGCTGCCTCGGCACCGCCGAAGTCGAAGCCGGCCGCGCCGCCCACGCCAATGGAGGCCACTGAGATGAGCACGCATCGCATCCATTTCCTCGCCGCGCTCGCCGGCCTGCTGCTGCTCGGTGCCGGCGGCACCGCCTCGGCGCAAAGCACGATCACCTGCGAATCGCGCAACGGCCAGTACCAGTCGTGTTCGGCCAACACCTCCGGCGGGGTGACGCTAAGCCGCCAGCTGAGCAGCCAGGGCTGCTGGCAGGGCGACACCTGGGGCTATGACCGCAACCGCGTCTGGGTCACCCGCGGCTGTCGCGCCGAATTCCGCATCGGCAGCACGTCCTCCGGCAACAACAACGGGGCCAAGGTCGCCGGCGCGCTGGTGCTGGGCGCAATCGTGGCCGCGGCCATCGCCAACAAGAACGACCGCGACGACCACCACGACAACGACTACGACAATGGCTGGGGCGGCAATGGCCGCGAGATCCGCTGCGAATCCAACGACGGCCGCTACACCCGCTGCGGCTATGTCGATCGCCGCCAGCACGTGGAGATCCGCCGCCAGCTCAGCAACCAGCAGTGCATCTATGGCCGCAACTGGGGCGTGGACGACCGCCAGCTGTGGACGGACGACGGCTGCCGCGCGGTGTTCGTGGTGTATTGACCGCGTCCGAGGGTCCGGCGGGGTCGGTTAAAGTAGCCGGCCCTGCCTTGGAACAGGGCAGCGCGCCTCCAGGCCGCTGCCTTTTTCGTTTCCCAATCCTTCGTTTCCCAATATGGATGTGCGTGTGAGCGGCCTGTCTCCCCTGTTGATCGAACTCGGCACCGAAGAACTTCCGGTCAAGGCCCTGCCCGGGCTGGCGCAATCGCTGTTCGACGGCGTGCTGGCCGCGCTGGACAAGCGCGGCGTCACTGTCGAGCGTGGCGATGCGAAGCCGCTGTACTCGCCGCGACGCCTCGCCGTGCTGCTGCCGGGCGTGGCCCGCGAACAGCCGGAACAGCACTCGGAAGTGCTGGGTCCGTATCTCAACATCGCGCTGGATGCCGACGGCGGTCCGACCAAGGCGCTGCAGGGCTTCGCCGCCAAGGCCGGCGTCGACTGGACGCAGCTGCAGAAGACTACGGACGCCAAGGGCGAGCGCTTCGTGCATCGCGCAACCACACCGGGCGCACGCACGCTGGACTTGCTGCAGGCGGTGCTGGACGAAGCGATGGCCGGCATGCCGATCCCCAAGCCGATGCGCTGGGGCGCGCATGCCTACGGCTTCGCGCGGCCGCTGCACTGGCTGGTGGTGCTGCTGGGCGACGAGGTCGCGAACGTCGAGACGCTCGGCATCCGCGCCGGTCGCGAGACCCGCGGGCATCGTTTCCATCACACCGGCCATGTGGCGATCGCGAACCCGCTGGACTATGTCGAAACATTGCGTGCGACGAAGGTGCTGGTCGATCCTGACGAGCGCCGCGCACGCATCGTCGCCGAAGTCGAAGCCGCCGCGCGTGCCCTGCATTGCAGCGCGCGCATTGACGCCGACAACCTGGCGCAGGTGAACTGCCTCAACGAATGGCCGGTCGCGGTGACCTGCGCGTTCGAGCGCGAATTCCTGCAGGTGCCGCAGGAAGCGCTGGTGGAAACCATGCAGGCCAACCAGAAATTCTTCCCGGTGCTCGATGACAGTGGGCGCCTGACCGAGCACTTCATCGGCATCGCCAACATCGAATCGAAGGACGCCTCGGAGATCCGCAAGGGCTATGAGCGCGTGATCCGCCCGCGCTTCGCCGATGCCAAGTTCTTCTTCGACGAAGACCTCAAGCAGGGCCTGGCGTCGATGGGCGATGGCCTGAAAACCGTCACCTACCAGGCGAAGCTTGGCAGCGTGGCCGACAAGGTCGCGCGCGTCGCCGCGCTGGCGGAAGCGATCGCGCCGCAGGTCGGCGTGGATGCCGCGCAGGCGCGGCGCGCTGCCGAACTCGCGAAGAACGACCTGCAGAGCCGCATGGTCAACGAGTTCCCGGAACTGCAGGGCATTGCCGGCCGCTACTACGCGCAGCGCGCGGGCGAGCCGTCGGAGGTGGCGCTAGCGATCGACGAGGCCTACCAGCCGCGCTTTGCCGGCGACGACATCGCGCTGTCCGGCGTCGGCAAGGTGCTGGCCATCGCCGAGCGTTTGGACACGCTGGCGGGTGGCTTTGCCGCGGGCCTGAAGCCCACTGGCAACAAGGATCCATTCGCGCTGCGGCGCAATGCGCTTGGACTGGCGCGGACGATCATCGAGAGCGGGTTTGATCTAGATTTGACCGCAATGCTTCGCGAAGCCTTGGATGCTGCTTACAAAGCAATGCTGCGGGTCCAACTTCGTACGAAGCTCGACATTGCCGACGAGGCTGAGCAAAAGGGCGTTGCAGTCGCGGATGCGCAAACGGCAACACAGATTGGTGGTGGAACTCCGGAGCGGGTCGCGGAGATTTACGACTTCATCCTCGACCGCCTGCGCGGCTACTACGCAGACAAGACCGATAAGAGCGGGGGCGTACCGACCTCGCACTTCAACGCCGTCGCCGAACTCAAGCCGAAGTCGCTGTACGACTTCGACCGCCGGATCGATGCCATCGGGATCTTCGCGCAGTTGCCGGAAGCGGCCGCGCTGGCCGCGGCCAACAAGCGCATCGGCAACATCCTCAAGAAGGTCGAGGGCGGGGCTTCAGGACAAGAAATCCCCAACATCGAAGACCACACCCTGCTCACCGAACCCGCCGAGCTGGCATTGGCCGAGGCGGTGGAAGCGGTCTACGGCGAAACCGGTCACGCGCTCTCGCATGGCGACTACGCGGATGTGCTGGTGCACCTGGCGCGCCTGCGCCCGCAGGTCGACGCGTTCTTCGACAACGTGATGGTCAACGTGGACGACGCGGCGATCCGCAACAACCGCCTGGCCCTGCTGAAGCGGCTGGCGGATCGTCTGGGCAGCGTGGCCGCGATCGAGCACCTGTCGACCTGACCGTCTCCCTCTCCCGCTGGCGGGAGAGGGCTGGGGTGAGGGTGGTCGCGATGAAACGTCGTTCCGGCGAAAGCCGGAATCCAGCCGTTCGCTTTCGTTGAAAGACAGAAAGCCAGAGCCAAGACGCTGGACTCCCGCCTTCGCGGGAGTGACGAGCAAGAACTGGATCCCGGCCTTCGCCGGGATGACGAGCAACAGCACACGGCTTCGGTATCCTGCCCCGATGACGCCTCCCCCCATGCGCCTGTTGTTCGCCCTTGCCTGCTGCCTGGCCACCGCGCCGGCGATCGCCGCCAAGGTGACCAAGGTCGATGTGACCGGCCTGCCCGACGAGGTGATGGAGGACAACGTCCGCAGCGCGCTCTCGCTCAGCGACGAGCTGGACAAGGACATCACCGAGCGCCGGCTGAATTACCTGCTGCGCCAGGCCGAGGCCGAGACCCGCGAGGCGCTGGAACCGTTCGGCTATTACTCGCCGGTGATCACGGTGAAGCGCAGCGACCGCGAACGCGCGGTCGGCGAGCCGGCACCGCGGCGCGATCCGGAATCG
>JAVWUU010000045.1:0-19922 GCA_036666995.1 Thermomonas sp.
ATCGCAT
This sequence comes from Thermomonas sp., assembly GCA_036666995.1. GTDB lineage: Bacteria > Pseudomonadota > Gammaproteobacteria > Xanthomonadales > Xanthomonadaceae > Thermomonas. Next base: position 8 of record JAVWUU010000045.1, read on the forward strand.
CCGCCGCCGCCGCGATTACCAGCGACAGGGCAGCGCGCCGCAGCCTGGTAGCCTCGAAGCGGTGCTTCTGGAATTGCGCAACGATGGCGTCGGGCTTGCGGAATTGCAGGCGCTGCTGCCGCGCATGTGCATCGAGCCGGTGTTCACCGCGCACCCGACCGAAGCCGTGCGCCGCGCGCTGTTGTTGAAGGAACGCACCATCGTCGAGCGCCTGGTCGCCGACATCGACCGCACCCGCACGCCGCCGGAACGCGGCGCGGACGATGCGCGTATCCGCCAGTCGCTGACCACGACCTGGCAGACCACCGAGGTCCCGCCGCACAAGCCGACGGTCGCCGACGAGGTCGAACACATCGGCTTCTATCTTTCCAGCGTGCTGTACCGCGTGCTGCCGGTGTTCTACGAGGCCTTCGCCGACGCGATCGAAGCGGTCTACGGCGAGCGCATCGCATTGCCGCCGCTGCTGCGCTTTGGTACCTGGGTCGGCGGCGACATGGACGGCAACCCGAACGTCGGCGCAACGACCGTGCGCGACGCGCTCGCCGCGCAACGCGCGCAGGCGCTCGCCTGCTACCAGTCCGACCTGCGCGCGCTCGGCGACATCCTCACCCAGAGCGAGGAGCGTGTTGGCTTCGATGCCGCGATCAGCGCGCGAACGGACGAATACAAGTCGCTGTTGCCCGACGGCGCGGTGCGTGCGCGCCCACGTTTGGCCGACATGCCGTACCGGCAATTGCTGGGGCAGATGCGCGGACGCCTGTCCGCAACATTGGCAGGTGGCACCGGTGCGTATGCGGATGCCGGCGCCTTCATCGCCGACCTCGAACTCATCGATGCCAGCCTCGCCCGCCATCGCGGCGACCAGGCCGGTCGGTTCGCCCTGCAGCGCGTGTTGTGGCGCGCGCGCACCTTCGGCTTCCACATGGCCGCGCTCGACCTGCGCCAGGATTCCGCTGCGCACGACGATGCGCTCGCAGCACTCGACAACCATGCCGACTGGGCGACGCAACCGGTGCCGGCACGCGTCGAGCGCCTGCATGCGCTGATCGAAGGCGCGGCGGTGCCTGCTGCCAATGCGCCCTCGGCAGTGTCGACGCTGGCGGTGTTCCGCACCGTGCACGAATTGCGTCGGACGCTGGGCGAACATGCGTTCGGGCCGTACATCATCAGCATGAGCCGCAGTGAAGCCGACGCGCTGGCGGTGCTCGCGCTGGCGCGCATCGCCGGCTGCGTGGATGACGACGCGGTGCCGCTCGATGTCGCGCCGTTGTTCGAGACCGTCGACGACCTGCAGGCCGCGCCGGAGGTGATGCGCGCGCTGTTTGCCGATCCGGTCTATCGCGTCCACCTCGCTGCGCGCGGTAACCGGCAGACGGTGATGCTCGGCTACAGCGACAGCGCCAAGGACGGCGGCCTGCTGGCCTCGCGCTGGGCGCTGCAACGCGCGCAGGTGGACTTGCTGGAGCTTGCCCGCGAGGCCGGCGTGGGCATCGTGTTCTTCCATGGCCGCGGCGGGTCGGTGAGCCGCGGTGGCGGCAAGACCGAGCGCGCGATCATCGCCGCGCCGCGCGGCTCGGTGGACGGGCGCATGCGCGTGACCGAGCAGGGCGAGGTGATCCATCGCAAGTACGGGATCCGCGCGTTGGCTTTGCGCAATCTGGAGCAGACGACCAGCGCGGTGCTGCGCGCCAGCCTGCGCCCGCGCCCACCGGAACCGCGCGAAGAGGTATGGCGCAACATCGCCGCTGACCTCGCGCAGACTTCGCGTGCGCACTACCGCGCGCTGGTGCATGAGCGCGAGGACTTCCCCGCGTACTTCCGTGCCGCCACGCCGATCGACGTGATCGAGCAGTTGCGGATCGGCTCGCGTCCGTCGCGACGTCGCGATGGCGGCATCGCCAACCTGCGTGCGATCCCGTGGGTATTCGCGTGGTCGCAGAACCGCTCCGGCCTGACCGGCTGGTATGGCGTCGGCACCGCGCTGCAACGCGGCATCGATACCCACGGCCTCGACGCGATGGCGGCGATGGCGCGCGACTGGCCCTTCCTGGCCGCGGCGATCGACGACGTCGAGATGCTGATGGCGAAGTCCGACATCGACATCTTCGAGCGCTACTCGCTGCTCGCCGGTGATGCGCACCACGCGTTCTTCCCGCAGATCGCCGACGAGTTCGAGCGCACCCGCGACGCGATCCTGGCGATCAAGGGCCGCGACACGTTGCTGGCCGACGACTACCGCTTGCGCCTGTCGATCCGCCTGCGCAATCCCTATGTCGATCCGATCAGCCTGCTGCAGGTCGACCTGCTGCGTCGCTGGCGCGCGACAGGCCGCGAGGACGAAGCGCTGTTGCGTGCACTGGTCGCGACCGTCAACGGCATCGCGGCGGGCATCCAGAACACGGGTTGATCCCGCCGCACGTGGCAGCGGGATTCTCCTTGCCGATCAGTTCACGAGCGCATTGCCGATGACGTCCGCGATGGGCGTGGTCGCGCGGCCGATCAACCGGCCCAGCGTGCCGCTGCCGTCGAGCAGGCCACCCTTCGCCGCGCCGGCATCGGAATCCGACAGCAGCTCGGCGAATCCTGCGGGCAAGCCGGCCGCAAGCAGTGCATCGCGATAGTCCTGCTGCGGCAGATCCTGGTAGGCGAGCGGCTTGCCGGTCTGCCGCGCGAGTTCTGCAGCGAAATCGGCGAGCGTGATCGCATCGTCGCCAGCCAATTCGTGGATCTTGCCGGCCTGCGGTTCGTCACTGGCGATGACAACGGCGGCGGCTTCGGCATAGTCGGCACGCGCCGCCAGCGACAGGCGGCCGTCGCCGGCGCTGCCGAACATCGCGCCGTGTTCGAGGATGCCGGGGATGCCGGCCGCGTAGTTCTCCGCGTACCAGCCATTGCGCAGCAGCACGTGCGGCAGGCCGGACCTGCGCAACGCCTGCTCGGTCTGCACGTGTTCGAGCGCCAGACCCAGCGGTGACGTGTCGGCATGCAGCAGGCTGGTGTAAGCGATGAGGCCGACGCCAGCGCGGGCGGCGGCATCGATCACCGCCTGGTGTTGCGGTGCGCGCTTGCCGACTTCGCTCGACGAGATCAACAGCAACCGCTCGACACCGATCAGCGCGGCATCGAGGGTGTCGGGGCGGTCGTAGTCGCCCTGGCGCACTTGCACGCCGACAGCAACGAGATCCGCGACCTTGGCCGGATCGCGGACGATGGCGACGATGCGATCCGCGGGAGTGCCACGGGCCAGCAGGGATTGGATGACGAGCCGGCCGAGCTGGCCGCTGGCGCCAGTGACGGCGATGAGGGGAGTGGTGGTCATGGTGTGCCTCGATGTGGGGATGGGCGCATCGATCCGATCGATGCGTGCAGCGCAGGCTAGACCCTATACTTACTTTTCGTAAGTACGTACCCGGAGGTAAGTGTCATGTCCATTTCGATCGCTGCTGTCCCGCTCTCCGACCGTGTTCGTCGCGGCGAACTGCTCTCCGCCGCCTGCCCGTCGCGCGATGTGCTGCGGCACGTGACCAGCCGCTGGGGCGTGCTGGTCCTGCTGGTGCTGGCGGACGGGACCCAGCGCTTCAGCGGGCTGCGGCGGAAGATCGGTGGGGTCAGCGAGAAAATGCTGGCGCAAACGCTGCAATGGCTGGAGCAGGACGGCCTGGTGCTGCGGCATGAATTCCCGGTGGTGCCACCGCATGTCGAGTACAGCCTGACGCCGATGGGCGCCGAAGCTGCCGAGCACGTGCGCGGACTCGCCGACTGGATCGAGGTCAACCTGCAGCGGATCATCGCCGGGCGCGCCACGGACGATTGATCGCGTCGCGTGTGCAGGACGTGCCTTGCCGCAGTCCAGCGTCTATACTCCCCACCAGTATCAACCGCTACGTTCCGATGCCGCATTCGCCCGACGAAAAGAAGCGCGCCATCACCCGCCTGCGCCGCATCCGCGGGCAGGTGGACGGACTCGAGCGCGCGATAGAGGCCGGCACCGATTGCGGACCGGTGCTGCAACAGATCGCCGCGCTGCGCGGTGCGGTGAATGGCCTGATGGCCGGCATCCTCGACAGCCACCTGCGCGAGGAATTCACCCAGGTCGCGACAGACCCGAAGATCCGAAAACAACACCAGGCCAGCATCGACGAGGTCGTCGCGCTGGTCCGTTCCTATCTCAAGTAAGCAGGAGTGTCGCCATGAAATCACGCGCCGCCGTCGCCTTCGCCGCAGGCGAACCGCTGAAGATCGTCGAGATCGACGTCGCCCCGCCGCAGAGGGGCGAGGTGCTGGTTCGGATCACCCACACCGGCGTCTGCCACACCGATGCATTCACCCTGAGCGGCGATGATCCGGAAGGTCTGTTCCCGGTGGTCCTGGGCCATGAAGGCGCGGGCATCGTGGTCGAAGTGGGCGAGGGCGTGACCAGCGTGGCACCCGGCGACCACGTGATTCCGCTGTACACCGCCGAATGCGGCGAGTGCCTGTTCTGCAAGTCGGGCAAGACCAACCTGTGCACCTCCGTGCGTGCAACGCAGGGCAAGGGCGTGATGCCGGATGGCACCTCGCGCTTCTCCTACGAAGGCCAGCCGCTGTACCACTACATGGGCTGCTCGACCTTCAGCGAATACACGGTGGTCGCCGAGGTCTCGCTGGCCAAGGTGAATCCCGATGCCAACCCGGAGCATGTCTGCTTGCTCGGTTGCGGCGTGACCACCGGCATCGGCGCGGTGCACAACACCGCGAAGGTGCAAGCCGGCGACTCGGTTGCGGTGTTCGGGCTGGGCGGCATCGGCCTGGCGGTGATCCAGGGCGCGCGCCAGGCCAAGGCCGGCCGCATCATCGCCATCGACACCAATCCCTCGAAGTTCGAGATGGCGAAGCAGTTCGGCGCGACCGACTGCATCAACCCGAAGGAGTACGACAAGCCGATCCAGCAGGTCGTGGTCGAGATGACCGGCTGGGGCGTGGATCATTCGTTCGAGTGCATCGGCAACGTCAACGTGATGCGCGCGGCGTTGGAATGCGCGCACCGTGGCTGGGGCCAGAGCGTGATCATCGGCGTGGCCGGCGCGGGCCAGGAAATCTCCACGCGTCCGTTCCAGCTGGTCACCGGGCGCAAGTGGATGGGCACCGCGTTCGGCGGGGTGAAGGGGCGTTCGCAATTGCCGGGCATGGTCGAGGACGCGATGCGTGGCGATATCGAACTCGCGCCGTTCGTCACCCACACGATGGGCCTGGATGGCATCAACGACGCGTTCGACCTGATGCATGAAGGCAAGTCGATCCGTTCTGTCGTGCATTTCTGAGATCCATTTCGTCATCCCGGCGAATGCCGGGATCCAGCTCTTGCAAAACTTTTTAAATGCTGAATTCCGGCTTTCGCCGGAATGACGGCGAGGGAGACTCATGCAACGCATCGAACACCGCGCCTGCTTCGGCGGCTGGCAGGACGTCTACGAACACGCGTCGACGACGCTCGGCTGCACGATGCGCTTCGCGATCTACCTGCCGCCGCAGGCCGAACACGGCCCGGTGCCGGTGCTGTACTGGCTGTCGGGCCTGACCTGCAACGAGCAGAACTTCATCACCAAGGCCGGCGCGCAGCGCTACGCGGCGGAGCACGGCATCGCGATCGTGTGTCCGGACACCAGCCCGCGTGGCGACGACGTGGCCGATGCCGAAGGGTATGACCTGGGCAAGGGAGCAGGCTTCTACGTCAATGCGACGCAGGCACCGTGGGCTGCGCACTACCGCATGCACGATTACGTGGTCGATGAACTGCCGGCGCTGGTCGAAGCGAATTTCCCGGTAACCGCGTCACGCGCGATCAGCGGGCATTCGATGGGCGGTCACGGCGCACTGGTGCTGGCGCTGCGCAATCCCGGTCGCTATCGCAGCGTGTCGGCGTTCTCGCCGATCGTGGCGCCGTCGAAGGTGCTGTGGGCCGAGAAGGCGCTGGCCGCCTATCTCGGCGAAGACCGCGCGAAGTGGAGTTCCTGGGATGCATGCGAGCTGGTGAAGCAGTCATCGGACAAGTTGCCGCTGCTGGTCGACCAGGGCGGCGACGACGAATTCCTCGATGGCCAGTTGCGTCCGCAGTTGCTGCAGGCCGCCGCCGTCGCCGCCGGTCATCCGCTGCAGCTGCGCATGCGCCCGGGTTACGACCACAGCTACTACTTCATCGCGAGCTTCATCGGCGAGCACATCGCCCACCACGCGGCGGCATTGCATGGCGAGGCGACGACGCATGCCGGCGTGGCGCACGAGCACCACGCCGGTTGCGGGCACTGAGGCTCAGGTGTCGAGCGAAATCGCGTCGGCCGGAATGAGGTCGGCGTAGAGGAAGCGACCATCGCGCAGGATGGTGCTCCCGCGCTGTAGGTCGAGGGGTGCGGCGAACATCGGGCCGGCCGATACGCAGGTGTGGAATTCGCCGCGCTCGCCGCAGGGATCGACGCCCGGCGGCAGATCGTCGAGCAGGGGTGCGTCGAAATCGCGGCCAGCGAATCTCGCATCGAGTTGCGTGGTATCCACGCAACAGAGGCTGGCGTGCAGCCCTCCGGCGATCATCTCGCGAGCGAGCGATGCGGTATCGCTACCGAACAACGGGTAATGCGGCTGCCAGCCGACGCGCGCGCAGAACGCATCTCGGTAGGCCTTGATGTCGGCCAGGAACAGGTCGCCGAAGGCGATGTCACGCAGGCCGGGCCAGCGTGCCTGCGCAGCGACCAATGCCGCCTCGAAGGCCGCTTCGTAGGTGGCGTTGTCGCAGGCTTGCGGGATGCGCGCCTGCAGCACCGGCAGGCCCGTCGCCAGCGCCTGTTGCTCCAGTACATCGACGCGGATGCCCTGCATGGAAATGCGCTCGAAGCCCGCGGTCACGGTCGTCACCAATCCGACGACATCGAGATCGCCGCGCTGGCGCAGCACGTGCAAAGTCCAGGCAGCATCCTTGCCGCCACTCCACGACAGCAGCGCGGGCGTCGCCAATTCCGCGTCAGGCCGAGGTCACGTCGCGCAGCTGCCAGCCGCTGCCGGCCAGCAGGCCCAGGCGCTGGCGCAGCACGGAGGATGGCAATGCGGTGGTTACCACCAGGCCGATCTGCAGGTCTTCCTGCTGGCCACTGACGGTAGCGCCGGCATCGGTTGCGCCGAGTGCGTCGTCGACGCCATCCGGATCATCCTGTTTCTCGCGCCAGCGCTGGAACAGCGCATCGCCGCGCAGCGCGTCCTGCAATTCGGCGGCGAAGGCCTCTGCACCCTGCGCGCGAAAGGCGAGGTCGGCATCGTTGCCGCGCGCACGCGCGGGATCCGGGAGATTGATGTAGTAACGCGTGGCCATGCGCACGTCCTTGGAAACGGGAATGCGCACAGCCTAGGGATCGGGCGTTAGCGCGGCGTCGTCGCCGCGCACGGTCACTCGAACTTGTGGGGCTCGCTGGCGAAGCCGAGCACCATCGCGCCGCGGCCGACGTTGACCAGGCCGGACAGGCCCATGAACGACTCGAACACTTCCACGTTGTGCTCGGCGCAAGTTTCGCGCAGGCGGTCGTAGCCGGGCAGCCGACGCATCTCCTCCATCTCGCCACCGTAGCTGAGGTTCATCGTCGGGGTCAGCAGGCCGGCGCGTACGCGCTTGCCGGCGAAGTCGAACATCTTCTCGACCGCCGCGTTGAAGCCCTTGACCTTGCCGACCGGGCTGGTCTCGCCGCGATAGCAGGTGAGGATCGGCTTGATGTCCAGTGCCGTGCCGAGCGCCGCACTGAAGAAGCTCACGCTCTTGTCGCCGCGTTTCTTGATCCGGTTGCGCAGGTAGTGCAGGTCGGGCGGCACCATGTAGCCGTGCGTGCTGTTCGCCAGGTTCTCCAGGTGCGCGCGGATCTTCGGCGGCGTCTCCCCGCCGGCGCGCATGCGCGCCGCTTCGATCGCGAGCACGCCGACGCCGGCGAACACGTTCTGGCTGTCGATCACCCGCAGCGAGAACGGCGTGGTATTGCCGGACGCGGCCCGTACCGGTTTGTAGTCGTTGAGGATGGTGTAGCTGGCCTGTTGCGCATTGTCGAAGATGCCGCTGCGCGTGCGCGTGGTGCAGATGCAGAACACGTAGTCGTAGTCCAGGACCAGCTTGGTCAGGAACAGGTCGTGCACCTGCTGCACCGTGTAGGGCGTGGTCTCGGCGTTGTAGGCCTGTGCGGCCGTGTCGCCGGTGAGGAAGTTGAGGGTCGCCTGTTCGTTGCGCATGTCGGCAAGCACCGCGTTGCCGATCTGCACGGTCACCGGCAGGATGGTGATGTCTTCCTGTTCGATGAAGTCCGCCGGCACATCGCATGCCGAGTCCACCACGATGCCGATGCGCATTGATCCTGCTCCCGTCCCCCGACTGTTGCGCCGAACGTACCGCAACTGCGCGCCGGTTGCATCTGTACGAAGGTGGGAACGATGTTGTCCTGCAACATCCGGACGGCTGCGATTCAGCCGGCGGATGCGGTTGCCGTGCCCGGCGAGCGCGCCGAAGCGTTAATCGGCGCGGCGGATGCAGTGCTCAGTGCCACAGCCCCAGCACCAGTCCATACAGGCTGAATTGCAGGGTGTGATAGCCGCCATCGATCAGCCACAGCTTGAAGCTGCGGCCGGCGAAGGCGTAGTTGATGCCGAAACTGGTGGCGACATACGCGATGCCGATCACGAAACCCGCGTGCAATGCGACATGCAGGTTCGGCGCCGGGCCCAGGTAGACCGCGAACGCGATCGCCGCGATCAGCGCAGCGACGAAGGCGGTGCCGAAGATTTTCGCGGGATGCCCGTTCGGCGGGCAGTTGGGGTCGATGCCGTTCTCGCGGCACCACTCGTTCTTGAACAACGGTCCGTACCACAGGCCGCCGAGCATGAACGCGGATACCGCCGCCACAAGCACGGCCAGCCAGTTGATGCCTTCGAACGTCATCGCCGAATCCCCCGCAGGCCCCCATGCCCGGCCGCCAGCTTACGCCGGCCAGCCGGGTGACGCGCAGGTCGCGCTCAGCGCGCGTCGTTCGGATAGCTGCGCGGCAAGCCGGTGTCGGAATGCAGGTAGCGGTCGCGCAGCTCGGTCTGGCGCGAATGCATCGGGATGGCGCGGCCGTCCAGCCAGACCTGCCTGGCGATGCTGGCCACGTCCAGCGGGTCGCCGCTCCACAGCACGAGGTCGGCGCGCTGACCGATCGCGATGCTGTTGCCGATCTCGCTGCCGACGCCGAGCGCCGTCGCCGGCACCGTGGTCAGTCCGGCCAGGCCCGCTTCCCACGGCAGTCCATTGGCGACCGCGTTGCCGGCGAGCTGGCGGATCTTGCGCGCGTTGTGCGAGGCGTCGCCCGATTGATAGAAGCTGACCTTCACCCCTGCGGCATTGAGGCGCGCGGCGTTCTCCAGGGTCGCGCCGAGTTCGTCGAAGTCCGCCGGCAGGTTGGCCAACGCATCCACGAACACCGGCACGTTGGCGGCGGCGACTTGCGGCGCGACCTTCCATGCTTCCGAGGCGCCGACCAGAGCGATGCGCACATCGCGCGACTTCGCCCAGCGCAGCACGCGGACGATGTCGGACGCACGCTGGATGCGCACCATCACGCGCCCGCCGCCGCCGAAGTACTTGGCCAGCGTGGTGCGGCCGGCCGGGGTAAGCAGGGCGAATTGCGAATCGGCGGGAATGCGCCCGCGCACTTCGTCGATCAGCTGGTCCAGCAACATCCACTGCGCTGCGCGCGAACTGCCGCTGAGGTTGGCACCGTCGCCGCCGAGGGTGACGAACAGCGCGCGCGGACCCACTGCATCGAGGCTGCCGTCCAGGCGCACAGCGCCGCCCTGGCCACCGATCAGTGAACCACCGGGACGGCTGCCCGCGGACAGCAAGGTCCAGCCGATGCCTTCCACGCGCGCCACCGGGACCAGGATCGAATCCGGGTTGTAGGCCAGGGTGACATCGAACTCGGGGCGCACCTGCATGTCGCTGGCGCCATTGCCCAGCGAGAGGGTGGCATCGACCGTGGACGATTCGCCGGAGACTTCCTCCACGCCGATGTCGGTGATGCCGCCGAACAGGGCCGGCGTCAGCGGCTGGCCCTGTGCATCGACCACGCTCGCATTGCCTGCGGCCAATCCGTTGCCGATCGCGGCGATGCGACCGTTACGCACCAGCACATCGGTCGCGCGCAGCGTGCCTTGCGCACTGGCGGTGTGCACGGTGGCGTTGCGGATCAGCAGGTCTTGCGCGGAGGCGAGGCCGCTGGCGGCGAGCAATGCCGCGACCAGTGCGAGGCGCTTCATTGCACACCTCCACGCGACTGTGACTGCCCGAGCAGGAAGTCCGATGTCGGTTGCCGCGTGCGATCGCGGCGGTCGTACATCCGCGCGCCGTCGACGTACACCTGTTCGGCCTGCGCGTAGCTGCTGAAGGGGTTGCCGTTCCACAGCACCACGTCGGCCATCTTGCCGGCCTCCAGCGTGCCGGTCTGGTCGAGGATGCCCATCGCCTTGGCCGGGTTGCGGGTGATCCACTGGATCGCGTGTTCCGGCGCGATCGCGATGCCGACACGGCCGGCGTTGGCGATCACCTTCGCCGCTTCCTGGTTGAGTCGCTGGATGCCTTCCTCGGAATCCGAATGGACGATCGCGCAACCATCTTTCGCCCGGTCGACCAGTGCGATGTTCTCCTGGATGCCGTCGAAGCTTTCCATCTTGAAGCCCCACCAGTCCGCCCACAGCGCGCCGCACACGCCTTCGGCGCCCAGCCGGTCGGCGATCTTGTAGGCCTCGACGGCATGGTGGAACGCCGCGATCTTGAAGCCGAACTCCTTCGCCAGGTCCAGCATGATCGCCATCTCGTCCGCGCGATAGCAGTGGATGTTGACGCGGATGTCGCCGTTGATCGCGCCGGCCAGGGTGTCCAGCTTGAGGTCGCGCTTGCCCGCGCCCTCTGGCTTGTCGGCGGCTTCCTGGCGCTTCTTCATGTACTCGGCGGCATCCGCGAACGCCGCGCGGTAACCGGCGATGTTGCCCATGCGCGTCGAGGGACCGCCCTTGCCGCCGTACACGCGCTTGGGGTTCTCGCCGCAGGCCATCTTCAGGCCCCACGGCGCGCCCGGGAATTTCATGCCCTGGTAGGTCACCGAGGACACGTTCTTCACCGTGACTCCGCGCCCGCCGATCAGGTTGGCGCTGCCCGGCAGGATCTGCAGGCTGGTCACGCCGCCCGCGAGCGCGGTGTGGAAGCCCGGGTCCTGCGGCCAGATCGAATGCTCGGCCCAGACCTGCGCGGTCACCGGCGAGGTCGCTTCGTTGCCGTCGCTGTGCGCGCTCATGCCGGGGCTCGGGTACACGCCCAGGTGCGAGTGGATGTCGATGACGCCGGGCGTCACCCATTTGCCGGTGGCGTCCACGCGCACCGCGTCGGCAGGCACCTCCAGGTTGGCGCCGACGGCGACGATCTTGCCGTCGCGCATCAGCACGTCGGCGTCGTCCAGTCGCGTGCCGGTTCCAGTGAGCACGGTGGCGTGCTGCAGCAGGACCGCCGGGCCCATCACCCGCTTGTAGGTGCCGGGGTAGGGATCGGCGGCGAAACCGAGATCAGGCTTGGCATCGCCATTCGGCTTCGAGGTGGGCGTGCTGGCACAGCCGGCCAGCAACACCACGGCGAGCGCGGCGGTCGTCTTTTTCATCATGGGTCCCCGGCGCATGGTGCGCGATACCGAACCGTAACCCGGCCGGCGGCACCGCGCCACATGACCGAGGTCATGGTGACGTGGGAATATCCCCGGAATAACAACGAGAAGGAGCGCGCATGAAGAGCAAGCAGGACATCGTCGACAACTGGCTGCCGCGCTACACGGGAGTGCCGCTGGACGGCTTCGGCGAGCACATCCTCCTGACCAATTTCGGCGGCTACCTCGGCCATTTCTCGGAGATGACCGGTGCGCCGGTGGTCGGCATGGACCGGCCGATGCCCAGCGCCACCGCCGATGGCATCACCATGATCAATTTCGGCATGGGCAGTCCGAATGCCGCGACCGTGATGGACCTGCTGTCGGCGATCTCGTCGAAGGCGGTGCTGTTCCTCGGCAAGTGCGGCGGCCTCAAGCGCAAGAACCAGCTCGGCGACCTGGTCCTGCCGATCGCCGCCATCCGTGGCGAGGGCACCAGCAACGACTACCTGCCGCCGCAGGTGCCGGCGTTGCCCGCGTTCGCGCTGCAACGCGCGGTGTCGACGATGATCCGCGACCTCGAGCTCGATTACTGGACCGGCACCGTCTATACCACCAACCGCCGGGTCTGGGAGCACGACGAGGAGTTCAAGGAAAAGTTGCGCGCGATGCGCTGCATGGCGATCGACATGGAAACCGCCACGGTGTTCGCCGCCGGCTTCGCCAACCGCATTCCTTGCGGCGCGCTGCTGCTGGTCAGCGACCAGCCGATGATCCCGGAGGGCGTGAAGACCGAGGCCAGCGATGCCAAGGTGTCCGCCGAGTACGTGCAGAACCACATCAAGGTCGGCATCGAGGCGCTGCGGCTGATCCGCCGCCACGGCAAGTCGGTGCGCCACCTGAGGTTCGACGAGTGAGCCGCGCCATCGCAACGGAGCTCGTCGACTTCTGGCGCGAGGCCGGCATGGGCAAGTGGTTCCGTGGCGGCGAGGCCTTCGATGCCGAATGCCGCACGCGCTGGCTGGATGCGCATTTCGCCGCCGGTCGCCGCGAGTTCGACGCATGGATGGACGCCGCCGACGGCGCGCTCGCGTTGATGCTGTTGCTCGACCAGATCCCGCGCAACGTGTTCCGCAACAGTGGACACGCCTTCGCGACCGATTCGCTGGCATTGCACTACGCCGGTCGCGCGATCGACGCCGGACATGATGCGAAGATCGATGCATCGCTGCGCTTTTTCTTCTACATGCCGTTCGAACATTCGGAAGCGATCGCCGACCAGGACCGCGCGGTGGAACTGTTCACCGCGCTCGGCAACACCGACCTGCTCGGCTACGCGAACGCGCATCGCGACGTGATCGTGCGGTTCGGGCGCTTTCCGCATCGCAACCGTGCGCTTGGGCGCGTCAACACGCCGGAAGAGCAGGCGTGGCTGGATGCGGGCGGGGGGTTCTGATCAGCGGCGGGCTTCTGCCCGTCCTGGTGGGGATCCGTAGTGCGGGACTGGCGCGGAGTCGGGTTCTACCTTGTTGCCTTTGGAATCGCGCCATTCCGATTTTGGAGGCGCGGGCAACAGTTCGTTGAAGGCGCGCCAGAGCTTGTCGGTCGCCTCGAAGGTGACTGCGTTGCAGTTGCGCGCGCGTGCGGCATAGCGACCATCGACGCATGCTTCGAGGAAGACAGGATTTCCATCGAAGCAACTGAACGACTGGCGATCCTGGGGCGCGTCCCAAAGATCGGGATCGCGCCATCGTTCACGGATGTTGTCGACCTCCGCACGGGGCTTTGTAAGGGTCGACACCGTCGAGACGAGAGTCAGGCCATCCACCATTTCTGGGGGCGGGGGTGGATGCGAAATCAGCTCGCCTTCACTCCATGAAAAGTGGATGTCTTCCCCACGAATATCCATCACGATCCTCCACGACGGCCCCCAGACGCTTTCGCCGATGTTCGCAATGTAACGCTCACCGAACTGCGGCTCGCGGAAAAGCGATCCGCACTGGAAGGCGAGCGAGTCCTGGTTGTCGTTGCTCGCGTTGGTTGCATGCCCGCGCCAAACCAGCATCCGTACTTCCGCAGTGGAAGCATCCATTCCACTGCGCGGCAGACCGATCCATGGAGTCGCATCCACGGCACGAGGAACCGGCTCAACCTGCTGCGCAAGATGAAAGCCCGTCATGGCGATCAGCCCCAGTGCGATGCAGCCGGCAACGACATGTGCCGGGCGCAAAGAACGGCGAACCGGCCCGGAATCCATCCTCAGTAGCGCGGAATCGCCGGGTCGAGCTGCGCCCAGGCGTCGATGCCGCCGGTGATGTTGTGCACCTTGGTGAAGCCCAACGCGCGGAAGTGTTCGGCGGCCTGTCCGCTGCGCCCGCCGTGGTGGCAGAGGAACGCGAGCGGGGTGTCCTTCGGCCAGCCCTCGATCTCTTCCGGGCCGTCGTCGAAGGTGGCATAGGGGGTCGCAAGGGAAGCCTGGGCGCGCTCCTCGGCCGGGCGGACATCGACGATGGTCAGGGTGCCGGCGCGGGCCTGTTCGTCGGCCTGTGCAGGCGTGAGGTTGCGCACCTTCGGCGGCGCGTTGGGGTTGTCGATCACCAGGCCGCGGCCGCGTTCATCGTCGGCCCAGTCGATCGCCAGGCCGCGTGCGCGCTGCGCGCTGGCCAGGTCGAACTGCACGCGGATGCCGGCGGACTCGCTGGCGATGGCAGCATCGTCATGCGGCGCCAGCTGCAAACGTGCGTTGAAGCCGCGGTCGACGTCGATCTGCAACGCGTAGCCTTCGCCGGCATCGTCGATCGCCTTGCGCAGCAGCTGCGCGGCGGGCGCGGTGATGGTGATCGCGGGCGGCGTGCGATCCGGAGCGGCCAAGCCCAGCGCTGCATGCAGTTCGCCGCTGCCGGCCATCTGCAGGATGATGTCGGAGCCGCCGACAAGTTCTCCGCCGATGTACAGCTGCGGGATCGTCGGCCACTCGCCGTAGGCCTTGATGCCTTCGCGGATCTCCGGATCCGACAGCACGTCCACGTGCGCGTAGGTCGCACCGGCGGCCTCGAGCGCGCCCACCGCCTTCGATGAGAAGCCGCACTGCGGCGCGTTCGGGTTGCCCTTCATGAACAGGACGACGGGGTTGGTCGCCAGCAAGGTTTCGATGCGGGCGCGCAGGGCGGGGTCGAGGGACATGGGGAGAATCCGGGGAGAAATGGGGTCAGAGTGAATTTTGCGCCGATTCTGTCCGGCGTGTGCGAAGACGGCCGCCGCAAAACTTCACTCTGACCCCATTTCTCCGGCCAGCAATCGCGCGGCCACTGGCAGCGCCGCTTCCGCCCAACGCGCGTACTGCGCTGCCGATGGATGCAGCCCGTCATCGACCAGCATCTCGGGCTCGCCGCCGCGATCGCGGCTGATCGTGGTGATGTCCACGAATGCCACGCCATGCGCCTCGCACACCTCGCGTGCGGCGGCGTTGTAGGCATCGAGGTCGTCGGCGATAGCCTGGCGGTCGCGCCCGCTGGTGAACGCGAACGGGGTCGCGCCCCAGTCCGGGATCGACAACACGAGCACGTGCTTCGCATTGCCATCGGCCAGCGCGATCGCGCGCTGCAGCAGGCGCGCGAACTCGCCGAGGTAGTCATCGACATCGCGGCCGCGGTACTGGTTGTTGACGCCGATCAGCAGGCTGACGAAGTCCCAGTCGCCGAGAGGCTCGACCGCGTCCATCGCCGCAGACAGTTCGTCGGTGGTCCAGCCGGTGGTGGCGATAATGCGCGGATCGCCGATCTCGATGCCGGTGTCGCGCAGGCCGCGTGCGAGTTGCACCGGCCAGCGCACCGCGTCATCGACACCTTCGCCGATGGTGTAGCTGTCGCCGAGTGCGAGGTAGGAGAGCGGCATTTGTTTTTGCTCGTCATCCCGGCGAAGGCCGGGATCCAGCTTTGGATCTTCTGCTTTTGGCATCGGCTTGCTGCTAGAGCAAATGCTGGATCCCGGCTTTCGCCGGGATGACGGCCAGAAGCGTCACGCCACCGCGCTGCGCTGGCGCGGAATCCGACCCTGGTCTGCAGTCTCGGCACGGCGCGACAGCACGCGGTCGATGCGCGCAAACACTTCGCGTAGCACCTGTGCCTCGGGCAGCAGGGTGACTCGGAAGTGATTGCGATACGGCACGTTGAAGCTGGTGCCCGGCACGATCAGCACGTCTTCCTCTTCCAGCATCTGCAGGGCGAAGTCGTGGTCGTCGAAGCCCTGCGCGGCGTCGCCCACCACCTGCGGGAAGCCGTACAGCGCACCGGCCGGCGCGACCAGCGAGAGGTGCGGGCTAGCCTCGCAGGCGTCGATCAGCGCCTTGCGGGTTTCGTACAGGCGACCGCCCGGTTCGCACAGCGGGCTGATGGTGTCGGCGCCGGTCAGCGCGGCATCGATGGCGAACTGCCCCGGCACGTTGGCGCACAGGCGCAGCGCGCCGAGCAGGTCCATCGCGTGATGGAAATCGCCGCAGGCCATCGGGTCGCCGCTCAGCACCGCCCAGCCCACGCGCCAGCCGCAGGCGCGATGCACCTTGGACAGGCCGCCGAAGCTCAGGCAAGGCAGGTCGCCGGCCAGCGGCGCGATCGGCTGGAACACGTTGCCGTCGTAGAGGATGTGGTCGTAGATCTCGTCGACCAGCAGCAGCAGCCGATAGCGCTGGGCGATGGCGACGATGCGTTCCAGCAGGTCGCGCGGATAGTTCGCGCCGGTCGGGTTGTTGGGGTTGATCAGCACGATGGCGCGGGTGCGCGAGGACACCAGCGATTCGATCTGGTCGGGATCCGGCAGGAAGCCGTTCTCGCGGTCGCACTTGTAGTAGACCGGGCGGCCATCGTTGAGGATGGTGGCCGCGCTCCACAGCGGGTAGTCCGGCGACGGCACCAGCACTTCCTCGCCCGGGTTGAGCAGGGCGCGCAGGGAGATGTCGATGAGTTCGCTGACGCCGTTGCCGATGAACACGCGCTCCGGCGAGGCGTTCGGGGTGCCGCGGGCGCGATGGAAGGCGGCGATGGCCTCGCGCGCTTCCGGCAGGCCCTGCTGGTGGGTATAGGGATCGGTGTTGGCGATATGGTCGGCGATCGCGCGCTGCAGGTGATCCGGCGCTCGGAAGCCGAAGGCACCCGGGTTGCCGATGTTGAGCTTGATCAGGCTGCGGCCCTGGCCTTCCAGCTCGCGTGCGCGCCGGGCGAGTTCGCCGCGGATCTCGTAGCGGACTTCGGTCAGGCGGGTGCGGGTGGCGATCTTGTTGCGGGGGTTGTACGACGACATCGGCGCGGCAGGGCTGTGCTGGGGGCTGACAGACTAGCTAATTCCCCCCCCCCCTGCGTGCGGGGGGCGGTGGGGTGGGGGCCCGCGGCAGACATTCAAGTCCGGGCGAAGCAAACCCCTCCCCAGCCTTGCCGGCCCTCAGGCACAGCCATCGGGCGTTCGTCAGCGCGCGAACCAATGGTTCGCGAGCGCGCGGCCTCACTCCCTGCAGGCAGGGGAGTGAGCAAACCCCGATAGAATCCCTGCATGACGGCCATTCGACGCGCATGACCCCCTTGCAGGCCATCGGCTGGCGCTGGACGCCGCAGACCCTCGATCCGGCCTGGGCAGCGCTGATGGCGGCTCATCCCGACGCCCGCCCGGCCCGCATCACCGAACAGCATCGCAGTGGCTATCACGTCTCCGAGGAGATCGATGTCGCCCATCGCGCCGAGTCGTTGCCGGAATGGCAGCGCGCCGGCAGTTACCGCAAGGGCGAGATCAGTCCGGAGTCGCGCCCCGCGGTCGGCGACTGGGTGCTGGTCGAGGGCGAGGGACCGAACGCGCTGCGCATCGTCGCCCTGCTGCCGCGGTTTTCCGCGATCAAGCGCGGCGCGGCTGGCGAGCATTACAAGCAGCAGGTGATCGCCTCCAACATCGACACCGTGTTCGTGGTCTGCGGGCTGGATGCGGATTTCAATCCGCGCCGGATCGAGCGCTACCTGATGCTGGTCGGCGGCAGCGGCGTGCAGCCAGTGGTGGTGTTGACCAAGTCCGACAAGGACGGGGCCGATGTCGAGGCGGCGCTGCATGAACTGCGCGCGCTCGGCGCGCCGGTGCTGCCGTTGAATGCGAAAGACCCGGAGAGCGCGGCCGCGCTCGCCCAGTGGCTGGGCGATGGCCAGACCATCGTGCTGGTGGGCAGTTCCGGCGCCGGCAAATCGACCCTGACGAATACCCTGCGCGGCAGCGAGAAGATGAAGACTGGCGCGGTGCGGGAGAGCGACGACCGCGGTCGCCACACCACCACCCATCGCGCGCTGATCGCGTTGCCGTCGGGTGCCTGCATGATCGATACGCCGGGCATGCGCGAACTGAAGCCGACCGGCGAGGAGGCGGTGGC
Source organism: Thermomonas sp. (assembly GCA_036666995.1). Taxonomy (GTDB): domain Bacteria; phylum Pseudomonadota; class Gammaproteobacteria; order Xanthomonadales; family Xanthomonadaceae; genus Thermomonas. Next base: position 18,071 of record JAVWUU010000045.1, read on the forward strand.
GGAAAGCTTCGCCGATGTCGAAGCACTGGCCGCGCAATGCAAGTTCAACGACTGCAAGCACCTCCGCGAACCCGGCTGCGCGGTGCGCGCGGCGATCGAGGACGGCACGGTCGATGCAGACCGCGTCGCCAACTTCCTCAAGCTCAGCGCGGAAGTCGCCGGTGCCGCCAACCAGCTGGCGACGCGACTGGCGCAGAAGGCCGATGCGCGCGTGCAGGGCAAGTCGTTGAACAAGCGCCTGGACGAAAAGTATGGGCGGCATTGAGCTTGTCTCCTTGACCGTCATCCCGGCGAAGGCCGGGATCCAGCTCTTGCCTGCTTGTTCGCTTCGATCTGGTGACCACAGCCAAAACTGGATCCCGGCCTTCGCCGGGATGACGAGCTGAGAAATGGCGGACATCACTGACGCCATCGCCCATCACGCCGCGCTAGACGCGCGGATGGCGAAGGCCGCGCGCGGTATCCGCCTGCTCAGCCTGGTCAGCTGGCCGGCCAGCGAACAGCAGGCGTTCCTGGCCGATCTTGATGGCGGCAACCCGAAGCTGCCCGCCTACCAGTATCCGAAGCACGATTTCTCTGCGGCGCGTGCGGAGTTCGATGCGATCGCGTCGGCCGCGGATCCTTCGCATCCGCTCGGCATCTACCTGATCGAGTCTGCGCACAGCTGGAGCCTGGCTGCCGAACTGCTCGAGAACCTCGGCACCCCGCGCGTCACCGACTTGTCGGTCGCCCTGTTCGGCAAGCCGGAGCATGTATTGCCCGGTGGCGCGACCACCCGCGAGGCCGCCAACCACTTCATCGCGATCGCCAACGAACTCGATCGCGAACTGCTGGCACCATCGGAGCAGGTGGCGATCTCGGCGACCTCGCTGGCGCTGCAGTTGCAGGCGTCGCTGGACGATTATTTCGATGCGCGCGTCATCACGGTCGAACTCGACCCCGATCTCATCGCCAAGGCCGCGGCCGGCCCGAACCGGATCCGTTTGCGCGCAGGCGCGGCGTTCTCCGACTACGACCGCCACCAGTTGCTGCAGCATGAAGCCTTCGTGCATTCGCTCACGGCATTGAACGGACAGCGGCAAACAGTGTTGCCCAGCCTGTCGCTGTCGTCGCCGCGCACCACCGCGACTCAGGAAGGGCTGGCGGTGTTCGCCGAACAGATCACCGGCAGCATCGACATCGAACGCATGAAGCGGGTCAGCCTGCGCATCGAGGCGGTGGCGATGGCGCTGGAGGGTGCGGATTTCCTCGAAGTGTTTCGCTACTTCGAGAACGCTGGTCAGGATCGGGTGGAAAGCTTCACCTCGGCACAGCGCGTGTTCCGCGGCGTGCCGACCACAGGAGGCTGTGCGTTCACCAAGGACACGGTGTACCTGCGCGGGCTGATCGGCGTGCACACCTTCTTCCGCTGGGCGCTCAAGCATGACAAGTTGCGTCTGTGCCGGATGCTGTTCGCCGGCAAGATGACCCTGGCCGACGTGCAGCGCTTCGAGCCGCTGTTCGACAGCGGCGACCTGGTCGCGCCGCGCTGGTTGCCCGAGTGGGTCGCGCGCGCGAACGGACTGGCCGGGATGCTGGCTTTCTCGCTGTTCGCCAACCGCATCCGGCTGGAGCAGATCATGGATGCCGAAACCGTGGTCGACCTCTGATCCCGATGCAGCCGCCCGTCGCCATCGCGCCGCCCGTGGTATTGCCGTGGTATCGCCAGCTGTACGTGCAGGTGCTGGTGGCGATCACGCTGGGCGCGCTGCTCGGCCATTTCGCGCCCGGCACCGGCGAGGCGATGAAGCCGCTCGGCGATGCCTTCATCAAGCTGGTCAAGATGATCATCGGCCCGGTGATCTTCCTGACC
>JAVWUU010000046.1:0-3463 GCA_036666995.1 Thermomonas sp.
GGCAACACGCGTTGGCGACGGATGCCGGAAGACACGCTGCATCTGCTGGACGTGCTCGGGGGCTGGCCCGGTGCGCTGATCGCGCAACAGCTTCATCGGCACAAGACGGTGAAGGCGTCGTTCCAGACTGCATTCTGGTTCTCGGTGCTGCTCAACCTGGGGGTCGCCTTCCTGCTCTGGCGTAGCGGCTTTGGTGACACCTTGGCGACATGGGCTTTGGGCTAGTCACATGCCGAAACTCCACCCGCCCATCCCCTGGATCCACATCACGCTGTACGCCGCGCTGCTGGCGGCCGGCACCGTGGCCTTGCAGTGGCTGGACTACCAGCGCCTGGTGCGCAGTCATTCCGAGGTCGTGACCGAGGCCCTGCTGGCGACAGGATTCCTGGCTCTCGGGGTCTGGCTGGGACTGCGCATGTTCGGACGTCGGCTGCCGTTGGTCGAAGGCGAAGGCAACCCGCAGGCGCAGGCGGCGCTGGGGATCAGCCCGCGCGAGCTGGAAGTCCTGCACGAGATCGCCGCCGGCCATTCCAACAAGGAGATCGCGGCGCGGCTGCATGTCTCGCCGAACACGGTGAAGACCCACGTGGCTCGATTGCTGGAGAAGCTGGGGGCGAAGCGTCGCACCGATGCATTGCGGCGGGCGCGAGAGCTTGGATTGATGCCGTAAACCATCGCTTCCGCGGGTGATTCGATGCAAATCACCCTTCCGGGCGATGGACGCGGCGGTGCGGATGGCCCTCAATCCGGGCCTGTTCAAATCAACGGGAGTGGGAAGATGGGACGCGACATCCTGAAGTACGGCGTCATCGCTGGGCTGATCGTCGGCGTGGCGATGATCCTGAGTTTCTGGTCGACCGGCGGCGAGATGCCGCACGGCGTCATCGGCATGGCCATCGGCTACGCGACCATGCTGGTTGCGTTCAGCGCGGTCTTCGTCGGCATCAAGCACCAGCGCGACGTGGCCGGCGGCGGGGTGATCCGGTTCTGGCCGGCGTTCGGCATGGGGCTGGGGATCTCGTTCATCGCGGCGCTGTTCTATGTCGGCGCGTGGGAGTTCGTGCAGGCGACCATCGTGGAGGACTTCGCCGGCAGCTATGGCGCATCGGTGATCGCGGCGGAGAAGGCCAAGGGGATCGATCCTGCGGCGCTGGCCAAGCTCACGGCGGACATGGAGGCATTCAAGGTCCAGTACGCCAATCCGATGTTCCGCCTGCCGATGACCTTCGCCGAGATCTTCCCGGTCGGGGTGCTGGTGTCGTTGATCTCGGCGCTGGTATTGCGCAATCCGCGGGTGTTGCCGGCGCGAGGCTGACATACGATCCGTTCCATCCGTCGCGATCGAATACCGGTCGCGACGACCCTACAGTGAGGTCTCGTCCCCGAGGATCCCGCCATGTCCGCCACGCCGCTGATGCCCGCCGCTTTCCTCGGCCACGGCAGCCCGATGAACGCGCTGGAGCGCAACCGCTTCACCGAGGCATGGCGCGCGTTCGGAGCCTCGGTGCCGAAGCCGCGGGCGATCCTGGCGGTCTCGGCGCACTGGCACGTCAACGGCCTGGCGGTCACCGCGATGCCGAATCCGCGCACGATCCACGATTTCTACGGGTTCCCACAGGCGCTGTTCGACATGCAGTACCCGGCGCCGGGCCTGCCGCAACTCGCCGAGGAAGTGGCCGACGTGGTGTCGCCCGACCGTGTCGGTGCGGACCTGGATGGCTGGGGAATCGACCACGGCACCTGGGGTGTGCTGGTGCATGCATTCCCGCAGGCCGACATCCCGGTGGTGCAGCTCTCGCTGGATGCACGCAAGCCGCTCGATTGGCATGTCCAACTGGGTGCGAAGCTGGCCGGGTTGCGCGAACGCGGCGTGCTGGTCATCGGCAGCGGCAACGTGGTGCACAACCTGCGTGCCATCGACTGGAAGCAGCCGGACACCGGGTTCGACTGGGCGCAGCGTTTTGATACCGAAGCGCGCCAACTGATGGCCGAGCGTCCGCATGACATCGCCTCGCTGGCGTCGCATCGGGATTACAAGCTGGCGGTGCCGACCGACGAACATTTCCTGCCGCTGCTGTACTTGGCCGGCATGGCGTCCGCAGCAGGGAAGACGACCGACGTGCTGGTCGATGGCTATGCGATGGGCTCGTTGTCGATGACGTCCTACACGCTGCAGGCGCGCTGCCCCGAAGCGACGGGCGATGCCGGTGGCGCGGCGCCGATCGCGACCACGCTGCCGCCGGAGGATGCGAACGTCTAGCGGTGTGTCAACCGTAGCGACGTTTCGGCTCGTGCACCTTGTTCGATCCCTTCGAGTGCAGGCGTGGGCGCATCCATGCGGCGAAGTCGGCTTCGCCCAATGATCCTTCGGCCAAGCTGAGCATCTGGATATACATCTCGTCCAGACCTGCCTCGAGATGGACATCGTTGATGGCAAGGAATGCGTAGTAGCACACGTGCGCGGTCCGCTTGTTGCCGTCGACGAACGGATGATTGCGTGCCAATCCATAAGCGAGGCTCGCCGCAAGATCGGCGAAATCCGGTGGCGGGTCGCCGTAGGCATGCAACTGGTGGGGCCTCGCCAGCGCCGACTCAAGAAGCCCTTCGTCACGAATGCCGATACCGCCACCATGCTCGGCCATTTGCCGCTCGTGAATGGCCAGCGCCAGCGAACGATTGATCCAGACGATCATCTCGACTTACTCGGCAAGCCGCCGCAGAAGGTCGCGATGATCGCGCATGATCTTCTCGGCGACTTCCATGTGGGCCGCGAACTCCGGGTCGTAGGTGGTCAGGCGGATGCCGTCAGGCGTCTCCACCGCGTACAGCTCATCGCCCTTGTCCAGGCGCAGCTTGGCTAGCAGTTCCTTGGGCAGGATGACGCCGGCGGAGTTGCCGATGGCGGTGATCTTGAGCTTCATGGCAATGGCCTCACGAACGTTATAACGGATGTTATATCGTGGGCGTGAGGCATTGCAATCGCGCGTCCCTGCGCTCTTCGCGTCGTCAGCCGGTGGAGGCTGCCAGGGTGCTGCGCACCGTCGCCTGCAAGGTCCGGCGCATGCTGAGCCAGCCCGCCAGCATCGCCGCGAGCATGCCGACCACGGCACCTGCGAGCAGGGTGGTCGCGTTCCAAGTCGGCGGCAGGTCGAGCACGCGTTGCGCGAACAGGGTGCCGATCGCCGCGGCGGACACCGCGGCCAGGCTGCCGGCGATTGCGCCGATCGCGCCGAATTCCACCAGTTGCGAGCGGCGTAGTTGCGCGCTGCTGGCGCCGAGCGTGCGCAACACGCCGAGCTCGGTGGCGCGTTCGCCACGTGTCGCCGCCACCGCGGCCACGAACACCAGGCAGCCGGACAGGAACGCGAACCAGAACACCACCTGGATCACCATCGCGGCCTGGTCGGCGATGCGCCGGATCTCGTCGCTGATCGCGTCGATGTCGATCACGTTGGCGTTCGGG
>JAVWUU010000046.1:3542-19824 GCA_036666995.1 Thermomonas sp.
CGCTCGCCAGCGCCGTGTCGCCACGCGGGACGCGCACCGCGGTGATGTAGGTCGCCGGCAGGTCGCGGGCCAGGTCGGGCGATGCCAGCACGAAGAAGTTCGGAGTGAAGCTTTCCCATTCGACGTCGCGCAGGCTGGTGATACGTCCCTCGATGCGCTGGCCGCCGGCATCGAACGCCAGCTGGTCGCCGAGCAGCCAGCCCATGCGCTCGGCGAACTTGGTCTCCACCGAGAATTCGTTGCGCACCGCGCTACTCGCCCAGAATTTGCCCTGCGCCAGCGTGTTGCCATCGGGCAGCGCCGTGGCGGTGGACAGGTTGAACTCGCGGTCGGGCTGGCCGTCGCGTTCGCCACTGCGCTCGCGGCCTTCGCCATCTTCGCGCGCCTGCGGCGGCGTACGACCGCGCGCTGCGGCATCCGGGCCGACGTAGCGCGCGCGGATCAATGGGGCGAACTCGACGGGTGCGATGCGCAGTTGCGCCAGCACGTCGGCGAACTGCGTGCGCTGATCGGGCTGCACGTTGATGACGAACCGGTTCGGTGCGTCGTCGCGGACCGTGGCCTGCCACTGGTCCCAGATGTCGGTGCGCACCAGCAGCAACAGCAGCAAGGCCATCAGGCTGGTGCCCAGGGCGACGACCTGGGCGATGGTCAGCCGCCGCCGACGCGCGAGGTTGAGCAGCGCATAACGGTTGATGCCGCTACCACCGCGCCCCAACCGCGCCACCAGCACGGTCAACAGCCATCCGGCGAAGGCCAGCACCAGGGTGGTGGCCAGCAGGCCGCCGAGCAGGATGCCGGCGGTGGCGGCATCGCCTGCCGCTTGCCAGAAGAGCGCGAGCAGCCCACCCAGCGCGAGCGCGAACAGCAGCAATGCCGGTGGCGACGGTGTGCGCAGGTCGCTGCGCAGGACCGCCAGCGCACTGATCCGGCGCAGCGCCAGCAAGGGTGGCAACGCGAATGTGAGCAGGATCCACAAGCCGACCAGTGCGCCCTGCAGCATCGGCCATGCGCGCACCGGTGGCAGGGCGGTCCCGAGCTCCCGTGCGATCCAGCCGCCTGCGAGGTGTTGCAGCAGCAACGCGGCGAGCAATGCCGCGACGATCGCGACCGCGCCCAGCATCGCCAGCGTGCCCACGTACAAACCGACGATGTCGCGTTGGCGTGCGCCCAGTGCGCGAAAGGTCGCCGCGACCTGGCGATGCCGTTCCGCATGCTGGCGCGCGGCCATGCCGATGGCGACCGCAGCCAACGCGGCGGTCAACACCAGCGAGATCGAGAGGAAGCGTTGCGCGCGATCGAGTGCGCTGCGCAGGCGCGGGTTGAGGTCGTTGCCGGTTTCCACCCGCGCGCCGGGCGTGCGTTCGGCTTCGCGCTGCGTGACCCAACGCGCGATCGCCTCCGGTGCGCCGGTCACGCTGGCGCGCCAGGTGGCGCGAGCGCCGGGGCCGAGCAGGCCGCCGGCATCGACCTCGGCCAGCGGCAGGATCACCCGCGGTCCCAGTTCCACGCCGTTGAGCGGGCGATCCGGTTCCTCCAGCACGATCCCGGCGAGGCGCAAGGGTCGGCCGCCGACCTGCAGCATGCCGCCGATCGGCGTGCGCATGCGTTCCGCGCCGCTGCGGCTGAGCCAGGCTTCGCCGGCGCCAGGTCGATCAAGCTTCTGCACGCCGTTTGCGGTGCGCACCGTGTAGGGGCCGAGCAGCGGAACGTCATCGGCCAAGGCCTTCAGCGTGCCGAGCTGCGGCGCTGCCGTTTGCGACGACACCATGCTCGATAGTTCGACGCTGCGATACGTCGCCATTCCGAGCGCGCGCGCATCGCGGATCGCGGCATCGACCGGTCCGCTGTCGCTGCTGTAGGCCGCATCGCCACCGAGCAATCGCTTGCTCTGGGTCGCTAGCGCATCGCTGGTGCGCTGGGCGATCCCGCCCACGCCTGCCAATGCCAGCACCGCCACGAACAACGCGGCCAGCAGCACGTTGAACTCGCCGGCACGCCAGCCCTGCCATGCCTGGCGTGCGGTCATCCGCACCAACCCGGCTGCCGTCACGGTTGCAGGCGCCCGGCGTCCAGCCGCAACTGGCGGTCGCAGCGCGCCGCCAGCCGCTCGTCGTGGGTCACGATCACCACGGTGGTGCGGCGCGCGCTGTCCATGTCGAACAGGAGATCTTCGATCGCCATCCCGGTGCGGCGATCGAGGTTGCCGGTGGGCTCGTCGGCGAACAGGATGCGCGGCTGCGCCACGAAGGCGCGCGCGATCGCGACGCGTTGCTGCTCGCCGCCGGACAACTGGCGCGGCAGGTGATCGAGCCGTTCGCCCAGGCCCACGCGCTGCAGCAAGTCGCGCGCCGCTTGCGTGCCGGGCTTGCCGCGCAATTCCAGCGGCAGCGCCACGTTGTCGAGCGCGGTCATCGCCGGCATCAACTGGAAATTCTGGAACACGAAGCCCACCGCCTCGGCCCGCAATGCCGCGCGCGCATCCTCGCTGGCGGCATGGATCGGCACGCCATCCAGCCAGGTCTGGCCCCGGCTCGGGATGTCGAGGCCCGCAAGCAACGAGAGCAATGTCGTCTTGCCCGATCCCGATGCGCCGACGATCGCCACGTGTTCGCCGGGGGCGATGTCGAGGTCGATGCCATCGAGGATCGTGAGCTCGCCAGCCGGCAGAGGCACCGACTTGCCGATGCCGCGCGTTCGCAGGCTGCCGCGTGCGGGCGTGTTAGCGTTTTCGGCAATTCCGGGCGATGGAGCGGGTTCGATGGCGGTGACGGTGCGGTCGTGGGTGCTGGGGGTCTGTTCCATGCTGTCGATGCTAGCGGCACCGGAGGCCTTCGCGCGTGAGCTGAAGGTACTGGTGATGGGCGATTCATTGTCCGCGGCATACGGGTTGCGGGCAGAACAGGGCTGGGTACCGCTGGCCGATGCGAAATCCGCGACTTACGCATTCCACAACGCGAGCGTGTCCGGCGAGACAACAGCCGGCGGACGCAGCCGCATCCAAGCCGAACTACGGCGCAGCAAGCCCGACATCGTGGTGATCGAGCTCGGCGCGAACGACGGCCTGCGCGGCCTGCCGCTGCAGCAGATGGGCGCCAACCTGGGCTGGATGATCGGCGCAGCGAAGGCCGCGGGTGCGCGCGTGCTGCTGGTAGGCCTGCAACTGCCGCCCAACTTCGGCAGCTACGCCAGCGATTTCCAGCGCAGCTACGTGCTGATCAGCCAACGCCTCGGCACCGGCCTGGTGCCGCATTTCCTCGCGCCGCTCGGCACCGAGCGCAAATGGTTCCAGGGCGACAACCTGCATCCTGTCGCGGCCGCGCAGCCGCTGTTGGCCACGCAGGTACTCAAGGCGTTGGACGCGTTGCCGGCAGCGGCACGCTGAGGCGAGTCGCACGTCACTGTTCCGCCGATGGCGTTGATGCGTCGACGCGTCGCGCCGATAGTGGCGACCCGCATCGGAGTGATCGCATGAGCCAACTCTTCTCGCCGCTCGCCATCGGCCCGCTGTCTCTGCCCAATCGGATCGTGGTGGCGCCGATGTGCCAGTACTCCTCGATCGACGGCGAGGCGACCGACTGGCATGTGCAGCACTGGACCAACATGGCGCTGTCGGGTGCAGGGCTGGTGATCATTGAGGCCACCGCGGTCGAGCCACGTGGACGCATCAGCTGGGCCGACCTCGGCCTGTACGACGACGCCACCGAAGCGGCATTCGCAAAGGCGTTGACCACGGCGCGACGCTGGTCGCCAGCGAAGATCGGCGTCCAACTTGCACATGCGGGTCGCAAGGCGTCGACACTGAAGCCATGGGAAGCCGGCGGCGGCCCGATCCCGGCCGGCGATGCGCGCGGCTGGATCACGCGCGCGCCCTGCGCGATTCCGTATGCGGACAGCGATCCGCTGCCTGAAGCGCTCGACGATGCCGGTATCGCCGACATCGTGCAGGCGTTCGTGGACAGCGCGACGCGTGCGGTGCGGCTCGGGTTGGACCTGATCGAACTGCATGCCGCGCATGGCTACCTGCTGCACGAATTCCTCTCGCCGCTCAGCAACCAGCGCACGGATGCCTACGGCGGTTCGCTGGAAAATCGCATGCGGCTGGTCCTGCAGGTCTTCGATGCGATCAAGGCCGTGGTGCCCGACTCGATGGCCTTCGGCATCCGTATCTCGGCGACGGATTGGGTCGAAGGCGGTTGGGACGTCGAACAGAGCATCGCGTTGGCGAAGGCACTGGACGCACGCGACTGCCACTTCATCCACGTGTCCAGTGGTGGACTCAGTCCTGCGCAGCAGATCGCGCTCAAGCCCGGCTACCAGTTGCCGTTCGCCGAGGCGATCAAGCACGAGGTGGCGATGCCGGTGATCGCGGTGGGTTTGATCACCGAGCCGCAGCAGGCCGAGGAGGTGTTGACCTCGGGTCAGGCCGATGCGGTGGCACTGGCCCGCGCGATGCTCTACGACCCGCGCTGGCCCTGGCATGCGGCGGCGGCGCTTGGCGCACAGGTCGCGGCACCGCCGCAGTACCTGCGCAGCGCTCCGCATGGTGCGTCGAAGTCGATGGTCATCGCGACCGGCAGCGCCGGCTGATCCGGCGCTCGTCCGATCAGCGGATCAACGGTTGCGCGGCGAACCATGGCGCCAACCGACGCAGGGCCTCTTCGATGCGGGCGGTGTCCGGCGCGAAGCTGAAGCGGATGAAGCGATGGCCGTCGACCGCGTCGAAGTCCACGCCTGGTGCCAGCGCCACGCCGGTCTCCCGCAACAGGCGCGTGCAGAAACCCATGCTGTCGTCGGTGAGGTGGCCGACGTCGGCCCAGATGTAGAACGCGCCATCCGGCGGTGCGATGCGCGCCAGCCCCATCGTCGGCAGCGCATCGAGCAGCAGCGCGCGATTGCGCGCGTACATCGCGCGGTGCGCTTCGAGTTCATCGTCGCAGTCCATCGCGACGAGCGCGGCCTGCTGGCTCGGCGAAGGCGGGGTCAGGAACAGGTTGCCGATGAGCGCGCGGGCGGCATCGATGTAGTCCGCCGGCACCAGCAGCCAGCCGAGCCGCCAGTCGACCATGCTCCAGTACTTGGAGAAACTGTTGACGATGAAGGCATCGGGCGCGAACTCCAGCATCGAATGCGCGGGCTCGGCGTAGTGCAGGCCGTGGTAGATCTCGTCGGAGACGATGGCGATGCCGCGCTCGCGACAGGTGTCGGCGATGGCGCGCAGCGCATCCGCCTGCAGGATCGTGCCGGTGGGATTGGCCGGGCTGGCCAGGATGATGCCGGCCGGCGCGGGCTCCAGCGCAGCGATCGCGTCCGCGGTGAGCTGGTAGCCCACCTCCGGCCCGCAGCCGATCGCCAGTGGCCGCATATGCGCGGCCAGGGTGGTGTTGCGATAGGCGGTGTAGCCAGGGCGGGCAAAGGCAATCCGGTCGCCGACCTCGAAGCGCGCAAGCAACGCGAGCAACAGCGCCGGCGAAGCACCGCAGGTCAGCAGGATGCGCGCGGGATCGATATCGAGATCGTGGCGCTCGCGATACAACCTTGCGATGCGCTGCCGCAGCGGCAGGCTTTCCCAGTAGCCGGGCGGGTCGCGGTCCAGCGCCTCATGCACGGCGGCGAGCGCCGCTGCCGGCGCGCCGGTGGACGGCTGGCCGAATTCCATGTGGATGACCGAGCGGCCTTGCGTTTCCAGCTCGCGGGCGAGCTGGCCGATGGCCATCGCGCGGAACGGCTCGACCTGTTCGCGCATCGGCTCAGCCGTGGTTTTCGGATTGCTCGCGCGCGATCGCGCGCCAGCCGATGTCGGTGCGGTGGAATTCATGCGCCCATGAAACCGCATCGACGCCCGCATATGCATTGCGCTGTGCGTCGGAAACGGTTTCGCCGAGCGCGGCCACGCACAGCACGCGACCACCGGCGCTGACCACGCGGCCATCGGCATCCTCCGTGGTGCCGGCGTGGAAGACCTTCGCCTTTGCGGGCGCCCTGTCGAGACCCCAGATGACATCGCCGGTGATCGGCGCGTCCGGGTAGGGACTCGATGCCAGCACTACGCCCAGCGACGGACGCGGATCCCACTGCGCGTCGGTGACGTGCAATTGGCCGTCGATCGCGGCCTCGACAAGATCGACGAGATCCGACTGCAGGCGCAGCATCACCGGCTGGGTTTCCGGGTCGCCGAAACGCACGTTGAATTCGATCACCTTCGGCGCGCCGCCCGCATCGATCATCAGCCCGGCGTAGAGGAAGCCGGTGAACGGGATGCCGTCGGCGATCATGCCCTGCACGGTCGGATTCACCACCTCGCGCATCACCCGCGCATGCACCTCAGGCGTGACCACCGGTGCCGGTGAATACGCGCCCATGCCGCCGGTGTTCGGGCCGGTGTCGCCATCGCCGACGCGCTTGTGGTCCTGCGAAGTCGCCATCGGCAGCGCGGTCTTGCCGTCGACCATCGAGATGAAACTGGCTTCCTCGCCGTCGAGGAATTCGATCACCACGCGCGCGCCGGCATCACCGAAGGCATTGCCATCGAGCATGTCGCGCACCGCGGCTTCGGCTTCGTCCAGGGTCATCGCCACGATCACGCCCTTGCCGGCGGCCAGGCCATCGGCCTTGACCACGATCGGCGCACCTTTCTCGCGGATATAGGCGAGCGCGGCATCGACCTCGGTATGCACCGCGTAGAACGCGGTCGGAATGCCGTGCCGCGCCAGGAAATCCTTCGCGTAGGCCTTGCTGCCTTCCAGCTGTGCGGCAGCAGCGGTTGGCCCGAAGATGCGGTGGCCCGCGGCGCGGAAGCGATCCACCACGCCCGCCACCAGCGGCACTTCCGGGCCGACCACGGTGAGTGCGATGCCCTCGCGTTCGACCAGCGCGAGCAGGCCGTCGATGTCGGTGACCTTGACGTCGGCATTGCTGCAGCGCGCCTCGGTCGCGGTGCCGGCATTGCCCGGCGCAACGATGACTTCCGACACGCGCGGCGACTGAGCGAGCTTCCACGCCAGCGCGTGTTCGCGGCCGCCGGCACCGATGACGAGGACTTTCATGGGGCTTCGTTCCTTGCGCTCATGCTTCGCCCGGGCGCGCCTGCCAGAGCGTGGAATGGTCGGGGCCGCGTTCGTGTTCCGGGCGACCGTTGGAGTAGTAGTAGAGCGCCAGCGAGCGGCGGGTCACGCCGTCCGGGCAGTGCAGCGGATCCGGCATGCCGTGGTAAGAGTCGCGGGTGGTGGAGAACACCACGCAGCGGTTGGCGATCGGCGCGATGCGTTGCACGCAGGCCTGCATGTCGCGGTCCCATAGTTCCAGCGCGCCGCCCCATGCATCGTCCCAGACCGGGTTGAGGTAGAGCAGCAGGTTCAACCGGCGATCCAGGCCATAGCCGGGCAACTTGTTGAAATCCGCATGCACGCGCAGCTCGGCACCCGGCAGGTATTGGTGCAGGCCGCCGCCGGTCATGTGCGGATCGGGCAGCAGGCCATCGATGCCGGTCAATCGTTCCAGGTAGCGCAGGAACGGCCCCGAGTTGAACGCATGCACCAGTCCGCGCAGCGTGGGGCCGAACGCGAGTTCGTTGCTGTAGCCGAGTTTGTGGGCCTGGGCGATGCGGCCCTGCGCGTCTTTCGCATCGGCGCGACGCCAGTCGTTGACCTGTTCCGGTGCGGGGAATTCCGCCATCGCTTGCGCAAGCGTGTGCGCGTCCAGGAAATCGTCGATGGCGATGTGCGGGAACGGCGCCGCGTTCGCATAGCGCGCGGTATCGGCCTGGATGCGCGCGCTGTGCGTGGACAGCCGTTCGAGCAGCATGGGATCAGTGCCGGAAGTGGCGAACGCCGGTGAACACCATCGCCAGCCCGTGTTCGTCGGCGGCGGCGATCACTTCGGCGTCGCGCATGGAACCGCCTGGCTGGATCACCGCCTTGATGCCGGCCTCGGCCGCGGCGTCGATGCCGTCGCGGAACGGGAAGAACGCATCGCTGGCCATCACCGAGCCTTCGACCTGCAGGTTGGCATCGAACGCCTTGATCCCGGCGATGCGTGCCGAATACACGCGGCTCATCTGCCCGGCGCCCACACCGATCGTGCGGCTGTCCTTCGCGTACACGATGGCATTGGACTTCACGAACTTCGCCACCTTCCACGCGAACAGCAGGTCGCCGAACTGCGCCTCGGTCGGTGCGAGCTTGGTCACCACCTTCAGGTCGTCGCGGGCGATGACGCGGTCGTCGGCGGTCTGCATCAGCATGCCGGAGCCGACCCGCTTGGTGTCGATGAAGCCGGGCGAGGGTTTGGCCATCGGGATGCGCAGCACGCGCACGTTGGCCTTCTTCTTCGCGTACGCCAATGCCTCATCGTCGTAGTCGGGCGCGATCAGCACCTCGACGAACTGGCGGTCGAGGATCGCCTTGCAGGTCGCGGCATCGAGCTTCGTGTTGAACGCCAGGATGCCGCCGAATGCGCTGGTGGGATCGGTGGCGTAGGCGAGTTCGTAGGCGTCGCCGCAAGCCGCGCCCACCGCCACGCCGCAGGGATTCGCGTGCTTCACGATCACGCAGGCCGGCACGTCGAACTGGCGCACGCATTCCCACGCGGCATCGCTATCGGCGATGTTGTTGTAGCTGAGTTCCTTGCCCTGCAACTGGGTGAAGGTGGCCAGCGAGCCGGGCGCAGGCCACAGGTCGCGGTAGAACGCCGCCTGCTGGTGCGGGTTCTCGCCGTAGCGCAGGTCCATCACCTTGACGAAGTTGCCGTTGGCCTGCGCGGAGAACTGCGCGTGCGTGCCATCGTCCTGCTTCGCCGACAGGAAGTTGCTGATGCAGGCGTCGTAGAAGGCGACGTTGTTGAACGCGGCCACCGACAGCGCGAAGCGCGTCTTCGCCGACAGCGCGCCAGCGTGCGCCTTGAGCTCGTCGACGATGCCGGCGTACTGCGCGGGATCGGTGGCCACCGCGACGCGGGCGAAGTTCTTGGCCGCGCTGCGCAGCATCGCAGGCCCGCCGATGTCGATGTTCTCGATCACGTCCTCGAACGTGCTGGACGGATCCATCGACACCTTCAGGAACGGATACAGGTTCAACACCAGCAGGTCGATCTGTTCGATGCCGTGTTCGGCCATCACCGCGTCATCAGTCCCGGCGCGTCCGAGCAACCCGCCATGCACCTTCGGATGCAGGGTCTTGACCCGGCCATCCATCATTTCCGGAAAGCCGGTGTGGTCGCTGACGTCCTTCACCGCCAGGCCGGCGTCGCGCAATGCCTTCGCGGTGCCGCCGGTGGAGAGCAGTTCCACGCCGTGCGCGGCGAGTGCCTGAGCGAGTTCGAGCAGGCCGGTCTTGTCCGACACGGACAGCAGGGCGCGGCGGACGGTCACCATCGGACCGTCGAGATGGGGGGCGGTCATGCGAGGGGCGCAGCAGTGGGGAAGCGCGAATTATAGGACGCGCGGGCCTCGCGATGTCCTTGCGGGAGAGGCTTCAAACAGCGAGCCCCTCGATGCAGGTGGATTCAGGACGAGAGCCCGTAATCCTTGAGCTTCTTGCGCAAGGTCGCGCGGTGGATCCCGAGCATGCCGGCCGCGCGGCTCTGGTTGCCCTCGCAGTGGCGCAGCACTTCCGCGAACAACGGGATCTCCAGCTCGCGCAGGGCGATGTTGTACAGATCGTCGGTGTCGCAGCCATCGAGGTCGCGCAGGTAGCGGCGCACGGACGTGGCGACATGATCGCGCAACGGCGCGCGGCTCACGTCCTGGCGGTCGGCGGTAACGTTCAAACGGGGGTCCCTCGGTGCGACCGCATCGGTTCGCTTTCGATGCGGGGGAGCGAGTCTAGCGCGATGGATGGCGGCGCGTGAGTGCGTTGCCGCATTCATCGCCAAAAAAAATCCGTGGCGGGACGAATCGCATCGCGGGAGGGGTGATTCCAGTCGCGCTCAATCGAACCTGAAGTCGAAGGCGACCACATTCGGCGCGGGCTCGACGATGTCGAAAGCCAGTTGCGTGGCCTGGCCCGGCGCGAGCAGCGACGATGCCGGCGTGTCGCCCAGATAGTCGCGCGGCAGGAAGCGACGCGTGCCCAGGGTGCGATTGTCCGCATCGGACAAGGTCAGTACCAGCGCCGGCCAGGCTTGTGCCCAACGCGCGTCGTTGCGGAAGCTGGCCTGCACGCGCAGCACGCCTGGACGTTCCGGCACCGCGATCACGTCGCGCGCGAGCATCACGAAGGCGGCGGGTTCGCGCCACGCAGGCACGCTGCAACCAAGCGCATCGCACACGGTCGCGACGACTGGCCGCCAGTGCGCATTCGTCGCCAGCGCGGCGCGCTCGCCGAAGAACGCATGCCGCAGGGCCTTCGACTCCGGCGAATTCAACAGCACGGTGAAACCTTCGCGCTCCACCGCCATACCCGCATCGAACGGCTTCAGCGAGGCCGCCACCGCATCCACGCAGCGCAGTGGTGCAGGATAGTTAGCAGACGCCGCAGCCACACCCATGCGTGCCCATGCCAGCAGCGCTTCGGCATCGTCATGCTCGACCTTGCGATCGCGCACGCGCGGGTGCGGCGCGCCATCGGCGATCTTCTGCTTGAGCAGTTCGACGGCCGCATCGACGGGATCGCCCTCGACCACGGCATCGAAGAGTGCAGTCCCGGCGAGCTTGCCGGCGGGCACCGAGGCACCCGACACGATCATGTTCAGCGCGGTTTCCAGCCCGACTACGCGCGGCAGTCGCTGGGTGCCACCGGCACCGGGCAGGATGCCGATCTTGACCTCGGGCAGGCCGACGTCTGCCTTCGCATTTGCGACGCGATAGTTCGCGCCCAGCGACAGCTCCAGTCCGCCACCGAGCGCGGTGCCGTTGATCGCGATGCACACCGGCTTCGGGCTGGCCTCGACCTTCGCGATCACGTCATGCAGGTTCGGCGCCTGCTCGGCGCGCGGCGTGTTGAACTCCTTGATGTCGGCGCCGCCGGAGAACACCTTGCCGCCGCCGGTGATGACGACGCCGGAAACCGCATCATCGGCATTCGCCGCGGCCAGTGCGTCCAGCAGTCCACGACGGACTGCGAGCCCCATGCCGTTGACCGGAGGATTGTCGAAGGTGATGACGGCAATGCCGTCGCGCGATGTGGTGGTGACAGCCATGCGGATATTCGACCTAGGCGTGGAGGGGAATGCGTGGACGGTTCATGCGTGGCTGCCGGCGCGCTGGGCGAAGCCCCAGCCGAGCGCGGCCAGGTATGGCACTTGCGCGGCAAACTGCAGCGCGTCGGAATCGGTGGCCATGCCGGCGCGCGCACGCGCGCCGACGCCCTGCAGGATCGCGGCCAGCCGGAACAGGTTGTAGGCCAGGCTGAAATTCCAGTGATCGCCGATCGACAGGCCGGTGCGGCGTTCGTAGGCCTGCACGTACGCTTGTTCGTTCGGGATGCCGAGCGCGTCGAGATCCAGCCCACCAAGGCCCGACAGCGCCGACGGCGAGATGTGCCAGCTCATCACGTGATAGGCGAAATCGGCCAGCGGATGGCCGAGCGTGGACAGCTCCCAGTCCAGCACCGCCAGCAGACGCGACTCGCCACGCGCGAATGCCATGTTGTCGAGGCGGAAGTCGCCATGCACCAGCGCCACGGGTTCTTCCGGTTCGTGTGGCACATTGGCCGGCAACCATGCGATCAGCTTGTCCATGTCGGCGATCTCGCCATCGCGACTGGCCGCGTACTGGCGGGTCCAGCGATCGATCTGCCGCGCGAAGTACTGGCTGCTGCGGCCATAGTCGCGCAGGCCGAGCGCGTCGACATCGAGCATGTGCAGCGCGGCGATGCCGGCATTCATCGCATCGAAGCGTGCCGCGCGTTGCGCCGGCTCCAGGCCGGGCAACGACTGCTCGCGGAAGATGTCGCCGTCGACGAACTCCATCACGTAGAAGCCGGCGCCAATGAGGGATTCGTCCTCGCACAACGCATGCATCGCGGCCACCGGCACCGCGCTGCCGGCCAGCGCGCGTTGCACGCGGAATTCGCGCTCGATCGCATGCGCGGACGGCAGCAGGTTCGCGCGCGGACCCGGGCGTGCACGCAGCACGCAATCGCGCTGCGCGGTGCGCAGCCGCCAGCCGGGATTGGAGCGCCCGCCATGCAGGCGTTCGACCTCCATCACCCCGCCAAAGCCCTCCAACCGATCCTGCAACCACGCCTGCAGGAGATCGGCATTACCATCGACATCGGGGAACAGCGACACCGCACTCATGCCGTAGCCCTCACCAGCACGCCATCGCGCAACACCGGCACCACCTTGCTCGAATCGCAGGCGGCGGCGTGGGCGATCTCGTCATCCAGTCCCGCCCGCGACAACATCCGGCCCACCCGCGATGCATTCAACAGTTGCCCGACGTCCGCGCCCCCCGAAGCGAACGCGGCAGCGAGTGCGGCATCGGTCAGCGCGTAGTCGCCGCTTGCGCGCAAGGCACGCACCAGATGCCCGGCACCGATGAAATCTTCCAGGCAGAAGCGTCCGACCGAACCCGCGCAGACCAGCAACACCGGCAATCCGGGATGCGCCGTGGCGATATGCGCCGCGAGTGCCGCGGCATTGGTCAGCGCGCCGGCGTAGACCGCCTCCGCACCAACGCAGGCGGCGATGGCGCGCGTGCCGTTGGTGGTGAAGTAGACCAGCTCGCTGCCCTCGCGCAGGCAGGCGGCCAAGGCCAGCGGCGTGGCCGGCGCATGTTCCGGCAGCGTGCGTGCCAGGTACTCGCCGGCGACGAGCGCGCCGGGCCGAACCGCGGCTGCGTCGTGGGCGTCGACATCGTCGAAGGCCGGATACACCGCCGTAGCGCCCGCGCCAAGCGCATGCACGATGGTCGAGGTCGCGAACAGCACGTCGATGACCACCACCACCCGACCCTGCAGTCGCGAAGCGTCGACGTCTTCGCGACGGACGAGGACGTGCAGGCTGGGAGCGGCGACGCGAGGATCAGCGATCATTAATATTCCGCATAATGGAACTTAAATTCTGCAATTTGGAATAATCTAGCGGCGCACGATGAATCTCGCAAGCCGATGACGGTGACCTGCAGAATTGAAATTCCGATATTTCATGGACTTGCACGGATAGCGATCGCGTCCTAGCATCGTCCGCATTACCTGATCATTGTTCCGCATAGTGAAACTTATGGATCTGACGTCGAGCCCGCGCGCCACCGAACTGCATCGCCACTTGCTGGAGTTCTTGCAGCAACGTGTCTGGCCGAACGAGTCCGCATACGCAGCGGAAGAAGCCGCAGCACGCGCCGCCGGCAATCCCTGGCAACCCAGTGCCGTGATCGAATCCTTGAAGGCAGAGGCACGCGCGCAGGGCCTGTGGAACCTGTTCCTGCCGAATTCCGCGCATGCGCCGGAAGGCCTGTCCAACCTCGACTATGCGCCGCTGTGCGAGTTGATGGGCCGCATGTACTGGTCGCCCGAAGTCTTCAACTGCAGCGCGCCTGACACCGGCAACATGGAAGTGCTGGCGCGGTATGCGGGCGAGGACCTGCAGGCGCGCTGGCTGCAGCCGCTGCTCGATGGCCGCATCCGTTCCGCCTTCCTGATGACCGAACCCGCGGTGGCCTCGTCCGATGCCACCAACCTGCAATGCGCGATCCGTCGCGACGGCGACGACTACGTGATCGATGGCCGCAAGTGGTACGCCTCGGGCGCCGGCGATCCGCGTTGTGAGGTCTACATTGTCATGGGCATCACCGACGCGAACGCGCCACCGCACCAGCGCCATTCGATGATCGTGGTGCCCGCCGACACGCCCGGCATCCGCGTCGAACGCGCGATGGACGTGTACGGCTACGACGACGCACCTCACGGGCACATGGAGATCGTGCTGGAAGGCGTGCGCGTGCCGGCATCCCACATGCTGTTGGGCGAAGGTCGCGGTTTCGAGATCGCGCAGGGGCGGCTCGGGCCGGGCCGCATCCACCATTGCATGCGCGCGATCGGCATGGGCGAACGCGCACTCGAATCGATGTGTCGGCGGCTTGCGTCGCGCCATGCATTCGGGCGCACGATCGCCGAGCACTCGATCTGGCGCGAGCGCATCGCCGAATCGCGCTGTCTGCTCGACCAGGCGCGGCTGATGGTGCTGAACGCCGCGCGGATGATGGACACCGTGGGCAACAAGGCCGCACGCGCGGAAATCGCGATGATCAAGGTGATCGCGCCGCAGGCCGCGGAGAAGGTGATCGACTGGGCGGTGCAGGCGCACGGCGCGATGGGCGTGAGCCAGGACAGCTTCCTGGCCAAGGCCTGGGCGCACAACCGCACCCTGCGCCTGGCCGACGGCCCCGACGAGGTGCATCGCGACACCATCGCCCGGCTGGAATTGAAGAAGTACGCCGCGCCATCGGACCGGCGCTGAGATGGGCAACCCCAAGCGCGACCTGCAATCCCTCACCGCCGATGCGGACGGGCGCAACCCGCAGTTGGTCAATTCGGTGGCGCGCGCGTTCTCGATCCTGCGCTGCTTCGAGCACGTGCGTTCGCATCCGGACAATCGCTACCTGGGCAACCAGGAGATCGCCAGGCGCACGCGCCTGCCGAAGGCCACCGTGTCGCGCCTGTCGCAGACCCTTGCCACGCTCGGCTACCTGGAATATTCGCCTTCGCTGGAGAAGTACGCGCTAGGACCTGCCGTGCTCGGGCTGGGTCATGCCTACATGGCCAGCCACGACGTGATCGGCATCGCCCAGCCGCTGATGCAGGAGCTGGCCGATTACACCCAGGCCGCGGTGATGCTTGCCGTCCCCGAAGGACTGCGGATGTTGCTGCTGGAAGTCTGCCAGGGCGATGCGATGTTCAACATGCGCCTGGAAAAAGGTGCGCGCGTGCCGCATGGCACCACCGCACTGGGCCGCGCCGACCTCGCCGCGCGACCGCGCGAAGTGTTCGACCAGTACCTCGCCGGCCTCGAGCAGAGTGCCAGCCCCGGCACATGGACGCAGATCCGCACCGGCATCGAACGCGCGCGCCAGGACTACGAGACCTACGGCTTCGTGTTTTCGCTCGGCGACTGGAATCCCGACGTGTTCGCGGTCGGCGTGCCGATGATCTCCGCGGACCGCACCCGCCGCTTCGCCTTCAACATCAGTGGGCGCGTGTCGGTGATGACCCGCGACAAGCTGGTGCAGGACTTCGGGCCGAAGCTCGTCGCCCTGCGCAACCGCGTCTACGAGGCCACCGAAGGACGCTTCTGAAGCGAATGGAGAGCGCATCGATGAAAGCCGTTGTCTGCGAGGCCTGGGGCACGCCCGACACGCTGCAGGTCAAGGACATGCCGTTGCCGGAACCCGGACCGGGCCAGGTGCGCGTGCGCGTGCGGGTAGCCGCGGTGAACTTCCCGGATGCGCTGATGGTGGCCGGCAAATACCAGTTCCGTCCGGAGTTTCCGTTCTCGCCGGGTGCGGAATTTTCCGGCGAAGTGAGCGCGCTCGGCGATGGAGTGACGTCGCTTTGCCTTGGCGACAAGGTGGTCGGCACCGCGGCGTTCGGCGCGTATGCCGAAGAAGTCCTGGCCGATGCCGCGCAGGTCGTTGCCCTGCCCGCCGACACCGGCGACGAACAACTCGAACTGGCCGGCAGTTTCCTGCTCACCTACGGCACGTCGTATCACGCACTGAAAGATCGTGCCGATGCGAAACCGGGCGAGACCTTGCTGGTGCTCGGTGCAGGTGGCGGTGTTGGCCTCGCTGCGGTCGAGCTTGGCAAGCGCATGGGCCTGCGTGTAATCGCTGCGGCCTCCAGCGATGCAAAGCGCGAAGCCGCGCGCTCGCGTGGTGCTGACGATGTCATCGATTACACCGCCGAAGATTTTCGCGATCGACTCAAGGCACTCACCGGCGGCCGCGGCGTCGATATCGTCTATGACCCGGTCGGCGGCGACATCGCGGAGACCGCGTTGCGCAGCGTCGGTTGGGGTGGGCGCTACCTGGTGGTGGGCTTCGCCGCGGGCGGCATCCCGAAGTTGCCGACCAACCTGCTGCTGCTCAAGGGCAGCGCGCTGGTCGGCGTGTTCTGGGGCGAATTCGTCCGCCGCGAACCCGAGGCGAATGCCGCCAATACCCGCCAGTTGCTCGCGTGGCTGCGCGAAGGCGCGCTGCATCCGTTGATCTCGCAACGCTATCCGCTGGCCCGCGCACCGAAGGCCTTGCAGGCGCTGCTCGATCGCCGGGCCATCGGCAAGCTGGTGATCGTGCCGCAGCACCCCTGTTGAGCGGCACCCGCTACGTCGGCGCGGCTACACTCCC
>JAVWUU010000047.1:0-18492 GCA_036666995.1 Thermomonas sp.
ATCTTCACCAACGTGCCCGGCCTGCGCGTGGTGATGCCCTCCAGTCCGCAGCGCGCCTACGGCCTGTTGCTGGCCGCGATCCGCGACCCGGATCCGGTGATCTACATGGAGCCCAAGCGCATCTACCGGCAGTACAAGGAGCTGGTGCCGGACGATGGCGAGGCATTGCCGCTGGATGTCTGCTTCGTGTTGCGCGACGGCAGTGACGTGACGCTGGTGACATGGGGCGCACAGGTGAAAGAGACGTTGGAAGCAGCGGAGAAACTGGCAGCCGAAGGCATCAGCGCCGAAGTCATCGACGTCGCGACGTTGAAGCCGCTCGATTTCGCGACCATCGCCGAATCCATCGCCAAGACCGGCCGCTGCGTGATCGTGCATGAAGCGGCGAAGACCGCCGGCTTCGGCGCCGAGATCGCCGCGCGTTGCGCCGAGGAATGCATGTTCGACCTGGTCGCCCCGGTCGAGCGCGTCACCGGCTACGACACCCACATCCCGTTGTTCCGGCTGGAAATGAAATACCTGCCGAGCACCGACAAGGTCATCGCCGCCGCCAGGCGCGCGATGGCGCATTCGTAAGGACC
This sequence comes from Thermomonas sp., assembly GCA_036666995.1. GTDB lineage: Bacteria > Pseudomonadota > Gammaproteobacteria > Xanthomonadales > Xanthomonadaceae > Thermomonas. The sequence goes on from JAVWUU010000047.1 coordinate 582, forward strand.
CCGCATGTCGAAGAAATTCCTGTTGCCCGACCTCGGCGAGGGCCTGCCGGACGCGACCATCGTCGAGTGGTACGTCAAGGTCGGCGATGTCATCAAGCTCGACGACAACCTGGTGTCGATGGAAACCGCGAAGGCGGTGGTCGACGTGCCCTCGCCGGTGAGCGGCAAAGTGTTGAAACTTGCGGGCGCGGCAGGCGACATCGTCGTCACCGGCACGATGCTCGCCGAGTTCGAAGTCGATGCGTCGATGCCGCAGCGCGCGGAAGGCCAGGACACCGGCCACCACCACGGTCCGACCCACGATGAACCCAAAGCGGCAGCCGTGCCCGAACCCGCTGCTGCGAAGGCAGATGCCGGCACCGTGGTCGGCGCGATGCAGGTCGGCGATGCCGTCGTCGCGCAGGCGGCGATCGCTGCGGGTGGCGTCAAGGCGATGCCGGCCGTGCGGGCCACCGCGCGCAAGCTTGGCGTGGACATTGCCCGCGTCGCGCCGACGGGTCCCGATGGCACGGTGACGATGGATGATGTGAAGCGTGCGGCGGCGGATGGCTCGGCGAAGCCAGGCACTGCGCCCGCACGAGCACCTGCGCAACCCGTGTCCGCGCCTGCCATTGCATCTGCACCGGCATCGCGCAGCACGCTCTCGCAATCCGGCAAGCCGATGCGCACGCAGCCACCGGGCGCGGTCGCCAGCGGACAACCGGAACAGTTGAAGGGCGTGCGTCGCAACATGGCGCGCGTCATGGCCGACGCGCATGCGCAGGTCGTGCCGACGACACTCGTCGATGACGCCGACCTGCATGCGTGGAGCGGCCGCCAGGACATCACCGCGCGCCTTGTTCGCGCGATCGTCGCCGCGTGCAAGGCCATGCCCGCGCTCAATGCGTGGTTCGACGGCGGCAACCTCACCCGCACGCTGCACCCGCATGTCGACCTCGGCATCGCGGTGGACACCGACGACGGCCTGTTCGTGCCCGCGCTGCGCAACGCCGACATGCTCGACGGCAACAGCATCCGCGCAGCGATCAAGCGCCTGCGCGCGCAGGTCGAAGACCGCAGCATCCCGTCGTCGGAGCTGTCCGGCTACACGATCAGCCTGTCCAACTTCGGCATGTTCGCCGGCCGCTACGCGACGCCGGTGGTGGTGCCGCCGTGCGTTGCCATCATCGGAGCCGGCAAGCTCTCGCATGACGTGGTCGCGGTGATGGGCGGCATCGAGGTGCACCGGCGCATGCCGATCTCGCTGACCTTCGACCATCGCGCCTGCACCGGCGGCGAAGCGGCGCGCTTCCTTGCGGCGTTGCTCGACGACCTCGCACAGCCGGCATGACCATGCTGCGCATGGTCATCCCAAATTTTGCTGCGCAAATTTTGGGCCCCGCTTGAGTGCTTCCACACCCCCGATTCGTGCCTCTGGCACGAATCCGCCCCCTGACTCAGGGGGCTGTTTGCCGGAGACCCGTATGGCCCATCGCAGCCGCCTCGCCGGTTTCATCATCGACTGCAACACCGACGACCTCGATGCCGCCACCGATTTCTGGTCGCAGGCACTCGGCTGCACCATCGCCGACCGCGATGCCGGCGATGGCGAGGCCGAATACCAGATGCTCGGCGACACGCGGGACGACCTGCATATCGAAGTGCAGAAGGTGGCGCATCCTTCGCGCGTGCACCTCGACATCGAAGCCGATGACGTGGATGCGGAGGCGAACCGCCTGGAAGCACTCGGCGCGAAGAAGATCGATTTCGTGAAGCGCTGGTGGGTGATGGAAGCGCCGACCGGTCAACGCTTCTGCGTGGTCAGGATGAAGCATCCGGAACGTGGGGCGACCCCGACGACTTGGGACTGATCAACCGGCGTCCACGACACGGGCACGCAATTGCCGCCGCGCATCCATCAGCGTGGCCACGATCTCCGCCAGGGACGACAACGCCACGTGCTGCGTCGCGGACAAGCGACGTGGCTTGCGATCGATCACGCAGACAGTGCCCAGCGCATGGCCTTGCGCATCCACCAACGGCCTGCCGGCATAGAAGCGGATGTTGGGATCACCGACGACCAGCGGGTTATCGCTGAAGCGCGGATCCTGCCGTGCATCCTCGACTTCCATCAACGCGCCGGGCGTTCGGATGGCATGGTCGCAGAACGCCATGCTGCGCGGCGTCTGGCTGGTCTCCAGGCCGACCCGCGCCTTGAACCACTGGCGGTCGCGGTCGATCAGCGAAACCAGCGCGATCGGCACCTCGCAGATGATGGTGGCCAACTGCACGACCGCGTCGTACGCGGGCTCCGGCAAGGTGTCGACAAGCCCCATCGCATCAAGCGACGCCTGGCGTGCGGCTTCTGCTCCATCGTCGCTCGTGCGCATGCGATCTTCTTCCGGCTTGCCGTTCAATTCGAGGCCAGCACGCGGCGGCGAAGGTAGAACGCCGCAGCAAGCACCGCGAGGAACACGCCATAACCCACCGAGGTCGCCAGGATCTGCGGCCACAGATGGCCGTAGCTGCGGTCGGCGATGCCGAAGCTCCAGTACAGGCTGCCCAGGCAGGCGGCGAATGCGAGCAGCAATGCGATCGCATCGAAACGCATCCGCGCGGCGTTGCGCGGCTGGCGCGGATACAGCCAGTACAGCGCGGCCAGGATCAGGAACCACGGCGTGAACAGGATCAGCGCCAGTGCCGGGATGCCGGCGACATCGTTGCTCACGCCCGCCCCTCGCCATCCAGTTGCGCGGCGACGAAGGCGCTCAGCGCGGCATTCACTTCGTCATCGGTCACGCCCTCGCCCAGCGCGAAGTCGCTCGCACCATCGCCGATCTCGCCCTGCTTGATCGCGGCGATGCGCTGGCCGGCATCGCGCGGCGAAGCGAAGCCCGTGCTCTGCAGCAGCACCCGTTCGCCTTGGACCAGCTTGAAGTAGAACTTGCCGTCGGCGTCGCGGTATTGCTTGAACGTCGGTGCCGTTGCACCGGCATCGCGCTTCACTGGCGTGGCATCGGCAACGGCGACCTGCGAGAGATCGCGCAGGCCCACCGCCTCGCGCAGGCGCTGCAGGGTCGGGGTGGCGTGCTGCGTGCGCAGGCGCGCGGCGCCATCGCGCAGGATCGTTTCGATCTCGCCGGGCCTGGCCATCAGCGCCTCGTACTTCTCGCGCAGCGGCGTGACTTCCGCATCGATGCGCTCGAACAGCTGCTGCTTGGCATCGCCCCAGCCGATGCCGTCGGCGAACGCCTGCGCGAACGCTGCGGTGTCGTCCGCCGAGGCGAACGCCTGGTAGAGCTGGAACAGCGCCGAGCCTTCGGTGTCCTTGGCTTCGCCCGGCGCACGCGAGTCGGTGAGGATGCCGGCGATGAGCTTTTTCAGCTCCGTGCGCGAGGCGAACATCGGGATGGTGTTGTCGTAGCTCTTGCTCATCTTGCGGCCGTCCAGGCCGGGCAAGGTCGCCACGTTGTCGTCCACCGCCGCTTCCGGCAGCACGAAAAAGTCCTGCCCGTAGATGTGGTTGAAGCGCTGGCCGAAGTCGCGCGCCATCTCGATGTGCTGCACCTGGTCGCGCCCCACCGGCACCTTGTGCGCGTTGAAGATCAGGATGTCCGCGGCCATCAGCACCGGGTACATGAAGAGGCCCGCGCTGATGCCGGCATCGTCGTCCTCGCCCTCGGCGCGGTTGCGGTCCACCGCCGCCTTGTAGGCATGCGCGCGATTGAGGATGCCCTTGCCGGCCACGCAAGTGAGCAGCCAGGTCAGTTCGGGGATTTCCGGGATATCCGACTGGCGATAGAACCAGACCTTGTCCGGGTCCAGCCCGCAGGCCAGCCATGCGGCCGCGATCTCCAGCGTGGAGCGTTGCGTGCGCACCGGATCCTGCGCCTTGATCAGGCTGTGGTAGTCGGCGAGGAAATAGAAACTCTCGACATTCGATGCGCGCGAGGCTGCGATCGCCGGGCGGATCGCGCCGACATAGTTGCCGAGGTGCGGGGTGCCGGACGTGGTGATGCCGGTCAGGACGCGGGTCATGCTCATGCGCGAAGCGGGCTCAAAGGGCGGGTTTGCGTGGCCGCACAGTGTAACTGCGCACCCCCTCGACCCCGTTCCCGGGCACCGCGCGTTGGCATACGGGCAGCGCACTTCCGCGCTTGGAGACCGTCGCCATGTTCCGTCGCCTGCTGCTCGCCCTCGCCCTGGCTTCCACCGCTTGCACGCCGTTGTCCGCGCGCGACCTCGTCCAACTGGACGTGGTGGACCGCGACAGCGGGATGACCCTGCCCGAGTACCGCCACCGCGGCCAGGACTGGATCGCCGGTGTGCCCGGCCATCGCTATTCGGTGCGGCTGACCAATACCACCGGCGAGCGCGTGCTGGTCGTGCTGTCGGTGGACGGGGTCAACGCGGTGACCGGACAGACCGCCTCGCCCTCACAGGGCGGCTACGTGCTGGAACCGTGGGAGACCGCCGAGATCGCCGGCTGGCGCAAGTCGCTCAACGACATCGCCCAATTTGTCTTTACCGACCTGCCGGACAGTTATGCCGCGCGCACTGGTCGGCCGGCCGATGTCGGCGTGGTCGGCGTGGCGGTGTTCCGCGAACGCCAGGTGCGGCCAATCTACGCGCCGCCGCCGGCACCGCCTGCGCCACCGATCGCCAACGGCATGGCCCGCAACGAGGCACGCAAAGCGGCTTCCCCCAGCGCCGGTGCCAGTGCCGATCGCGCAATGACGTCCGAAGCGGAAGCGATGCCGCAGCGCCTCGGCACCGGCCACGGCCAGCGTGAGTGGGCGCCGGTCGGGCAAACCGAGTTCGTGCGCGCCACCCGCAGCCCGCAACAGGTCAGCCAGGTGCGCTACGACGATGCCGATGCGCTGGTGGCGCTGGGCATCCTGCCGCGCTACCACGCGCCCTATGCGCGCAATGCGCCGCGCGCGTTCCCGAACGGCTTCGTGCAGGATCCGCCGTATTCGCGCTGATCCCGTCGGCGCATTGCAACGAAGAAGGCCGGCTTGCGCCGGCCTTCCTGTTTGCATGCGATGGAGCGCCGATTACTTCTTGGCGGCTTCCTCGACTTTCTCGCCGACCTTCTGCACGTCCTTGCCCGCGCCGGCAACGGTGTTGCAACCCGCCAACACGACTGCGCACAGCAACATCGCCACACCCAACTTGCCCAGCTTGATCATGATCGTCTCCGCTTCAGGGTTGTGAACGCGGGCAGCTTAGCCAGTCGCATCGCCGGGTTGCAACCGATCCCATCACGCAAGAGGCGGACCGGGTTGCCCCGGCCCGCCACGCATCCTTGCGGTCTTCCCTCCTTCGTCAGTGCGAAGGAAGTGCGTGACTCAGCACTTGCCGTCCTTGCAGTCCTGCGCCTTGTCCTCGACCTTCTCGCCGACCTTCTGCACGTCCTTGCCGGCGCCGGCCATGGTGTTGCAGGCGGTCAGGGTGGACATGGAAAACATCGCGAGCAGCAGCAGTGCGAACAAACGCTTCATGTGGTTCTCCTCAATGGGTTGGCCGATTTCCTGGCAGGCCCGCCATCGCCGGCCCACGGACGAGATGAAACCGCATCCGGTAGTGAAGCCGGCGTGCATTCGCGGCCGATTCGCCCAACCGTGGATGAACCACGGCGCGTAGCCCGTGTTCAGTCGCGCATGAGCGTGGATTTGCCGAACAGGCTTTCCACAAGGTCCACGGCGAGTCGCGCGGTCGCATTGCGCTTGTCCAGCGCGGGATTGACCTCGACCAGGTCGAGCGAACCCATCCGGCCGGTGTCGGCAACCATCTCCATGATCAGTTGCGCCTCGCGGTAGTTCACGCCGCCGGGCACGCGCGTGCCGGTGCCGGGTGCGATCGCGGGATCGAGCATGTCGACGTCGAAGCTGACGTGCAGGTGGGTGTCGGCATCCACGCCCTCCAGCGCTTCCTCGATCGCGCGGCGCATGCCGACCTCGTCGATGTAGCGCATGTCGTAGATATCGAGGCCATGTTGCTGGACCAGGCGCTTCTCGCCCGGATCGACGGAACGGATGCCGATCTGGCGGATCTGGTCGGGCGTGACCGCGGGCGTGAAGCCGGCCATGCCGGTCAGCACGTCGGGACCCAAGCCGCACAAACAGGCCACCGGCATGCCGTGGATATTGCCGGACGGGGTGATCTCGCGGGTGTTGAAATCCGCATGCGCGTCCAGCCACAGCACGCGCAGCTTCTTGCCGGTCGCGCGGCAATGCGCAGCGACCGCGGCGATCGCGCCGATGCCCAGGCAATGATCGCCGCCGAGCATGATCGGCATGCGCCCGGCCTGCAGCTCGCGCGTGCTCGCGTCGAACACCGCACGGTTCCAGGCGACGACTTCATCGAGATGACGATAGCCATCGACCGGCGCGCTGGTCGGGTTGCGCGGTCCCTGCACATCGCCGATGTCGCGGGCATCGATACCGCGTGCGGCGATGGCCTCGACCAGGCCGGCCACGCGCAGGGCCTCGGGGCCCATCGAGGCGCCGCGACGGGACGCACCGATGTCGGTAGGCACGCCAAACACGGAGACGGGCGGAATGGTACGGGTCATCGGGATTCCCTCGCGTCGCGTTGCGGAGTGGACACGCATCGCCATTGGTCGTCGTGCGTTGGCTGGTGCCGCTTATCCGAATCGAACGGATGACCTACCGCTTACAAGGCGGTTGCTCTACCTGCTGAGCTAAAGCGGCGCGGAGACAATTCTAGCCCGGCCCCGCCATTGACCCAACCCGGGCTCAACGCAAGCTGGCGCAGTCGATCCCGCGCGACGGGGCGACCGCGGACAGCGACGCCGGGTTGGTCGCGGCCGGCAGGCGCGCATCCAGCCAGGCCTGCGAGGGCGTATCGCCAAGCGGCGTGGCCTGCGCGGCGAAGCCCTTGCCGCGCAATTCGGCCTCGCGCCGCCGTGCTGCTTCTTCACCGCCGAACCGGCCCAGCGCGATGCTGTTGGCGTCGGCACCTTCGTTCATCACATAGAGGTCACTGATCCCGGCCGCCTTGATCCGTTCCGCCATCGCCACCGCTTCCTCGCGCGATGCGAGCGGCGGCATCGCCACCTTCCAGCCGCGCGCGGAGCGGGCCGGGCTGTCGCGGGTCACCGCGGAAACGCCGGCCGCGGACAGCGCATTGCGGGCGGTCTCGCGCGATGCCGCATCGGCAAACGGACCGAAGCGCAGGCAGACCTGCGCAGCCGCATCGGCTGTCGGGGTCGTCGATGCAGGCGCAGCTGCCGGCGATGACGCCTGCGGAGTCGGGGTCGCAACGACCAATGGTGCAGCGACAACCGGTTCGGCAACCAGGCGCAGGCTGGGCGCCTCGGTGGACACCATCGTCGCGCCATCCGCACGTGCGAGCGCAGGCCGCGCCAGCCACCACGCGGCAGCGCCGAGGTTGAGCATGACGAGGATCACGAGGGTGGCGCGCAGCAGCATGCGTGCAGTCTATGCGATGCGCAGCGCATGCCAGCGCGCCAAGCCGCGCAGCACCGCATCCGCTTGCCAGCGATGCGCGGGCAAGCGCGCGCGCAAGGCTTCGGCGCCGCCGCCATGCAGGCACAGCGCGGGCGTCACGCCCAGCATCGATTCCGCTGTATCCAGGCTGCGTTCGACGAGCGCCAGCGCCGCCCCGTCACAGCCGGAAGCCAGCGCGTGGTCGGTGTCGTCGGCGAACTCGGCGTAGGTGCCGCCATCGACCGGCAACTGCGCCGCACGCGCATGCAGGGCTTCGCGCATCAGCCGTGGCGACGGCGCAATGCGACCGCCGCGGTGGCGGCCATCGGCATCCAGCAGGTCGATGGTCAGCGCCGTGCCCACGCCAACCACCAGCGATGCGCGTTCGCCGACCTGGCCGAGCATCGCCAGGAAACGGTCCACGCCGAGGTGCGCAGGGTTGTCGTAGGCGATCAGCAACGGGCCGAGCACGCGCTCGGTGCGCACCCGATGCAGGCGGGTGAAACGTGCGCACAAGGCATCGAACAGTGCGGCACGCCGAGCGTCCGGGGCGACGCTGGCGATGCAGGCCACCGCGCCGGAAGGCAAGGCATCAAGCCATGCTTCGCCGTCGTCGTGGGCGATCGCGCGGGTCTCGCCGATGCCGCCATCCGCCTGCAGTTGCGCGCACTTCAGCCGGGTATTGCCGAGGTCGAACAGCCAGGTGCTCACAGGCGCACGCTCACGTCGCCGGCGTGCACCAGGTGCTCGGCGCCCGCCGGATCGCGCACCCGCAATGCGCCGTCATCCGCAATGCCGAACGCGGTCGCGGGCCACGCCGCGACGGCGGCATGCACGGTGATCGCGCGCCCGGACAGCGCATCCAGCGCGGCGTAGCGCGGCAGGAACGGCGCCAGCCCGTGCGCATCGAAGATCTCCAGCGCCGGCAGCAGCTGCGCCAGCACGGCCGCAACGACGGCATTGCGCGACGGCGGCTGCGCCGACAAACCCGCCAGATCGACCCATGGCTGATCGATCGTGTCGGCGGTCGATGCCGGCATCCGCACGTTCAAGCCAATGCCGATCACCGCACGCGCAGTGCCGGCGATTTCACCGCCACCTTCGACCAGCAGTCCGCCGAGCTTGCGCAGGCCGGCGGCGTCGACCACGACCAGATCGTTCGGCCACTTCAGCGAGACGTCGGCAAAACCGAGCCCGCGCAGCGCCTCGCAGGCGGCGATGCCGGCCACCAGGCTGAGTCCACCAAGCCGCGCCAAGCCGCCGTCGAAACGACGAGCAAGCGAGAGATACACATGCGCGGCCAACGGCGACGACCAGTGGCGTCCGCGCCGTCCGCGCCCGCCGGTCTGGCGTTCCGCGAGCAGCACCGCGCAACCACGCGACGGTGCTTCCCGGCGCAGCAGTTCGCTGTTGGTGGAATCCAGCGACCAAGCAACCTCAAGCGAGGCCAGTGCGTCCTGCACGGCAACAGGCAATGCACCGCGGATCGCCTCCGCGTCCAGCAGGTCGAGCGGCTGTTCCAGCCGGTAGCCGCGCCCGGGCGCGGCGGCAATCGCGATGCCGGCCTCGCGCAGTGCATCGATCCGCTTCCACACCGCCGCGCGGGTCAGGCCAGCCTCGCGCGCGAGGATGTCGCCGCTCACCGGTCCTTCGGCCAGCCGCTGCAACAACCCGCGTTCCTGCTGCGCGTCGCCGGTTCGCATCACGATCAGTACCGGCTGCGACCGTACAGGCGATACAGCAGGCGCGCACGCTCGAAGCGCGACTCGGTGCCCTGCCACAACCGCACCAGGTTGGCGCGATGCGTCCATGCCAGGAACAGGCCGATGACGATGGCGAACCACATGCGTTCCGGATCGGCATCGAACAACCATGCCGCCAGCGGCAGGCACAGCGCAGCGACCACGGTCGACAACCCGACATAGCCAGTGCTCACCAGCACCAGGATCCAGGCCAGCAACAGCATCGGCACGATCCACGGCCACAGCACCAGCAGGCCGCCGACGCCGGTGGCCGCACCCTTGCCGCCGCGGAAGCCGTGCCACAGCGGCCAGACGTGGCCGACCACCGCCAGCGCGGCCGCCACGTAGCCGTGCGCGGTCACGCTCAACGCGGTGCCGACCGGCGCGTAGCGCAGTGCCAGCCAGGTGGCCAGCGCGCCCTTGGCGATGTCGATCACCGCCACGCCCAGGGCGAACTTCCAGCCCAGCGTGCGCAGCGCATTGGTGCCGCCGGCGTTGCCGCTGCCGTGCTCGCGGATGTCGATGTTGCGGAAGCGGCCCAGCACCAGGCTGCCGGAGATCGATCCGATCAGATAGGCGAGCAACAACAGGAATGCGGTGAGGACGAAGGGCGGCATGGCGACGATGATAATCGCCCGGCCATGGTCATTCCGGTGACGGCTGCAGCCCCACCACCAACGTGCCGGGTCCTGCGTGCGCACCCACCGCAGGACCGACTTCGACCAGATGCGCCTCCAGCACCGGCAGGCGCGCGCGCAGCGCCGCAAGCAGGCGCTCGCCGTCGGCCAATGCATCGCTATGGCCGACCACCAGTCGCCAGCCCGCCGCCTTCGGCGTGCGCTTGCCGATGTAGCGGGCGAACGCTTCCGGCGCGCCCTGCTTCGCGAACAGGCCGCCGGCGACCTTGAGGGTGCCGGCCGCGGACACCGCCGCGATCGGGGTGAGCCCGCTCCAGCGGACCACCGGTCCGGCCCAGCGCGGGATCCGCCCGCCGCGTACCGCATGCGAGATATCGCGTGCCATCGCCCAGGTGATCGTGAGCGGGCGCAGCCGCTGCACCTCGCGCTCGATCGCATCGGCATCGGCACCGGCTACGGCCATTTCACCGGCGCGCCACGCCAACAAGGCCTGGCCGGCGCTCACATGCGCACTGTCGATGCAGCGCGCCGGCTTGTCGCGGCCACGCGCGGCGGTCTCGCCGGACTGCAGGGTGCCGGACAGCGCGCGCGACACGCCCACGTAGACCGCACCGGGCTGGTAGGCCAGCACGTGGTCGAACAACCGGCGGAAGTCGCCCGGCGGCGGCTGGCTGGTCTGCGGCAAGCGCGCACTGGTCGCCATCCGTCGGTAGAACTCGCCTGCGGTCAGGCCAAGCCGGTCGAGGTAATCGCGCCCATCCAGGCTGACCCGCACCGGCACGATGTGGATGCCGAAGCGCTCCGCGATCGCGACCGGCAGGTCGGCGGCGCTGTCGGTCACCACCGCCAGCAGCGATGGCGACTCCGCGCTGCGCTGCTGCAGCACCATGTCGTCGGCCTTCATCGCATCGACATGGCCGAAGCCGGCGCAGGCATCGAACAGCACCTGCGGCGTGCCGACATGCCCATGCACGCGCACCCGCGTGCTGCTGCCGGCGACCACCAACGAATCGATGCCGACGGCCGTCAGCGCGGCCTGCAATGCCGCACGATCGATGCCCTCGCCGGTGACCAGGCATTCGGTGCAGTAGCGATGCGCCGGATCCACGTCCTCGTGGACGTGCGTCGGCATCGGCACACCGTCGTTGGCGGCGACCGTCGCGCCGCCATGCAGGCGCACCGCGCGCGGACCGCCGTCCACGTACTCGGCGATCCCCTCCAGCCAGTCCACGAAGCCGCGTGCACCGGCATCGACCACGCCGGCTTTCTGCAGCAAGGCCATCTGCTTCGGGGTGTCGGCCAGGGCCGTCCGTGCCCGCTGCAGCGCGCGCGCGAAGCCGCCCTTGGGATCGCCCTGCGGCTGCCGCGCGGCTTCGTCCAGCGCATCGGCGAACGCCGAGATCACACTGAGGATGGTGCCCTCGACCGGCTGCGCCAGCGCCGCGCGCGCGCTGTCTGCGCCACGCCGCACCGCCGAAGCAAGACTGGCGGCGTCCAGCACCGGGGCGTTGCGCGCCTGCTCGGCCAACCCGACCAGGAACTGGGCCATGATCGCGCCGGAATTGCCGCGGGCACCGTCGATCGCGTCGTTGCCGATCCCGACCAGCAACTCGCCGATGTGGCGGCTGCGACGGCTCAGCGCGCCCTGCAGGACGCTGCCCAGGGTCGAGGCGAGGTTGCTGCCGGTGTCGCCGTCCGGTACCGGGAACACGTTGATGCGGTTGAGTTCGTCGCGCGCGGCGATGACCCGACGGGCACCCGCGATCAAGGCGCGGCGCAGCGCGGGTGCGGTGACAGGAGCGGGGTCGGCGGTGGCAACGGACATGCCCGCAGTCTGCGGTCGATGCGGGCGCAATGCCTGCTGCGACGCAGCAACGCAACCTTTCGTGCCCGACGCGCATCCACGCTATAGTGGGAGGTGGGGACATGCCTTCCGCACCCCCTCCTTGACCGGTAACCGCCATGCGCCTGCACCCGCTGCGTCCGATGCTGCTCTGCCTCGCCCTGCTGGCCGCCAGCGGCCATGCGATGGCTTACGAATCCCGGCAGGCGGCGCCCGATGAGGCCTGCCCGGACACCGCAGCCGCCAGCACGGTCGAGCGCACCGACGACACCCAGGCCGACGAACCGACCGCACCGGTCCGGCAAACCCCGAAGGCCAAGCCTGCCGTGGCCTCGCCGCGCGCCACCGGCGGCACCCGCACCAACCCGCCGCGCTTCCACAGCTTCCTGCCGGGCATGTTCCGCTGACAGCGGTCCTGCTCCGCCCGATCTGATCGTGTGATCTGGCCGTTCCCGCGCCGCAAGGCGACAACTCCCGAACTCGATGACACCCGCTGGCGGCAAGCCGCCGCCGGCTTGCCGTGGTTGCGCTGCATCGATCCCGACCGCAACCGACGCCTGCGCCTGCTTGTCGCCGAATTCCTCCGCGACAAGACCACCACCCCGTTGCAAGGGTTGCGCCTCAACGAAGTGCAGCAACTCCGGCTGGCCATGCTGTGCTGCCTGCCGCTGCTGGAGTTCGGCCGCGAAGGCCTGCACGGCTGGTCGCAATTGCTGGTCTATCCGCAGGCCTTCCGCGTGCAGCGCAACCACATGGATGCGCAGGGGGTGCTGCACGAATGGGATGACGAGCTGATCGGCGAAGCATGGGAGCGCGGCCCGGTGATCCTGTCCTGGGCCGATGTCCGCGCCGACATCGCCGCGCCCGACGAAGGCTTCTGCGTGGTGGCGCACGAGATCGCGCACAAGCTGGATGCGCTCGATGGCGCGATGGACGGCACTCCGCCACTACCGCGCGACTGGCAGAAACAGTGGGCCTCCGATTTCCAGCGCGCTTACGAAACGCTATGCGCCGATGTCGATGCCGGTCGCGACACCGCGATCGACCCGTACGCCGCGGAGTCGCCGGAAGAGTTCTTCGCGGTCTGCACGGAACACCATTTCAGCGATGCCGCGACGCTGCGCGCTGCGATGCCGGATGTCGCGGCGCATCTGCAGCGGTTCTATGGGTCGCCGTTGCTCGACTGACGAAACCGGTCGGGTGTGATCTGCCCCTGCCACAAGGATTCGAGCGGGCCATGGATGGCCCGCGCCCGCGAGGTCAGTCCTGGATGACTGGATCGAGCGGCGAAGCGTTGTGGCGGGGGCAGGTCGCACAATCGATGACGCGCGCCTACAAGCCCGGCGGCAACACCACCTCGAACTTCGCGCCGCCGAGTTCCTGCGAACGGCCGACGTGCAACTCGCCGCGGTAGCCCTTGATGATGTCCTGCACGATCGCCAAGCCGATGCCGTGGCCCTGCACGCGTTCGTCGCCACGCACGCCTCGCTGCAGCACGTGAGCGATGCGCTCCTCGGCGATGCCGGGGCCGTCGTCCTCGACCGTGATCGACAATCCGGGGCGACGACCGGCGACCGGGGTGCCCTCGGCCACCGTCAACAACACCTTCGACCGCGCCCACTTGAACGCATTTTCCAGCAGGTTGCCGAGCAGTTCCTGCAGATCGCCGGTCTCGCCGTGGAAGCGCGCTTCGGCGGCGATCTCGAATTCGCAGAGCACGCGCTTGGCGGCGTAGACCTTCTCCAGGCCGGTGACGATCTGCTCGGCCTGCGGCTCGATCTCGATCGGCGCGGCAAACAACTGGTGGCCGGAACGCGCCGCTCGCGCGAGTTGGTAACCGACCAGGTCGTTCATCCGCCGCAACTGGGTTTCGACTTCGCCGCGCAGCTCGGCCTCGCCAGCATCGCTGTCCAGGCGCGTGCGCAAGACCGCCAGCGGCGTCTTCAGGCTGTGCGCCAGGTCGGCCAGTGTGTTGCGCTGGCGGTCCAGGTTCTCGCGCTCGCCGTCGATGAAGGCATTGATGCTCTCGGTCAGCGGCTCCAACTCGCGCGGATGCGCCTCGCTCATGCCCGCAGCCTGCCCGTTCTGCACGCGTTTGAGCTCGGCGATGACGTCGCGCAGCGGGCGCAGGCTCCAGCGCAGCACGAACATCTGCAGCAGCAAGAGCACCAGGCCGGCACCGCCCAGGTTCAGCCAGAGCGCCGAGCGGAATGCAGACACCTGGCGACCGAGCGCGGTGGTGTCCTCGAAAATGTAGACCGTGTAACGGAACTCGCGGCGCGAATCCTCGCTGCCACTCCACACCAGGCCGTAGCCGTAGCGATACACCTGCCCCTTGCCACCATCGATCCGGGTCAGCGGCAATGGTCCCTCGAACTCCTGCGCGCCGGGGTCGAGCAACGCGCCCTCCGGCAACTTCGGACCTTGCGCAGACTCCGACTCCCATTTTCCGGTCGGCAGCACGATCTGCGCATAGAGGCCACTGCCCGGCCGCTTGAAGCGGGGATCGGGCACATCGAACGGCGGAACAAGACTCCCGTCGCGAGCAAAGTCACTGGCGGCGTATGCCATCGCATAGCTGTGCAGACGCTCGCGCAAGCCACTTTGGGCAGTGCTCTGGAAACTGCGATCGAGCGCGTAGCCCGCCAGTGCAAGAAACGCGATCAGGCCAAGGCTGGCTGCCCACAGCTGGCGCGACTGCAACGATCGTGGCTGAGCGATCCGCAGATTGCGAAGCCGTCCCGCACGACCGCTGCCCGTGCCTTCCTCGGCCGACCCGGGCGCCATCGCTCAGTCAGCGTCCGAACGGCTCAGTCGCCGCTGCGCGCGATCGCGAAGCGGTAACCGCGACCGCGGACGGTCTCGATCGGCTTGAGCGCACCGTCCGGATCCAGCTTCTTGCGCAGGCGGCCGATGAAGACTTCCAGCACATTGGAATCGCGGTCGAAATCCTGCTGGTAGATGTGCTCGGTGAGGTCGGCCTTCGAGACCAGTTCGCCGGCATGCATCATCAGGTACTCGAGCACCTTGTATTCGTAGCTGGTCAGGTCGACATTGCCGCCGTTGACGCTGACCGTCTGCGCGGCGAGATCCAGCATGACCGGACCGCATTCCAGCGTGGGCTTGCTCCAGCCAGCGGCGCGGCGCACCAGCGCGTTGATGCGCGCCAGCAACTCTTCGACATGGAACGGCTTGACCAGGTAATCGTCGGCGCCCTGCTTGAGGCCGTCGACCTTGTCCTGCCAGCTGGAACGCGCGGTCAGGATCAGCACCGGAAATTTCTTGCCTTCATCGCGCAGGGCCTTGATCAGCTCCATGCCGGACATCTTCGGCAGGCCGAGGTCGATGATGCCGACATCGAACGGCACCTCGCGACCCATGTACAGGCCTTCCTCGCCGTCCTGGGCGGCATCCACGGCATAGCCTTCGCGCTTCAAGCGGGCGGCCAGGGTTTCGCGCAACGGGGCTTCGTCTTCGACGAGCAAGATACGCATGGGAACTCCTAGGAAAATGGGATCGGATTGCCCAACAAGATCAGGCTGAACGAATTCAGCTTGAGCGATCAGTCGTCATCGCCGCGTGCAGGCGGCCGGCGCGAAGACGACCCTCGGTCGTTGTTGCTGCCGCCACTGCGCGGCGGCGGCGGCGGGGTGCCACTGTCGCGACGCTCGGGATCCTGCATGAAGACACGCACGCGTCCCTGGTCGTCCACCACCTTGACCCGGTGCATGTCGCGACCGTCGTATTGCACGCGCTCCGCCGACAACACTTCGCCGCGGGTGTCCCGCTCGACCCGACGCACCGCGTCGGACAGGCTGCCACGGCGGTTTTCGTCGCCGTTGTTGTTGCGAGCCTCCGCACGATCGCGCTGGGGTGGCGGAGGGGGTGCCTGCTGCGCCCACGCCGAGGCAACGGGCAATCCTGCCAGGATGGCCACGCAGAGCAGATTCGACAGGGGCTTGTGGACTCGGGACATGGTGTGTGGCGACATCGGGATTGCGGGAACGGCTGCCATTCTGGAACCAGGCGGTGAATCCGCCCTGAAGTTTCCTGAACAGGATACCCCGCCATTCAGGCACATGGGCATGGCGTGAGGGTGTGACCCGCCGCTCAATACGCCTCACCGATGCAGCAACGCAGCGAGCCGCCGGCTGCCTCGATCGCATCCAGGGCCACCGTTTCGACCCGGAAACCCGCATCCGCCAACGCTGTGCGGTGCGCGGTGGACAGCGCCTTGCCTGCGTTCGCACTCATCCAGGCGGTATCCGCGGACAGCGCGATGCAGTTGCCGACGAAGGCCGCATGTTCGGCGTCATCGCAGACCAGGGCATGCGGGGCATAGAGCCCTGCGATGGCTGCCGGCACCGCCGGGTCGGCGAAACCGCGCGGGCAGACCACTGCGGCGCGACCGGCCAGCACCGCCAGCACCACGTTGGTGTGGTATTCGCCGGGCGCGAGGTCGAACAGCAATGTCGCGCGCAGGCCGAAGGCCTCGTGCATCAGCCGCGCGCCTGCTTCGTCGCAGCGCTCGGACAGGCCGCAGTAGCCGAGCCCGCGGGCACGGTCGATCACCAGCGCGCCGGTCAGTTCGCACGGATGCGGTTGCATCGACAGGTCGATTTCCTCGCGACCGAGCACCTCGCGGAAGAAGTCGCGTATGTCGGTGCGGGTGGCCTCGCGCTGGCGCACTTCATGGCGCATGCGGCCGATGATGGCGCGACCGGCGGCGGTGCCGAAGACGTTGTTGGGGAACAGCGCATCGGGCGTGGCCGGGTCGCCGGCGAAGCAGATCGTGGGCAGCACAGTGGAGATCGCACGCTGCAGCTCGCGATGCTGCATCGATGCACGCTGCGCATCGAACGCGGCGGCATCGGCCATGTAGGCATTGTCCTGCGCCGACTGTTCGGCCAGGGCGAAGCCATCGGGCGCGACCAGGAACGCAGCGCGTGCCGTGGGCGGACCGAAATCCGCCGATGCCCCGCGCGCAAAAGCGAGGAATGCGTCGATGTCGCGGGTGATCATGCCGCCTGCTCCCTGCGTTCGGTCAGCGCCAGCGCCTGTTCGACCAACGACCAGTCGGCGCCCGGCTTGTGCGCGCCCTCGCTCAACACCTGCCGGAACGCGCGGCCGCCCGGCTGGCCGGCGAACAGGCCGAGGATGTGGCGGGCGATATGCTTCAGGAACACGCCATTCGCCAGTTGGGCCTCGACATACGGGCGATACGCGCGCAGCAAATCGCCTCGTGACATCGCCTCGCCGCCGAACCAGGCGACATCAAGCTGATGCAGCAGGAACGGCGTGTGGTAGGCGGCACGTCCGAGCATCGCGCCATCGACATGATCGAGGTGCGCGGTCGCTTCGCCTGCATCGGCGATGCCGCCGTTGACGACGACTTGCAGGTTCGGACGCTCCTGCTTCAACCGGTACGCCCAGTCGTAGCGCAGCGGTGGGACTTCGCGGTTTTCCTTCGGCGACAGGCCCTGCAACCAGGCATTGCGCGCATGGACCACGAAGGTCACGCAGCCCGCGTCGGCAATCGTGTCGATGAAGGCGAGGAAGCGCGCCCACTCGTGGTCGTCGTCCACGCCGAGTCGGCACTTAACCGTCACGGGGACGCCGGGCACGGCGGCGATCATCGCCGCCACGCTGTCCGCGACCAGCACCGGTTCGCGCATCAGGCAGGCGCCGAAGCGGCCCGCCTGCACGCGGTCGGACGGGCACCCGCAATTGAGGTTGACCTCGTCGAAACCGGCATCCACGCCAATCCGCGCGGCCTGGGCAAGCAAGGCCGGCTCGCTGCCGCCGAGCTGCAACGCGACCGGATGCTCCGACGGATCCATCGCCAGCAGGCGCGCGCGATCGCCATGGATCACCGCATTCGCATGGACCATCTCGCTGTAGAGCCGCGCGTGCGGGGCCAGCACGCGATGGAAGGCGCGGCAATGCGCATCCGTCCAGTCCATCATCGGGGCGACGGACAGGCGCAACTGGTCGGGGGCAATGGCGGGCGCGGCGTTCATGCGGGCGCCATTGTACGGACGACCTTCGTCCAACTGCGTGCGCCGGGACGATGCGCGACAATGGCGGCCTGACGCGACCACGTAGCCAACGCCAATGAACGTCGATTTCCGCAAGCCCCTGCCCGGCACCTCGCTCGACTGGTTCGACGCGCGCGCCGCCATCGAGGTGATCCGCCCCGGTGCCTACGCCACGCTGTCCTATACCGCCCGCGTG
>JAVWUU010000047.1:18502-18734 GCA_036666995.1 Thermomonas sp.
CCGTCGATGCGCGATGCCTACCTGTTGCAGTTGATCGAGCGCCGTCGCGACCTCGACTTTCCGTGGTTTCCGGCGCGCGTGGTCTGCCACGACATCCTCGGCCAGACCGCGCTGGTGGACCTTGCGGGATTGCGCGATGCCATCGCCGACCAGGGCGGTGATCCCGCGCAGGTGAATCCGGTGGTGCCGGTGCAGCTGATCGTCGATCACTCGCTGGCGGTGGAATGCGGCG
>JAVWUU010000048.1:0-18479 GCA_036666995.1 Thermomonas sp.
CGTCCGCCATCGCAGTCGAGTTCGACGATCGCGTGGTCGGCATGCAACTGCACGCCGGCTTGGATAGCGATTGCCTCGTGCAGCAACGCGAACAACGCGCCGCGTTGCATGCCGACACCGCATAGCCGCGCATCGAGGCCTGCGTAACGCATGTCCATGACCGCGCGGCCCTGCGGCGTCTCGCCATGCAGGCGCGCGACCGGCGTCCCGAGCGCGCAAGCTTGGTCGAGCAAACCGAGTTGCCACAGGGCCTGCAAGCCGGTCGGTTGCAACAGGAAGCCGGCACCAACCGGGCCGGGGTTCGGCACGCGTTCGAAGACCTCGACCTGATGGCCGGCGCGCGCGAATGCCAGTGCCGCGGCCTGTCCGCCGGTGCCATAGCCGACGATGGCGACATGCCGGCGCGCGATCACGGAAGTCAGCCGGCCAGCATCGCCCGCAACAGGCGCGCCGCGTCGTCCATCGCCGCCGCGACGTTGTCGAGCACGTCCTGCAGGGTGATCACTTCGTCGACGTCGGGGCCCGCTCCGGCCGCCCAGTTGGCGACGATGCCCAGGCAGGCGTAATCCAGCCCGAGTTCGCGGGCGAGTCCTGCCTCCGGCATGCCGGTCATGCCGACCAGGTCGCAACCGTCGCGGCGCATGCGCGCGATCTCGGCCTTGGTTTCCAGACGCGGGCCCTGGGTCGCGCCGTAGCAACCGGCATCGACCAGTGCCACGCCTGCATGCTTTGCTGCAGCGATGACCTGCGCGCGCAGCGATGGCGTGTACGGATCGCCGAAATCGACATGCAGCACCTCGGTGCCGGGCTCCTCGCACAAGGTCGAGATGCGGCCCCAGGTGTAGTCGATGAGCTGGTCCGGGCACGCGAGCACGCGCGGCCCGCACTGCGCGGTGATGCCGCCGACGGTGTTCATCGCCAGCACGCGCGTTGCGCCAATCGCCTTGAGCGCAGCGAGGTTGGCGCGATAGTTGATCTTGTGCGGCGGGAGGGAATGACCCTCGCCGTGGCGCGCCAGGAAGGCCACGCGTTTGCCTGCGTACGTGCCCACGCGGATCGGCCCGGACGGCGCGCCATACGGCGTGACCGGCTGGTGGGATTCGACATCGGCGAGTTCGCCGAGGGCATACACGCCGGTGCCGCCGATCACTGCGAGTTCGATCGGCATGTTCATTCGCCCAGCGCGTAGATCGCCGGCAGGTTGCGTCCCTGCTCATGGAAATCCATGCCATAGCCGAACACGTAGGCATCCGGCACCTGCACGCCGATGTGGTCGGCGCAGATGCCCTCCACGCAACGCGCATGCACCTTCTCGGCGAGCACCGCGATGCGCACCTCGGCCGCGCCCTGGTCTTCGCACCAGTGCTTGATCGCCAGCAGTGTGTGGCCCTCGTCGAGGATGTCGTCGGCGAGCAGTACCTTGCGCCCGCGCATCGGCGTGGCCGGGCGATGCAGCCATGCCAGGCCTGAGCCGGTGGTCTGGCCGCGATAGCGGGTGGCGTGCAGGTAGTCGAACTCCAGGTCCAGTCCGAGTTCGCCGAGTGCGAAGGCAAGTTGCGCTGCGAATGGCAGGCCACCATTCATCACCGTGATGTACAGCGGCACGTCGCCATCGTCGTAATTTGGTCGGATCTCGCCGGCCATTCGCGTGATCGCGGTTTCCAGCGTGGCCTTGTCGAACACGACATGCGCCGTCGCCAATGCATCCGCCAACTTCGGTCTGCTCATGCCACGTCTCCCACGTTGATCGCGCCCGATGTGGCGCCGGAATCGGCCATCGACTCGCGCACGTGTCCAAGCCGCGCCTGCACGTCGC
Source organism: Thermomonas sp. (assembly GCA_036666995.1). Taxonomy (GTDB): domain Bacteria; phylum Pseudomonadota; class Gammaproteobacteria; order Xanthomonadales; family Xanthomonadaceae; genus Thermomonas. The sequence goes on from JAVWUU010000048.1 coordinate 1,817, forward strand.
CACGCCGCTCATCGGCCAGCAACCCGTCCCAACCCAGCGCACCGCGCCCCATCAATCCGGCCAGCGACATCGTGTTGGAGATGCGTCCTTCCATCCCGCGTAGGGATTCTTCGACCAATGCCGGGCTGGCCACCAGCACCACGTCGCAGCCGGCATCGAGGTGCGCGTCGATGCGCGCCTTCACCCCGCCGGCCGAATGCGCCGCGGCCATGCCGATGTCGTCGGAGAACACCACGCCGCGGAAGCCCATCTGCTCACGCAGGATCTGGTTGATCCAGCGCGAGGAGTAGCCTGCCGGTTCCGGCGCCACCTGCGGATAGGTGATGTGCGCCATCATCACCGCGTCCGCGCCGGCGGCAATGCCGGCAACGAACGGGACCAGGTCGGTGGCGCGAATGTCGTCCAGCGAACGGTCGTCCACCGCGACATCGAAATGGGTGTCTTCCGGGATCGAACCGTGCCCGGGGAAATGCTTGAGCGTGGCGGCCATGCCGGCTTCGTGCATGCCCGACACATACGCGCGCGCGAAAGCAGCGACCACCTGCGGATCCGACGAGAACGCCCGATTGCCGATCGCGCGGTTGCCACGCGCCAGGTCGATCACCGGTGCGAAGCTGATGTCGATTCCGGTGGCGCGGATCTCGCTGGCCATCAGCCAGGCATGTTCGCGGGCGAGTGCCAGCGCAGCCTGCGCATCCTCGCGATACAGCGCATCGAAGCCCTGCAATGCGGGAAGCGCTGTGTATCCCTCGCGGAAACGCTGCACGCGTCCGCCTTCCTGGTCGACGCTGATCAACTGCGGCCGCGGCGCGGCCTCGCGGATCGCCTGCGTCAATTCGGTCACCTGCGCACGGCTGGCGAAATTGCGCGCGAACAGGATCACCCCGATGCAGGCGTCGTGCTGCAGCCAGTCGCGCTCGCGCGCGGTGAGTTCGTGCCCGGAAACGCCGATCTGCAGCATCTAGTGTCCTTCGGTGAGATCCAGCGCCAGGCGCTCGTCCCCGCTCCATTGCGAGAACGGCCGCGAGGCCAAGGCCAGATTGTAGTAGCGCTGCGCGTGGGTGGCCTCGGCGCCGAGCCAGTCGGGCTTGGCGAAGGGTTCATCGACGCTGCCCAGTTCTATCTCGGCGACGACCAGGCCGGCGTTGTCGCCCAGGAACTCGTCGATTTCCCACAGGTGACCTGCGTGGCGCACGTAGTGCCGGCGCTTGTCGATCTTTCCGCCTACGCACAGTGCGAGCAACGCGCGCGCATCGGCCAGCGGGACTTCGTATTCGAATTCCTGGCGGCTCGGCCCGGCTTCGCGCGACTTGATGTTGAGGAAGGCGGCGTCGCCCTCGATGCGCACGCGCACCGAGGCCTGCATCGCGCCGGAATCGACCATTGCCAGATCGTTGAGATAGCCCTGCGCCATCGGCACCACCTCGTGCGCGAGGCTGCGCCAGCCGTCATCGACCAGCAGGAACTTGCGCTCGATCTCGATGCCCATCGCGACCTCAACCCTTCTTCGGCGGATCGAACACCGCGATCGATTCCACGTGTGCGGTATGCGGGAACATGTCCATCACGCCGGCCTCGCGCAGCGTCCAGCCGGCCTCGTTGACCAGGTAGCCGGCATCGCGGGCGAGCGAGCCCGGGTGGCAACTCACGTAGACGATGCGCTTCAGGCCTTTCAGCGGCAATTGCTTGAGTACCTCGATCGCACCGGAACGCGCCGGATCCAGCAGCAGCTTGTCGAAGCCGGCCTTCAACCAGGCGCGCCCCGCGAGATCCTGCGCCAGGTCGGCGGCATGGAACTGCACGTTGGACAAGCCATTGTGCGCGGCATTGTCGCGCGCACGCTGGACCAGCCCGGCCTCGCCTTCCACGCCCACCACCGCACCATCGCCCGATGCGCGCGCAAGCGGCAGGGTGAAGTTGCCGAGGCCGCAGAACAGGTCGAGCACGCGTTCGCCCGGCTGCACGTCGAGCAGCTCCAGCGCGCGCGCGATCATCGCCTCGTTGAGCTTGGCATTGACCTGGATGAAGTCGAGCGGGCGGAACAGCAGTTCGATGTCCCATTGCGGCAGGCGGAACGACAGCTGCGGTGCATCGCCATCGAGCGGGTGGACGGAATCGATGCCGCCCGGCTGCAGCAGGATCGTGAACCCCTCGGCAGCGGCGAACGCCGAAAGCTTCGCCTTGTCGGCATCGGACAGCGATTGCAGGTGGCGGAACACCAGCGCGACGTGCGCGTCGCCGGCGATGAACTCGATCTGCGGAATGTCGCGTCGCGCGTCCAGGCCATCGACCAGCGCACCCAGTGCCGCGACCTTGAAGCCCAACTGCGGCACCACGACGTGGCACTCGCCGATGTCGGCGACGAAGCGCGGATCCTGCTCGCGGAACCCGACCAGGGTCTTGTCCTTCTTCTCGACCCGGCGCACCGAGAATCGGCCCTTGCGCCGGTAGCCCCAGCTGTCGCCACGCAGCGGAGGCAACACGGACTGCGGCGTCACGTGGCCGATGCGTTGCAGGTTGTCCAGCAACACGCCCTGCTTGGCCTCGATCTGCCGATCCTCCGCCAGGTGCTGCAACACACAACCACCGCAGGTACCGAAATGCGGACAACGCGGGGTGACCCGATCCGGCGATGCCTGCACGACCTCGAGCGTCTTCGCCTCGTCGAAATTCCGCGACCGCGAGGTCTGCTGGACCAGCACGGTCTCGCCCGGCAGTGCGCCGCTCACGAACACGGTCTTGCCCGCATGCTGGCCTTCCGGCCAGCGGGCGACGCCGCGACCGTCGTGGGTCAGGTTGACGATGTCGAGGGACTTGGGGGAATGATCGAGTCGGGCCACGTGGCATCAGATTGCGGAAGGCCAGGCATTTTCGCAGATATGGCGTGGCATGGCCCAATGCGAACGGCCCGCCGAAGCGGGCCGTCTGCGTGTCGTCCTCAGGGTCAGGTCGACAATATCGAACTCACTTTTGCTTCCAGCTACCGCCGGACTCGTACCACCAGCCCGGGCGGGCACTGCTGATCCACTGGCGGGCGAACACGTCGCGGATCTGGCTTTCCCATTCGGGGTGGCCATTCGCCACCGCCACTTCGCGATAGACCGCCTTGCGGTCGCGGTTGTCGTCGGCGACCGCGGCATTCATCGCCACGCGATCCTTGAGTTCCAGCTTGCCGGCATCACGCACGGTGACCAGGCCGTCGCTGGTGAAGCCGAGTGCGCCACTGTCGAAGCCCGCACGCAAGGTGCCGTTGAAACGCGATTCCATCCGCGACTGGATCGCCTGGATCGCCGGCGTCTTCAGGCTGATGTCGGGCGCCGACTGCGCCTGCGCGCTGCCGATGCCGACCAGCACCCACGGATCGAAACCCGACAACTCCGCCTTCAAGCGCGTGCCCAGCGACGCCATGCCGCCGGCAGGCGTCGACGAATCCTTGATCTCTACCTTGTCGGCCTCGTTGATGACCTTCTCGACGAACTCCCGCGCGGCTTCCTTCGCCTCGGCGGCGGGGAAATAGACGTTGATCGTCACGCATGCGCTCAGCAACAGCGCCCCCACCACCGGCATGCCCAACCACTGCTTCATTGACCTGCTCCTGTCTGCATCATTCGATGTTTCGTCATTCGATGACCGGTGCCACGTCGCCCTTGCCGACCGCGATCAGGCGTTCGACCAGGGTGGGCCAGTCCACGTTGCGGTTGAAGCCGACCACGTCCAGCCTCGGCAAGCCCGCGCCCTGGACGATAGTAAAGGCGTTGTTCGCCTGACTTCCATCTGAATGGGACAAACCGGACATCGCGCAGACCTCGTTCGCGAGCCGGCAACCGATGCCGATCCGGCGATAACCGAAGTCGTCGAACAGCCCGATCAGCTGCCCCTGCAGGCTGGTCACGAACGACGCATCGCCGACGCTGCTGATGTTCTGCACGGCGCGCTGGCTGATTCGCTGCTTCACCCCAGGCGCGTCATCGGTGATGAAGCGCGCATCGAACGCCACCGGCGTCCAGTCCACCAGGCGCAGGCCGTCGATGCGTCCGTCGAGGCGACCGGTGATGCTGCCGAAACCCAGCACCTCGGTGAGCCGCTCGAGGTCGAGTCCGTCCATCGCGATGTCCGCACTGAGACTGGGCGCGCTGCCGAACGGACGCTCCAGCGACAACGCCGAGAACGCCACTTTGCCTTCGAACAGTTGCATCGACAGGCCGCCATTGAAGTCGATGCGCTCGTCGGCGTAGTGCGCGTCCGGGATGTCGCCGCTCAACCGCCCCTGGAACGCAGGCAGGCCCAGCGCCTGCGACACCTTGCCGAAATCGATGTCGTCCAGGCCCAGGCCGAAGCGGATGTCCATGCCCGTCGCATCGCCCGGCGGCCTGATCACCACGTCGCGCAGTGTCATCGTGCCGTCCATCAAGGGCACGCGCACGTCCTCGCGGAAGCGCAGCAGCCCATCGGCGCTGGCCATCGGCAGTCGCGCTTCGCCGAACGCCAGGCCATAGAGTTGTCCGCCCTTCCAGCGCAGTTCGCTGCGCACCGGCGCCGATGCCGAATAGCGCAGGTCGCCGGCGAGCCCGTCGAACACGAAACGTCGCGCGGGGTCGCTCAAGTCCACGTTCTGCAACGTCGCGTCTATCCGCTGCAGCGCGCCGTTATTTGACTCGACGTGCAGGTCCATCGCGCCGTGTAGGTCGACATCGCCAAGTCCGAACAGTCCCATCCACCCGGACAGGTAACGCGGCTTCAGTGGCGTCATGTCGCCGCTGCGCGCATCCGCACGCAACGACTGCAGTGTGCCGTCCATGCCGAAACGCAGTGCGGCGGTCGCCTGCAGCGCATCGCCATCGCGCCATTCGATTTTCGGGACATCCCATCCGCTGCCCGCATGCTTCATCGCGTCGATGCGCAGGCCGACGGGCGTCGCCGGCAGCGCGACATAGGTATTGCCGGCAAGGAATTCGCCGCCGTGCAATCTGCCGTCGATGGCCAGCAACGACAGTGCGGTAGACGTGCGGTAATCGATGATGAAGCGACCACCGAGTTTTTCGCCGGCGATCGCGGCATCGCGCGTTTCAAGGCCGATGGCGCGCAAGGTGAGCGGGCCGGAGATCCGCAGCGGTCGGTTCGCCGACGCATCGATCGCCAGCGACGCGTCGAGCTCGCCGGACTTGAAGGCCGCTTCCGGCCACGCCTGTGCCAGTAGCGCCTGCGCCCACGTGATAGGCACTCGGGTCAGGTCGAGCGTGGTCAGGTCGGGCGCGGCGGCACTTCGATCGAGCACGAAACGCGCGCCACCTTGCGTCAACGATGCCCGGGTGGTGGCCTCGTCGAACTTGACCGAAAGTCGCATCGGCGCGGAACGCCCCGAGCGAATCTCCCCGTCGCATTCCCAGCCCGCATCCGCGATGCGTCGCAACGGGCAGCGCCAGTGCAGGTCTCGATAGCGATAGCCGAGGTCGGCCGCCTCCACCTTGCCCGCCCATACCTGGAGTTCGCCGGAGGTCGCACCCGCCGGCCAATCCACGCGCACCCGTACCTGTTCCAACGTTGCAACGCCGGTACCGATCCTGGCGATGCGCGCCTGCGCGATGCGCGCCTGCACGGGCGTGGCTGCCAGCATCGCCAGCAGGACACAAGCCGTCAGGATCGGGCGCATCATGTGTGCAGCATACAAAGGCGATGCCCACGCGTGATGAATCCGCACAGCGACGAGACGTGGCTGCGCCTGCTGGTGGTCGAGGACGACCCGGTCAGCGCGGCCTTCCTGCGCGATGCGGTCGCTGCATTGCCGGCGCGTGTGCATGTCGCCGGCAGCCTGGCCGAGGCGCGACGGGCGATCGATGCAATGCCCTTCGACCTGTGGCTGGTCGATGCCCACCTGCCCGATGGCCCCGGCGATACCTTGCTGGATGCGCGCGGTAGCGACACCACGCCCGCGCTGGCGCATACCGCCGCCACCGAGACCGCGGTTCGCGACCGGCTACTGGGCGCAGGTTTCCGCGAGGTGCTGTGCAAGCCGCTGGGCGTGGTCGCATTGCACGCGGCAATCCGACGCCATCTGCGAGCGGCGGCTGGCAACGACACTGCACCACCACCTTGGGACGATGCCGCCGCCCTGCTCGCGCTGGGCGGTGATGCGGGCCACGTGGGCGTCCTGCGCGGCCTGTTCCTGCAGGAGTTGCCCTATCAGCGCGCGCGCCTGCGGGCAGCGGCGTCGCACGATGACGAGGCAGGCATGCGCGCCGAATTGCATCGGCTAGCCGCGAGTTGCGGCTTCGTCGGTGCGGCGCGGCTGGCTTCCTCGGTGCGCGAGTTGCAGGCATCACCACTGCAGCCCGATGTCTTGCAGCGTTTCGAGGATGCGGCCGACGAGTTGATGGGCGGATCCGGAGAAATGGGGTCAGCGTAAAGTTTTGCGGCCACGCATTTCGCAGAACCGCGCGAGGTCCGCGCAAAATTTACTCTGACCCTATTTCTCCAACCTGCTAGCGTGTTGGTGGCGAGGACAGCCGCCCCAGGTCGCCCAGCATCTCCCACGACTTCAGCCCACGCCCACCCAATTGATGCAACAGCACGCTGCGCAATGGCAGGCGCAGGCTGGCCAGGTCTTCGCTGTTCGGCAGCGCGTCATCGCCCAATGCGAGCAGCGCACGACCGGTGGCGCTCTCGCGACGCTCGCCGGCACGTTCGCCCAGCACCCGGCGCGCGCCGTGCTCGGGTTCCAGTCGATAGCGTGCAGCCGGGTCGATCCCGGCGCCATCGCCGTCGCAGCTGAAATCGAAGCCGCTGCCCAGCGCTTCCAGCAGGTCGCGTTCGAACCGACGCAGCGTCCATGCCAACGGCTCGTTCGCGCGCAGGCGCTCGCGAACGCGCGCGTAGGCCGCATGCAACTCCGCCTGAGGATCCTGCCGAAGGGCCAGCCGCAGGCACAGTTCGTTGATGTAGAACGCCGCCATCGCGGCATCGCCATGCAGCAGGGGCGCTGCGTCCATCGCCTCGGCGGAGGTCAATTGCGCCAGTTCGCCGCGCTGCACGCCATCGAAGCGGATCGACTGCAGCGGCTGCAACGCGGCCCGCAACACATGGCGTTTCGGACCCTGCACGCCACGTGCGACCAGGCCGATGCGGCCATGTTCCGCGCTGAGGACTTCGACCAGCAGGCTGGTTTCGCGCCAGGCCCGCGCGTGCAACACGAACGCGGGTTCGGCGGTGTAGCGCATGTTCAGTCGTGGTAGCCCAACGAACGCAAGGCCGCCTCATCGTCGGACCAGCCCTCGCGCACGCGCACCCAGGTCTGCAGGAACACCTTGGCGTCGAACAGCCGCTCCATCTGCGTGCGGGCTCGGCTGCCGATCTCGCGCAGGCGCTCGCCGCCCTTGCCGATCACGATCGCCTTCTGGCCATCGCGCTCGACCCAGATCACCGCGTCGATGCGGTACATCACGCCGCGCGTCGGCGACGGCTCTTCCTCGAATTTCTCGACCTCGACGGTGGTCGCATATGGCAGTTCCTCGCCGAGCTGGCGCATCAGTTGCTCGCGCACCAGCTCGCCGGCCAGGAAGCGTTGGCTCTTGTCGGTGATTTCGTCCTCGCCGAACTCGGGCGCGGCTTCCGGCACCAGCCCGAGCAGGGTTTCGATCAGCGACTCCAGTCCCTTGCGCTTGAGCGCGGAGAGCGGGTGCACCGCGGCGAACTCGCGGCCTTCGCTGACCTTGGCGATGAACGGCAGCAGCGCGCCCTTGTCCTTGATCTTGTCGACCTGGTTGACGACCAGCACCACCGGCAAGCCGCCCTCGCGCAGGGCATCGAAGGCCAGGCCGTCCTCGGCATCCCAACGGCCGGCCTCGACCACGAGCACGGCGGCGTCAACGCCTTCCAGCGCCCCGCGCGCCGCGCGATTCATCATCCGGTTCATGGCCTTGCCGGAGCGCTTGCCCTGCTCGCCGTGGATGCCGGGCGTATCCAGCAGTTGCAGCTGGCCGCCGGGGAAGGTGGCGATGCCGAGCAGCCGGTGGCGCGTGGTCTGCGGCCGGTTGGAGGTGATGCTGATCTTGGCCCCGACCAGCGCGTTCACCAGCGTCGACTTGCCGACGTTCGGACGCCCGATCACCGCGATCGCGCCGCTGCGTTGTGGCTGGCTGCTCATGCTTCGATGACCTGTAATGCGGCTTCCGCCGCCTGTTGTTCCGCGGCGCGGCGCGAACTGCCCTCGCCTTCGGTGGTGATGGCCGGTTCGGCCAGGCGGCAACTGACCCGGAACACCCGGGCATGGTCGTCGCCGTGTTCCTCGACCAGTGTGTAGACGGGCAGTCCGCGCTGGCGCGCCTGCAACCATTCCTGCAGGCGTGTCTTGGCATCCTTGCCGACCTTGTTCGCCGGCGGCAGCGCCGCGATCAACGGTTCGAACCAGGGCATGACCACGGCGCGACAGGTGTCGAAGCCGGCATCGAGATAGATCGAGGCGACCAGCGCTTCCACCGCATCGGCGAGGATCGAATCGCGGCGATGGCCGCCGGTCTTCATCTCGCCCGGTCCCAGCACCAGATGCGCGCCGAGGTCCAGCGTGCGCGCGATGCCCGCGAGGGCGGACTCGCGGACCAGCTCGGCACGGCCGCGGGTCATTGCGCCTTCGTCGGCGCGCGGCCAATGCCGGTACAGCGCCTCGGCGATGAACTGGTTGACCAGCGCATCGCCGAGGAATTCCAGTCGTTCGTTGTGCGGACTGCCGGCGCTGCGGTGGGTCAGCGCCTGCTCGAGCAATGCCGGGTCTGCGTACGCATGCCCGGCGAATGCCCGCAGGGCGGGATCATTGCGCGGCTGCGCCACGCACCACGGCCTGCTCTGCACGGAACTTGCCGACCACATCGAGGTTGGCGACGAGTTCCTCGCGGCGCTCGTAGTCGACGACCAGGTTGTAACCGGAGTCCGTGGTTTCGATTTTCAGCATTTCCGGCTTGATGATCTTGACGTAGTCGATCTCGAGGCTCCTCGAGAACAACCCGCGGATCTTGTCCTTGGGCATGTTCACGGCTTCCGGGTTGTTCGAGATGGTGGCCAGCATCTTCTTCACCGAGTAATACTCGATGTACATCGGCACGATCTTCATGCCGCAGAAGAGGAACAGGATCACCACCGACAGGGTGATGAGGAACCCGAGCATGGTCATGCCGCCTTGCGTGCGCTTCATTCGTGCTTCCCCTTTCCGACAGTCATTGCATCAAGGAATCCGCTTGCCGATCCGGGAGGCATCCACCCAGTGCTCGGTTTCGCGGTCGAAGTTCATCCACACGATCATCGCCTTCCCGCGCAGGCTCGCCTCCGGCAGGAACCCCCAGAAGCGACTGTCCTCGCTGTTGTTGCGATTGTCGCCCATGACGAAATAATGCCCGTCCGGCACCGTCCAGTCACCTTCCCCCTGGTAGGGCAACGGAGTCTCGTCGCGTCGGAGGACAAAATGCGGCCGCCCAGGCAGGCCTTCAGTGAACCTGGAGGCACCTGTCATCTCGGCGCCCCGGCCCTCGCCCTGGTACACGCCTTCCATGCGATAGGGCACCTCGCGACCGTTCACGGTGAGCTTGTTGCCGTGGTAGCCGATGGTATCGCCGGGCAGGCCGATCACCCGCTTGATCCAGTCTTCGCGCGGGTGGTGCGGCGGGCGGAACACCACGACTTCGCCACGCGCGGGCTCGCCGTTGGCCAGGAATTTCTTGTTGGTGATCGGCCAGCGCAGGCCGTAGGAGAACTTGTTGACCAAGATGAAATCGCCGATCAGCAGGGTCGGCATCATCGAGCTGGAGGGGATCCGGAACGGTTCGGCGACAAAGCTGCGGACGCCGAGCACCAGCAGCAGGATCGGGAAGAAGGCCTTGGAGTAATCCACGGCCACCGGTTCCTTGACCTCGTCCAGCGGGCCGGCGGCCGCGGCGCGGCGCTTGGCCAGGAATAGCCTGTCGAGCAGCCAGACCAGGCCGGTCAAGGCGGTCAGGGCGACCAGGATCGTTTCGAACCACACCATCATGCGGCGTTCTCCGGGAGTTGCATCGCGCTCACTTGTTGTCCATCTGCAACACCGCGAGGAAGGCTTCCTGCGGGATTTCCACGCTGCCGACCTGCTTCATCCGCTTCTTGCCGGCCTTCTGCTTCTCGAGCAGCTTCTTCTTGCGGGTCGCGTCGCCACCGTAGCACTTGGCCAACACGTTCTTGCGCATCGCCTTGACCGTGGTGCGGGCGATGATCTGCGCGCCGACCGCCGCCTGGATGGCCACGTCGAACATCTGCCGAGGGATCAGGTCCTTCATCTTCTCGGTGAGCTCGCGGCCACGGCGATCCGCATGGCTGCGATGCACGATGATCGACAGCGCATCGACCTTGTCGCCATTGATCAGCGTGTCCACGCGCACGAACGGGCCCGTTTCGAAACGCACGAAGTGGTAGTCCAGCGAGGCGTACCCGCGGCTCACCGACTTCAGCTTGTCGAAGAAGTCCAGCACGACTTCGGCCATCGGCAGCTCGTAGCTCACCTGCACCTGGCTGGCCATGTAGGTGATGCCGACCTGCACGCCGCGCTTGTCCTCGCACAGCTTGATCACGTTGCCGATGTAATCCGGCGGCGTGAGGATATTGGCGCGGATGATCGGCTCGCGGATCTCCGACACCATGTTGATCGGCGGAAGCTTGGCCGGATTGTCCATCGGCACGATCTCGCCGTCGGTCTTCAGGACCTCGTAGACCACGGTCGGCGCGGTGCTGATGAGGTTGAGGTTGTATTCGCGTTCCAGGCGTTCCTGCACGATCTCCATGTGCAGCATGCCGAGGAAGCCGCAGCGGAAACCGAAGCCCATCGCCTCGGAGCTTTCCGGCTCGAAACGCAGCGCGGCATCGTTCAGGCGCAGCTTGTCCAGCGCTTCGCGCAGGTCCGGATAGTCCTCGGCATCGACCGGGAACAGGCCGGCGAACACGCGCGGCTGCATTTCCTGGAAGCCCGGCAGCGGACCCGGCGCGGGATCGCTGGCCAGGGTCAGGGTGTCGCCGACCGGCGCACCGTGCACGTCCTTGATCGAGGCATGCACCCAGCCCACTTCGCCGGCACCGAGCTTGGTGAGCTCCTTGCGCTTGGGCGTGAACACGCCGACCTTGTCGACCTGGTGGGTGCGGCCGGTGGACATCACCAGCAGCTTGTCGCCCGGCTTGATCTCGCCCTGCATCACCCGCACCAGGCTGACCACGCCCAGGTAGTTGTCGAACCAGGAGTCGATGATCAGCGCCTGCAGCTTGTCGGTGTCGCGCGGCTTCGGCGGCGGGATGCGCTTGACGATCGCCTCCAGCACGTCGCGCACGTTCAGCCCGGTCTTGGCGCTGATCGCCACCGCGTCTTCGGCATCGATGCCGATCACCGCCTCGATCTCTTCCTTGACCTTGTCGATGTCGGCGGTCGGCAGGTCGATCTTGTTGAGGATCGGCACCACTTCCAGGCCCTGCTCCACCGCGGTGTAGCAGTTGGCGACGGATTGCGCCTCGACGCCCTGCGCCGCATCGACGACCAGCAACGCGCCCTCGCAGGCAGCCAGCGAACGGCTGACTTCATAGCTGAAGTCGACGTGGCCGGGGGTATCGATGAAGTTGAGCTGGTAGACCTGCCCGTCCAGCGCCGTGTAAGGCAACGAGACCGACTGCGCCTTGATGGTGATGCCGCGCTCGCGCTCGATCGGGTTGGAATCGAGGACCTGCGCTTCCATCTCGCGATCCTGCAGGCCGCCGCACAACTGGATGATGCGATCGGCCAGGGTCGATTTGCCGTGGTCGATGTGGGCGATGATCGAGAAATTGCGGATGGACCGCATGGCGTCGGGCTGCATGGAGACTCGGCTGTGGGCTGCGACGGGAGCGGGTTCGCAGCCTGTCTGGGGGTTAACGCGCCATTATCGCACAGCACCGTCCATGCCCCGCCGGCATGGACGGCTCGCCACCCCGCGCGGACTCAGTTCCCGACCGGATTGACGGTCACGTACTGGGTGCCGCCGCCACGCCGCACCAGCAGCATGACCGCCTTGCCGGTACCCACGGCGCGCAGCTGGGCATTCAGCGAGGCCGCACTGGAGACGTCGTTGCGACCTACCGCCAGGATGACGTCGCCCGGGCGCAGGCCGGCCTCGCGCGCAGCGACGCCTTCGACCCGCGCGACCAGCACGCCCTCTCCAGCCTGCAAGCCAAGCCGGCTGCGCTGCTGCGGGTCGAGGTCCTCGCCGACGATCCCCAGCGCATTCGCCTGCGCAGCAGCGCCCGGGCGCGGCGCACCGTCGTTGCCCGGGGCCGGGCCGGCCGTGGCCTCGCTGAGCTGGTTGAGGGTGGCGGTGACCGTGCGCGGCTTGCCGTCGCGGATGACTTCGATCGAGACCCTGGTGCCCGGTGCCATCGCGCCGACGATCGGCGGCAGGTCACTGGATTCGTAGACCGGCTGGCCGTTGATGCTGCGAATCACGTCCTGGCGGAGGATGCCCGCGCGCTCCGCCGGGCTGCCCGGCTCGACGCGCGCCACCAGTGCGCCATTCGCGTCGCCAAGCCCGAGCGCCTTCGCCGCGTCGCGGCTCATCGCCTGGATCTGCACGCCCAGCTGCCCGCGGGTGACCTTGCCGGTCGCCTTGAGTTGCTGCACCGCGTTCATCGCCACGTCGATCGGGATGGCGAAGCTCACGCCCATGTAGCCGCCGGAATTGCTGAAGATCTGCGAGTTGATCCCGACCACCTGGCCACGGGTGTCGATCAGCGGGCCGCCGGAATTGCCGCGGTTGATCGCCACGTCGGTCTGGATGAAGGGCACGTAGCGCTGGTCCGCGTACGGATTGGCGCGACCGACCGCACTGACGATGCCGGCAGTGACCGAATGATCCAGTCCGAACGGCGAACCGATCGCGACGACCCATTGGCCAGACTTGAGCGTGCGCGAATCGCCGATGCGCAACACCGGCAGGCCGCTGCCGTCGATCTTGAGCAGGGCGACATCGGATTGTTCGTCGCTGCCGACCACCTTGGCCACGAACTCGCGGCGGTCGGACAACTTGATGCGCACGGTATCGGCGCCTTCGACCACGTGGTGATTGGTCAGCACGTAACCGTCGGTGGAAATGATGAAACCGGTGCCCTGCGACACGCCACGCGGGCGCGCATTGGGCTGGCCCGGCATGCCGGGCATCGGCGTCATGCCCGGACCGAAGAATCGACGGAAGAACTCTGGGACTTCCTCGTCGTCGGGCATTTGCTGCTGGCCGCGCTGCTGCGTCGTGGCCTGCAGCTTGCTGCCAACTTCGGCCTGCACGCTGACCACGGCCGGCCCGACCTGATCGACCAGGCGGGTGAAGTCAGGCAGCCCGGAGACCAGTTCAGGCGCAGGCGCCTGCACCGCGGATTGCGCAGTGGCGACGCCATACCAGCTGCCGACGCCCAGGCCGGCAACGGCCAGCGCAACGGACAGGACCAGCGGGCGCAGCAGTGGAGTCTTGGCAGCAGTCATCGTCGACGAATCCTCGTACGAAAGTGGGATCGGGTTGGGTTACGCCAATGCCCTCAGGGCTGACCGGCGGCATCCGCAGGGTCGGCGGGCGCGGCCTGCACGGCCGCTGGCGGCGCGATCTCGGCCAGCGCCGGCGACTGAAAGGGGTTGTACGGTGCGGCGGCGCGCGCGTGGTCGCCAAAGCCGACCGCCAACGCATTGTTGCCGGCGTACTGCGGCAACACCGAGCGCGGCCATGGCCGGGTCACGATATCGGGTTGCGGCGCATCGATCGGCAAGTTGGCGGTGGCGATGGCCTGGGATTCGCGTTCGCGGATCGCTGCCGAGGATGTGCGTGCGGTTTGCTGCGTGCGTACGACATCGCGGCTGCGCATGGGGCGCGCGGCGGCGGCGATTGCCGTCGCTGCCACCAATGCGTCGCTGGCGGCCGGCATCGGTGGCGGTGCGGAGGGTGCAGGTACTGAAGGACTCGAAGGTGGATCGGCCACCGTGGAGGCGGCCGCAACCTGCGGCAACGGTGCGCTGCCGGCGGGATCGATTGCGGGCTGTCGCGCAACGAAACCGACCACCACCGCCAGCGAAGCCGCCATCGCGGCACCACCACCCCATCGCAACCAAGCCGGCTTTCGCTCGCGCGGCGAGGCCGCGACTGGCGATTGTCCATCCTGTTGCAATGCCATCGCCACCCGCGTGGCGAAATCGGCAGGCAATCGTTGCGTCGGCGCAAGCCCGCGCATCACTTCACCACCGAGTCGCCATCGCTCCCAGCATTCCGCCAGCGACGCGTCGTGTTGCAGGCGGCGCAGCAGGAAGCGGGTTTCGTCCGCAGGCAACGCGCCGTCCATCAATGCGGACAACTGTTCGCGGCTGCTGAGTTGGGTGAGGGTGGTGGCGTGCAAGGTCGTGTCTTGGGTCATGGCGGCGGGCTCAGGCGTGCGAACGCTTGCGTTCGTCGTGGTCCAGCAGGGGTTTCATGCGCTCGTCGATCGCCTCGCGGGCGCGGAAAATGCGCGAACGCACCGTGCCGATCGGGCACTGCATGCGTTCGGCGATCTCCTCGTAACTCATCCCTTCCACTTCACGGAAGGTGATCGCATCGCGCAGCTCGGGCGGCAGGTCTTCGACCGCGCGCAGCACCGTTTGTTCCAGTTGCTGGCGCATCAGTTCGCGCTCGGGCGTGTCGTTGTCGCGCAGGCGCAGGCCGGACTCGAACTGCTCGGCATCCTCGATCTCGATGTCGTCGGTCGGCGGCTTGCGGTTCCCGGACACCAGGTGGTTCTTCGCGGTGTTGACCGCGATCCGGTGCAGCCAGGTGGAGAACTGCGCATCACCGCGGAACCCGCCAATGGCGCGATAGGCGCGGATGAAGGTGTCCTGCGCCACGTCCTGCACTTCCGCCCAGTCGTGGATGTAGCGCGAAATGAGCGCGGCCGTTCGATGCTGGTACTTGCGCACCAGCAGGTCGAAGGCGGCGCTGTCCCCGCGTTGCACGCGGGCGACGAGATCCTGGTCCAGCGCTTGCGACACGTCATCCTCGGCCATTGCGCGCCGGTTCCTCGTTGATGAGCCCGGTCGCGTCCGGGCCATGTGACAGCGATGATCGACGGAAGTTCCGCGCCAGCGATCTACCTGAAGGCGATTTGACAGGTATTCAAGACGGGCCGGGATACGATGCGACCTTCACATACTGGTACGGATGGTACGCGCATGGCCGACTCCCCCGCCGCAGGCTTCGACGGGCTTCGCCTCCGCCACTGGAAACCGCAGCGCCGCGAGGACGGCGTGCTGGTATTGCAGTTCGATCGCGCCGACGAGTCGGTCAATGCGTTTTCGCAGGACGTGCTGATCGAACTGGCCGACGTGCTTGAACGCATCGTGATCGACCCGCCGAAGGGCGTGGTGATCGCCTCGGCCAAGGCCAGTGGCTTCATCGCCGGCGCCGACCTCAAGGAATTCCAGGAGTTCGACCGCAAGGGCACGGTCAACGATGCGATCCGTCGCGGCCAGGACGTGTTCCAGAAGCTGGCCGAACTGCCCTGCCCCACGGTTGCGGCGATCCACGGGTTCTGCATGGGCGGCGGCACCGAGATCTCGCTGGCCTGCCGCTATCGCGTGGCCAGCAACGATCCGTCCACCCGCATCGGCCTGCCGGAAACCCAGCTCGGCATCTTCCCGGGCTGGGGCGGCAGTGCGCGCCTGCCGAAGCTGGTGGGCGCACCGGCGGCGATGGACATGATGCTCACCGGCCGCGCGCTGTCGGCGAGCGCCGCACGCGGCATCGGCCTGGTCGACAAGGTGGTCGAGCCGGCCTTGCTGATCGATGCCGCCGCCACGCTGGCATTGCGCGGCACCGTGCGTCCGTTCAAGCAGCGCGCACTCGGCTGGGCCACGAATACCCTGATCGCGCGCAAAGTGCTGGCGCCGCAGATGGCCAAGCAGGTGGCCAGAAAGGCGAAGAAGGATCACTACCCGGCGCCGTATGCATTGATCTCCACCTGGGAGCGCACCGGCGGCAAAAGCCTGCGGACACGGCTGGATGCCGAGCGCCGCGCGGTAGTGAAACTGGCGGGCAGCACGACCGCGCGCAATCTCATCCGCATCTTCTTCCTCACCGAACGCCTGAAGGCGCTGGGCAAGGGCGATGCCGGCATCCGCCATGTGCATGTGGTCGGCGCGGGCGTGATGGGTGGCGACATCGCCGCGTTCGCCGCCTACAAGGGCTTCGATGTCACCCTGCAGGATCGCGAGCAGCGTTTCATCGATGCCGCGATGACCCGCGCGCAGGCGCTGTTCGACAAGAAGGTCAAGGATCCCGCCAAGCGTCCCGCCGTTGCGCAGCGACTGCAGGGCGACCTCGCTGGCGATGGCGTGGCAAAGGCTGACCTCGTCATCGAGGCGATCATCGAAAACCCGGAGGCCAAGCGCGCGCTCTACGAAACCGTGGAGCCCAAGCTCAAGCCAGATGCGTTGTTGACCACCAACACCTCGTCGATCCCGCTCGACGAATTGCGCGGCCACATCGCGCGTCCGGCGCAGTTCGCCGGCCTGCACTACTTCAATCCGGTGGCGCAGATGCCGCTGGTCGAAATCATCCACCACGACGGCATGGCGCCCGAGACCGAACGCCGGCTGGCTGCGTTCTGCAAGGCGCTGGGCAAGTTC
>JAVWUU010000049.1:0-18169 GCA_036666995.1 Thermomonas sp.
GTATCGACAAGTCGGTGTCATGCGTCATCGACGATCGCTCCGTTGCGCGCGCCGGCGGCGGCGACCGCCGGCAGTTCGTCCAGCGGCAGTTCGGCGTACTTCATCACCCGCAGCAGCATCGGCAGGCTCAGCGCGGACACCCGACGCACCGGCGTGCCGAGTCGCGACAGGCGCGCGGCCAGGTTGCTCGGCGTCGCGCCATACAGATCCGTCAGCACCAGCACGCCGTGCCCGGCATCGACCCGGCGCAACGCGGCGCTGGCGGATGGCAGGAGACTTTCAGGATCGCCGTCGAACGGGACCTCGAACGCCTCGCAGGCCAGTGGCAGCTTTTGCAGCAGGCGCGTGGCGACCGCCAGCATGGCGTTGCCGATGCCTTCGTGGGTGATGAGGAGGATGCCGACGGCCATGCCTGCAAGTTAACAGACGCGAATGACAGTGCGGAAGCGTGCCGCCGCTCGCATCATTCGCTTCGTCGGGGCAACCCCCTGTGGTTGCCCTGCCTGCGAAGATGGGCAGCCACGGGAGGCTGCCCCAACGGGGCTGCCCCAATGGCGATCAATCCAGCTCGCGGTGATGCACGGCCACTTCCGCCCAGCCGTTCTCGCGGCAATGCCGGGCCAGGCGCTCGGCCAGGTACACCGAGCGATGCCGGCCGCCGGTGCAACCGAAGGCGACGGTGACGTAGCTGCGGGTTTCCGAACGCAGTTTGGGCAGCCACGTGTCCAGGAAACCCTGCACCTGTTCAACGTAGGCGATGACTTCGGGCTCGGCATCGAGATGGTCGGCGACGGCGCCATCGCGACCGGAGAGCGGGCGCAGGCGTGCGTCCCAGTGCGGGTTCGGCAGCACCCGCGCATCGAACACGAAATCGGCCTCGGCCGGGACGCCGCGGCGATAGGCGAAGGACTCGAACAACAGCGACAGTCCGGTACCGCTCAACCCGTAGTCGGTGAGGATCTGCCGGCGCATCTGGTGGACGTTGAGTTCGCTGGTGTCGAGCACGTGGTCGGCGATCTGCCGCAACGGCTTGAGCGCCTGTCGTTCCAGCGAGATCGCGTCGGGGAGCACCAGGCCGAGGTGGCTGAGTGGATGGCGGCGGCGGGTGTCGGCGTAGCGCCGCAGCAGGACCTCGTCGCGGGTGTCGAAGAACAACAGGCGGGTGTCCATGCCCTGCGCGCCGATCTGCGAGAGGGCCTCAGGCACGTCGGAGAGATCGCCCAGGCTGCGCGCATCGATCCCCACCGCGATCCGGTCCGGCGATGCCTGGCCGGCCTGCAGGCACCGCACGAATTCCGGCAGCAGTTCCGCCGGCAGATTGTCGACGCAGTAGTAGCCCAGGTCCTCGAAGGTCTTCAGCGCGACCGACTTGCCGGACCCCGACATGCCGCTGACGATGACGAGCGGTGGCACGGAAGGGGACGGCGTGGCCGGTGCAGTCATTGCGAGCGTTCCAGGAAGTGGCTGTGCCGGGCCATGAACGCGGCGGCCGGATCGACGCCCTTGCTGCGCAGGATGTGCATGCGGGTAGCGGCTTCGGTGAGCACGGCGAGGTTGCGACCGGCCATCACCGGCAGGGTGATCATCGGCACGTCGAGGTCGAGCACGCGGCGCGTGCCGAGGTCGCCGGTCAGGCGTTCCATCCCGGTCGGGCTGGGTTCGAGCGACGGGCGGCTGAGGTGCACGATCAGGCGCAGGTACTTGTTCCGCTTGACCGCGGTGTCGCCGAACATCTGGCGGATGTTGAGCACCCCCAGGCCGCGCAGTTCCAGCATGTCCTGCAGCAAGTCGGGGCAGGTGCCGTCGAGCACATCGGGCGCGATCTGGGTGAATTCCGGGGCGTCGTCGGCGACCAGGCGATGGCCGCGGGTAATCAGTTCCAGCGCCAGTTCGCTCTTGCCGGAACCGGATTCGCCGGTGACCAGCACGCCGATCGAATAGATCTCCATGAACACGCCGTGCAGGGTGATCCGCGGCGCCAACGTGCGCGCGAGCACGTACTGCAGGTGGTTGAGCAATTCGTGGCCGCGACGTGGCGAGACCCACAACGGCGTATCGGACTCCTCGGCGGCGATGCGGAGGTCTTCCGGGCAGGTCTGGGCCTTGCTGATCACCAGCGCCAGTGGCCGGACGTCCATGATCTTCTGGATGGTCTCCCAGCGCTGGCGTGCATCCAGGCCGTCAAGCCAGGCCAGTTCCTCGGTGCCGAGGATCTGCACCCGGTTGGGGTAGATCGTGTTGAGGTAACCGGCGAGCGACGGACGCCGGGCGACGGTCTCGACCGCCTCCAGCACCCGCCGCGCGCCGTCCTTCTGGCCTGCCAGCCAACGCAATTCGAGGCGGTCGTGCTGCTTCTCGAAGAGTTCGGCGGCGGTGATGCGCGCGGCGTTCACCATGCGATCCCCGCCTGCCGGCAGGCCTGTCCCCTGTCGATCATCGCGGCTCGCTCAGCCGAGCGCGTCGAGGTGGGCGATGCTCTCGCCACGATGGTGGTCGACCATCTTTTCCTTCTGCTTCATCAGCAGGCGGTCCAGCTTGTCCGCCAGCAGGTCGATGGCGGCATACATGTCGACGCCGTTGGCGTCGGCGTGCAGGCTGCGGCCGGTCATGGTGACGGTGGCTTCGGCGCGATGCTGCGGTTTGTCCAGGCCCAGCTGCACGCGGATCTGGCAGGGGTGCTCGAAATGTCGACCGAGCCGGGTGAACCGGTTCTCCACGTAGTCGCGCAGCGCCGGGGTGACATCGATCTGCTGGCCGTGGGTTTCGATCTGCATCTTGACCTCCTTGCTCGTGTGAACCGGCGGCACCGATGCCGCCGGTGGGTGCGACGCAACGGCGTCAGCCGATGCGCACGCGTTCGTGCGAGGCCGGGATATGCAGGGCCTCGCGATATTTCGCCACGGTGCGCCGGGCCACCGGCACGCCATCCGCCTTCAACGTATCGGCGAGGCGCGCATCCGACAAGGGCTTGCGCGGATCTTCCGCGGCCACCAGCTTGCGGATCATGTCCTGGATCGCAGTACTGGACGCGCTGCCGCCGCCTTCGGTCTCGATGCCGGAGGCGAAGAAATCGCGCAGCGGGATGGTTCCGCGCGGCGTGCGCACGTACTTGCGCGCGATCGCCCGCGACACCGTGGATTCATGCAGGCCGAGTTCCGCGGCGATGCTGCGCAAGGTCAGCGGATGCAGGGCCTGCTCGCCGAACTCGAGGAACGCGGCCTGTTCGCGAACCAGGCATCGCACCACCCGCAGCAGGGTGTCGGCACGCGATTCCAGGCCCTTCAGCAGCCAGCGCGCTTCCTGCAGGCGGCCGCGAAGATATTCGGCATCGGTGCTGCAGGCATGCCGGATCATCTGCTCGTAGCCATGCTGGATCGCCACTTTCGGCATCGCGCCAGAGGCCAGCGCCACCCGCCACAAGCCCTGCTGTCGCCAGATCACGCAGTCCGGGGTGACGTAGGTGCCGGCCGGCAATTCGCCGTGTTGCGAACCCGGCCGCGGATCCAGGCTGCGCAGCAACTGTACGGCAGCTTCCGCCTCGCCGCGTTCGCAACGCAATTCCTGGCAGACGCCGTCGATGCCGATCTTCGGCAACCGTTGCAGCGGACCGGCGGTGACCAGCATGGCGACATCGCGGCCGGGTGTGTCGGCCGGCAGCGCACGCAACTGCAGGCGCAGGCACTCGCCGAGGTCGCGCGCACCGACGCCGACCGGATCGAATTGCTGGATCCGGTGCAACACCTGCAGGACTTCGTCCAGGCCGGCGTCGATGTCGGGCCGCAGGCTGCGTGCGAGTTCTTCCAGGTCTTCGCGCAGGTAGCCGTCATCGTCGATCGCATCGACCAGGGCGATGCCGATGCTGGTGTCGCGCTGGCTGAAATGGCCGAGGTGCAATTGCCAGAGCAGGTGGTCGCGCAGGCTCTCGGCGACCGCGGGATGCTCGACGTCGTCGTTGCCATCGCGATCCGACGACGGGCCGATGCGCTCCTGCCAGGGTTCGGCATCGCGATCCCAGTGGTCTTCGATTTCGCTGGCAGCAAGCGTGATGGTCTCGACCGGGGCTTCGGCGTCTCGCGCCTCGTGCGCTTCGCCGGGCGTCGCCTCGCCTTCTTCCGCCCAGTCGAGCAGCGGATTGCTGGCCACGGCTTCGGCCACTTCCGCTTCGAGTTCGACGGTGGACAGCTGCAGCAGGCGGATTGCCTGACGCAGTTGCGGCGTCAGGACCAGGTGCTGCTGCAGCGCGGGGGAGAGGCGCGGCTTCATCGTCCCCAGCATATCGCCAGACACGGGTAAAAAACCGTTAGCAATGCGCAGCGGCGGGCGCGCGCTTGCATGCTCAGAGGCGGAATGCCTCGCCCAGGTAGACCCGGCGCACGTCCGGGTTCTCCAGCAGGTCGCCAGGCGTGCCCTGCGCCAGCACTGCACCGTCCGCCAGGATGTAGGCGCGGTCGCAGATGCCGAGCGTCTCGCGCACGTTGTGGTCGGTGATCAGCACGCCGATGCCGCGTTCCTTGAGATGGCGGACGATGCGCTGGATCTCGTTGACCGAAATCGGATCGACGCCGGCGAACGGCTCGTCGAGCAGGATCATGCGCGGCTTGCCGGCCAGCGCGCGGGCGATCTCCACCCGCCGGCGTTCGCCGCCCGAGAGGCTGGCACCGGCCTGGTCGGCGACGTGGTTGATCTGCAGTTCGTCGAGCAAGGCGGACAGCTCGCGTTCGCGGCCGTCGTCGTCGAGGTCGGGGCGCAGTTCCAGCACCAGCCGGATGTTGTCGGCCACGCTGAGCTTGCGGAACACCGACGGTTCCTGCGGCAGGTAACCGACGCCGAGCTGGGCGCGGGCATACATCGGCCGGTCGGTGACGTCGATGCCGTCCAGCACGATGCGCCCTGCATCGGCCGGGACCAGGCCAACGATCATGTAGAAGCAGGTGGTCTTGCCGGCGCCGTTCGGGCCGAGCAGGCCGACCACCTCACCGGCCTTCAGGGTCAACCCGAAGTCCCGCACGACCTCGCGCGAGCGGTAGCGCTTGCGCAGGCCCTCGGCGACCAGCATCAGTCGGCCGCCTTGGCCGGCGTGCCCTGCGCGCTCTTCGGCAGGATCCGCATCTTGACCCGGCCATTGCCGTTGCCGCCGCTTTCGACCTGGCCGGTCTTCATGTTGTAGACCACGCGCTCGCCATTGAGCGTGCCGCGTTGCTGGGTGATGCCCACGTTGCCGGTGAACACCACCACTTCGTTGCGCAGGTCGTAATCCACCGCGGAAGACTTCGAATCGAAGTCGGTGCCGTCGTCCAGTTGCTGGCGCAGCGTGACCCCGCCACTCATCTGCACGCGGCTCATGTCGCCGTTGACCTGCTGGATGACCGCCTTCGCCGCCTTGATCCGCAGGGTGCCCTGGGTCATGGTCACGTCGGTGTAGGTGCAGCTGTCGTTGGCGCCGAGCCCGCACACCTGGTGCGCCGCCTCGATGTCCATCGGCTTGTTGCGGTCGGACGTGCGCGCATCGGCGATGCCGGAGGCGAGGGCGAGGACCGCGGTGGACAGCAGCGTGGCGGTGGACTTAGCGCTGGGGGACATAACGGGTGCGCACCTGCGACAGGAGGGAGATTTGCTGGCGGTCGAAGTCCGCCTGCATGCCATGGCCATTCATTGTAAGGCCGGGGCGGGTGATCGCGACCGCAGCCGCCGAGGTCGCCCGGTTCTCGCCGGGGAACAGGTTGAGCTGGTCGGTTTCGATGCGGGTGGCGGGCGGTGCATCGGCAGGGCTGGTCGCCAGCACCTCGCCATGCAACTGCAGCTGGCTACCATCGGCCGGCACCACCCCGCGCTTGGCGCTGATCTGCCAGTAGCGATTCTGCCGATCCGGCACCAGGAACACCGGGGTGGCCAGTTCCATGGTCTTGTCGGCGGGGTCGCGCTGCAGCACAGGGCCGCGCAGGGTGAAGGATTCCTTGCCCTGCTTGTCCAGCGAGATGATCTCGTAGTCGCGCAGCACGTAGTCCGGGCGGGTCTTGAGCACGCCGTCGTCGACCGGGCGCGATTGCCGCCACACCGACCAGCCGCTGGCGATCGCGCCGAGCAGCAGGGCGATGGTCAGGCCGGTGCGCCAGCTGACCGGGCTTTCCATCACGGGTGTTCCCCGTGGGCGAGGATGTCGTCGACGCGGCCCTGCGCATGCAGCAAGAGGTCGCAGGCGTCGCGGCCCGCGCCTTCGCCACCGCGACGGGGCGTGACCCAGTGCGCGGCGGGCAGGACCCAGTGATGGGCATTTGCGGGCGCGATGGCGAGGCCGACGCTGCGCATCGTCGCCAGGTCCGGCAGGTCGTCGCCGACGAAGGCTACCTGGTCCATGCCGATGCCCATGCCCGCCGCGATGCGCTGCATGCAGGCCAGCTTGCTGCGCTCGTGGGTGTGGATGTGCTTGACCTGCAGTTCGCGGCCGCGGCGTTCGACCACTTCGCTGATGCGCGCGGTGACCAGCGCGAGTTCGATGCCGGCATGGCGGAGCAGGGTGAAGCCCAGGCCGTCGAGCACATGGAAGGACTTGGCTTCGTGGCCATCGGTGCCGTACAGCAGGCGGCCGTCGGTCAGGGTGCCATCGACGTCGAAGCCGATCAGCCTGATCTTCGCTGCGCGCTCGACCACATCGGCGGGGTAGGCGGGCATGTTCATCACACCACCCGTGCGCGCAGGAGGTCGTGGATGTTCAGCGCGCCGACGACCCGCTGTTCGCCATCGAGGACGAGCAGGGCGTTGATCTTGTGGGTTTCCATCAGTTGCGCGGCCTCCACCGCAAGCGCGTCGGCATCGATGGTGCGCGGGGCGCGGGTCATCACCGCGTCGATGCGGGTGCCGCGCAGGTCGACATCGGCATCGTCCAGGCTGCGGCGCAGGTCGCCGTCGGTGTACAGCCCAAGCAGGCGGCCATCGCCATCGACCACCGCGGTCATGCCCAGGCGCTTGCGGCTCATCTCGACCAGCGCTTCGCTGACGGTGGCATCGGGGCCGACCTTGGGCACATCGTCGCCGGCATGCATCACATCGGTGATATGCAGCAGCAGGCGGCGGCCGAGCGCGCCGGCGGGGTGCGAGCGGGCGAAGTCGTCGGCGGTGAAGCCGCGTGCCTCCAGCAATGCCACGGCCAGCGCATCGCCCATCGCCAGCGAGGCCGTGGTGCTGGACGTCGGTGCCAGCGCCAGCGGGCAGGCCTCGGACGGCACGCTCACATCGAGGTGGATGTCGGCCTCGCGGGCCAGGGTGGACTGTTCGCGGCCGGTCATCGCGATCACTGTGTTGCCCTGCCGCTTCAGCGCGGGCAGCAACAGCAGCACTTCGTCGCTTTCCCCGGAGTACGACAGCGCCAGCACGATGTCGGCGTCGGTGACCATGCCCAGGTCGCCATGCGCGGCTTCGCCGGGGTGCACGTAGAACGCCGGCGTGCCGGTGCTGGCCAGGGTCGCCGCGATCTTGCGCGCCACATGGCCGGATTTGCCCATGCCGCAGCAGACCACCCGCCCTCGGCTGGCGAGGATGGCCCTGCACGCGGCGGAGAACGCCCCGTCGATGCGCCCGGCGACGGCGGCCAGGCCGTCGGCCTCGACCGCGAACACGCGACGCCCGCTGGCGGCGAAATCGAAGTCATCGGGCGGCACGGGCTGGGGCACAAGGGATTCCGCTAAACTCGGTCGTTCAGTTTACTAGAGCCCACCGCACACGCCATGAACGCCGACAGCATCCGCCAGATGATCGAAACCGGCCTGCCCGGCGCCCAAGCGGACGTGCATGGGCCGGATGGCGTGCACTTCGAGGCCACCGTGGTCTGCGAGGCGTTCGCCGGCAAGCTGCCGCTGGCGCGCCACCGGATGGTCTACGCGACCCTCGGCGGCAAGATGGGCGGCGAGATCCATGCGCTGCAGCTGCGCACCGTGACCCCGGCAGAGGCGGCCGCCTGATGCAGAAGATCGTTGTGACCGGCGGTGCCCGGCTCGAGGGCGAAGTCCGCATTTCCGGCGCCAAGAACGCGGTGCTGCCGATCCTCTGCGCCACCCTGCTGGCCGACGCGCCGGTGCGGATCACCAACGTCCCGCGCCTGCACGACGTGTTCACCACCGCCAAGCTGCTGGCTGGCCTGGGTGCGGGCATCGACCACGATGGCGATGTCATGACCGTCGACCCGCGCAGCGTCAACAGCCACATCGCGCCCTACGAGCTGGTCAAGACCATGCGCGCCTCAGTGCTGGTGCTGGGCCCGCTGCTGGCGAAATACGGCGATGCCGAAGTCTCGCTGCCGGGCGGCTGCGCGATCGGCTCGCGTCCGGTCGACCTGCACATCAAGGGCCTGCAGGCGCTGGGCGCGGAGATCAGCGTCGATCACGGCTTCATCAAGGCGCGCAGCAATGGCCGCCTCAAGGGCGCGCGCCACGTGTTCGAGATGGTCAGCGTGGGCGCGACCGAGAACGTGCTGATGGCCGCCGCGCTCGCCGAAGGCACCACCGTGCTGGAAAACGCGGCGATGGAGCCGGAGATCGTCGACCTGGCCGATTGCCTGGTCGCGATGGGCGCGAAGATCGAAGGTGCCGGGACCTCGCGGATCGTGGTCGAGGGCGTGGCATCGCTGCACGGTTGCGAGCATGCGGTGATCGCGGACCGCATCGAGACCGGCACCTTCCTGGTCGCCGCGGCGATGACGGGTGGTCGAGTGACCACGACTCATGCGCGCCCGGACACGCTCGACGCGGTGCTGGACAAGCTGCGCGAGGCCGGCGCGGACATCGCCATCGACGGCGACCGCATCACCCTGGACATGCAGGGCAAGCGGCCGCGCGCTGTGAACATCACCACCGCGCCGCACCCGGCGTTCCCCACCGACATGCAGGCGCAATTCATGGCGCTGGACTGCGTCGCCGATGGCGTTGGCGTGATCAACGAAACGATCTTCGAAAACCGTTTCATGCACGTGAACGAGCTGGTGCGGCTGGGTGCGGACATCCGCGTGGACGGGCATACCGCAGTGGTGCGCGGCAGCGACACCTTGAGCGGTGCGCCGGTGATGGCCACCGACCTGCGCGCGTCGGCGTCGCTCATCCTGGCGGGACTGGTGGCCGATGGCGATACCGTCATCGACCGCATCTACCACCTCGACCGCGGCTACGAGAACATCGAGGCCAAGCTTTCCGCGCTGGGCGCGAGCATCCGTCGCGTCGATTGATCGTCGTCCGGTGAGCGCGAACAAAAAAAGCCCCGCATCGCGGGGCTTTTTCGTATCGGTTGGTGCTGCGGATCAGCGAACCGACTTCAACACCAGGTCGAGCTCGTCCTTGCCGTCCTTCTTCTGCAGGATCCGCGCCGGCACCGGCAGGCCGTCGACAACCCACACGATCACCTGCTTGTTGTCGTTGCTGCGGCTCACCTTGGTCGCGCTGCGCTGCTGCCCGCCCACGCTGACGGTCTCCTTGCCGAGGTTCTGGTAGGCCTGCGCGCGCACCACGCCGTTGTCGACCAGGCGGTAATTGAGCGGCTTGCCGGCGGCCACGTCGCGCACGATCGCCAGGTTGAGCAGCATCGCGTCGAGATCGCCGGTTTGCAGCTTCACCGGGCCAACGCGATCCGGCTTCACGTCGCCATTCCAGCGCGCTTCGCCCTTCGCCCAGTCATAGGACGCATTCTTCTGCGACTTCTTCATCAGCATCTGGGTGGTGTCGGTGCCGGACAGCGGGCGCCACTCGCCGCCACGCTCCTCGAAGACAGTGGCCTGGCGCACCGACGCAACCGGGCTGTTCACGCTCAGCACGTAGTTCCATCGATCCGTGCCTGCTGCCGACAGGGTCATCTGCGCATCGGCCTGCAACGTGCCCTTGATGTTCGCCTCGTACTCGGCCGAGAACGGCTTGACCGCCCACGCCGGGGCGGTGGCGAGCAGGAGGGTGGCGAACAGGGTGGCGATGCGTGGGGTCTTCATGCGGGGAACCTTCGATGTCGCGCTGGAGGGCGGCGTGCGCCGGCCAAGCGTCATTGGGGCGGGAACTGTAGGCGGAGCGGCGTAAACATGGGCTGACCATCCAGCCATGCGACGCCATCCTGTTCAGATATGCGGCCCGACGTCGCGAGTTGCAAGGCCGCGACCAGCAGCGGGTGTTCGACCTGCAAGACCCGTGAGGCCAGTGTTTCCGGCGTGTCGTCGACCAACACGGGAACCACTGCCTGCGCGATGACCGCACCCGCATCCAGTTCCGGAACCACGAAGTGCACGCTGGCGCCGTGCTCGGTATCGCCTGCCTGCAGGGCGCGGGCATGCGTGCGCAGGCCCCGGTATTTCGGCAGCAACGAAGGATGGATGTTCAGCAGGCGTCCGCGGAAGCGTTGCACGAAGGCCTCGCCGAGGATCCGCATGTAGCCGGCGCAGACGATCCAGTCCGGTTGCGATGCCGCTACTGCATCGGCCAGATCGGCATCGAACGACTCCCGGTCCGCGAAGGTCTTGGCGTCGCGCGACCAGCGTGCGTCCGCCGGCACGCGCTGCAGGGCGGTGGCGTCGGGCTTGTCGGAGAACACGCCGACAACCTCGGCATCCAGGTCTCCGCGCGCAATCGCATCCAGCATCGCCAGCAGGTTGCTGCCGCGACCGGACGCGAGCACCGCGATGCGGGCGGTCATGCGCGTGACCCCTGATTGCGCTCGCGGGCAAGTGGCCATGCCAGTAACGCGCCCAGGGTGGCCAGGAGCATGTCGGCATGCGCATCCCAAGGATCGCCTTGCTGGCCGTTGTAGGCCTCGGCGGCTTCAGGCGAAAGCATCAGCGCGATCGCCCATTCTGCCCATTCGTAGACCAGGCTCGCGCACATCACCAGCATCACTGCGAGCACGAATGCCTGTGCGACTGAAAGCCGTTGCCAGCGCTGGCGCAGCCAGTGCCAGAGTGGTGGCGCGAAACAGACGCCGAAGGCGAGATGGATGAAGCGGTCGAAGTGGTTGCGCTGCCAGCCGAAGGCTCCATTGGGCGACCAGCCGATAGCGGCCTGCAGCCAGGCATCGTAGGGCACGTACGAATACAGCCAGCGCGCGCCGATGCAGTGCATCATGATGAACCCGCAGATCAGCGCGAAATGCAGCGGACGCAGCGGCCAGCGCCGGTCGTGCCACCACAGCCACGCCAGGCCGAGCACGGTCAGGCTGCTGTGCAGTGCCTGCTCGACCGGCCAGCGTGGTGCGATCCAGCTTGCCGCGAACACGGCAAGGGTGAGCCCGAAGGCGACCCTTTTCGTGGCCTGCATCCCGTTCAGCCGATGCGCAGCCGCTCGCCTTCGCCGGCGGGCACGACCTGTCCGATCCGCCAATGGGCGAGGCCCTGGCGTTCGAGATCCGCTTCGATCGCGGCGACATCGCCCGGGGCCGCCATCAGCACATAGCCGATGCCGCAGTTGAAGGTGCGCCACATTTCCTCGCGGGCCACGTTGCCTTCGCGCTGCAGCCAATCGAACACCGCCGGCAGCGGCCACGACGAGGTGTCGATCTCCAGGCCGAAGTCCTTCGGCACCACGCGGATGATCTTTTCGACCAGCGCGCCACCGGTGACATGCGCCATCGCATGGATGTCGTGCTTCGCCAGCAGTTCCAGCACCGGCTTCACGTAGATGCGGGTGGGTTCCATCAGCGCATCCGCAAGCGTCACGCCGCCGATGTCGAGATCAAGGCGGCCGTTGTCGGGCGTGACCCCCGCGCGCTGCAGGATCTTGCGCACCAGCGAATACCCATTCGAATGCGGGCCGCTGGAGGCGATGCCGATCAGGATGTCGCCGCTGCGGACCTTGGTGCTGTCGATCAGTTTCGACTTTTCCACCGCGCCGACGGTGAAGCCGGCCAGGTCGTATTCGCCGGGCGGGTACATGTCGGGCATCTCGGCGGTCTCGCCACCGATCAGCGCGCAGCCGGCGATCTCGCAGCCCTTGGCGATGCCGGCGACCACTTGCACCGTGGTCTCGACATCGAGCTTGCCGGTGGCGAAATAGTCCAGGAAGAACAGCGGTTCCGCGCCCTGCACCAGCACGTCGTTCACGCACATCGCCACCAGGTCCTGGCCGATGCTGTCGTGGCGGTTGAGCTGCTTGGCCAGGATCAGCTTGGTGCCGACGCCGTCGGTGCCGGAGACCAGCACCGGCTCGCGATACCGGTTGGACAGGTCGAACAGCCCGCCGAACAGGCCCACCCCGCCCAGCACTTCCGGCCGCATCGTGCGCTTCACCAAGGGTTTGATGCGCTCGACGACTTCGTTGCCCGCGTCGATGTCGACGCCAGCATCGCGATAGGTGAGGCCGCTGACGGTGGGGGGCTGGGGGGCGGTCACGGCAGGCTCACGGGCGCGGGAAACGGCGATTTTAGCAGCCGCGTTCATGCTGGCGGCGGCGCAGTCATGGACGCGCCCGCCGGGCTGCGGCACCATTTCGGACGCAAGACATGGATTCCGGGCAAGGATTGGCGATGCGAGCAATGCCGCAAGCAAGCGGACGGTGGCGGTGGGCGAGCCTGATGGCGGCCTGCCTGTGGTTGCTCGCCTGCGTGCCGGCGATGGCCCAGCGCGTCGAGGGCGACCGCGCAGCCGCCAGCGGCGCCTACGAGGCGGAAGTCGCCGTGCGCAACCAGACCGACGGCGAGCGCAATGGCGCATTCGGCCGCGCGCTGGCGCAGGTGCTGGCCAATGCCACCGGCGATCGCGGCGCGGCGCAGCAACCGGGTGTCCGCGATGAGCTGTCCAAGGCCAAGGCCTTCGTGGCCAGTTACGACTACCGCCAGGACGAAGGCGTGTCCGCCAGCGGTGCGCCGAGTTTCCAGACCACCCTGGTGGTGCGCTTCAAGCGCGATGATGTGGATGGGCTGATCCAGATGCTCGGCCTGCCGAGCTGGCCCACGCCGCGCCCGAAGCCGGTGCTGTGGCTGGGCATCGACGACGGCAGCGGCCCGCGACTGGTGGCCCTGGGCCAGGTGAACGCGGCGCGCGCGGTGCTCGAACAGGCCAAGCAGCGTGGCTATGCGCTCGGCCTGCCCTCCGGCAGTGCGGCTGAACAGGCCGCAGTGGGCGCGATCTGGCGCGGCGATACCGCCGCGATCGCCTCGCTGTCGAAGCGCTACAGCCCGCCGATGCAACTGCTCGGCAAGTTGCAGCGTGCCGGTACCGGAGGTTGGGTCGCGGACTGGATCTTCGTCGACAAGGGCAAGGTGCTGTCGAAGTGGCAGACCAAGCATGCGGATGCGCGTCGGGCGATGGCCGGCGGTGCGGATGGCGCGGCCGATGCGCTGTTCAAGCGCTACGCCAAGGCTGGCAGCGGCGGCCCGCCGGGACGCTACCGCGTGCGCATCCTCGGCATCGACAGCGCCGACGACTACCTGCGCTTGGCCGGTTACCTCGAAGGCGTGTCGATCGTGAAGCGGGTCACCCCGGTCTCGGCCACGCCCGACGTGCTGGAGCTCGACCTCGAGCTGGCCACCGGCATCGCCAATTTCGCCAAGTACGCGGACCGCGGCGAGGTCCTGTCCACGGTGTCCAGCGGCGGCGATCGCGATGACGACGCGGATGGCCAACCCGTCGCGCCGCAAGTCGCCACCTTCCGCCTGGATTGAGCATGCATCCCGACAACGATCTCGCCACCATCGCGACCTTCTATCGTCGCGTGCAATGGACCGCGCTGGGCATCGGCGTGCTGTGGATCGTCTGGCTGCTGGCGCCGATCCTCAGTCCGTTCGTGTTCGCTGCCCTGCTGGGCTGGCTGGGCGATCCGATGGTGGATCGCCTCGAAGCCAAGGGGCTCAAGCGCAACAACGCGGTGATCCTGGTGTTCAGCGCGATGACGCTGGTGCTGGTGATCGCACTGATCGTGCTGGTGCCGCTGTTGGAACAGCAGATCGTCACCCTGGTGACATCGCTGCCGAACTACCGCGACTGGATGGTCGGCACGGCACTGCCCTGGGTCGAACAACGCACCGGCCTGCAGATCCTGTCATGGCTGGATCCGGGTCGGCTTTTCCAGCTGATCCGCGACCATTGGGAAAGCGCGGGCGGCGTCGCTGCAACGGTGCTGGGCTATGTGTCGCGCTCCGGTTTCGCGCTGCTCGGCTGGATCGCCAACATCGTGCTGCTGCCGGTGCTGACCTTCTTCTTCCTGCGCGACTGGGACTTGCTGGTCGAGCGCGTCGGCCTGATGGTGCCGCGCGATCACTTCGACACGGTGGCCCGGCTGACGAAGGAGTCCGATGCCGTGCTCGGTGGTTTCCTGCGCGGGCAGTTGCTGGTGATGCTGATCCTTGGCGTCCTGTATGCCGTCGGCCTGTCGCTGGTCGGCCTGAACCTGGGCATCCTGATCGGAGTGATCGCCGGCCTGCTGACCTTCGTGCCCTACCTGGGGCCGGCGGCCATCGTGGTGTTCGGCGGCACTGCCGCGCTGGTGCAGTTCGGCGACTGGCAGCATCTGGCCGGTGTCGCGGTGGTGTTCACCATCGGCCAGATCATCGAAAGCTATTGGCTGACGCCGAAGTTGGTCGGCGACCGCATCGGCCTGCATCCGATGGCGGTGATTTTCGCGGTGATGGCCGGTGGCAGCCTGTTCGGCTTCCTCGGCATGCTGCTGGCGTTGCCGGTGGCGGCGGTGGTCAACGTGCTGTTGCGCTATGCGCAGGAGCGCTACCGGCAGAGCCGCCTGTACGCCGGCGAGTCCCCCGCGATCGTGGTGGCCAGCGCGATCGTCGTTCCTCCAGCCGCCCGCCATGACGGCGAACCGCCCGCCGCCTGAGATGCCGGTGGACGACAGGCTCGGCCCGCAGTTGCCGCTGGCGCTGCGCGCGCCCCCCGACCAACGGCTGGAGCGTTACCTGCATGCACCGGTCGGTTTGATGGCGCAATTGCAGTCGTTGGCTAGCGGCACCGCGGTCGATGCGCTGTACCTGCAGGGTGTTCGCGCGACTGGGAAAACCCATCTGCTCGTCGGCTGCTGCACGCTCGCCACCGAGTCGGGCAGGCAGGCCAGTTACCTTGGACTCTCGAGTCTGCGTGGGCGCCTGCGCGCGGCCAGCGAAGGCCTGGATGCCGATCTGGTGGCGCTGGACGATGTCGACGCGATCGCCGGCAACCGTGACGACGAAGTCGCCCTGTTCGACCTGCACAACCGCCTGCGCGACGCCGGCCGCAGCGTGTTGTATGCCGCGCCTGGCTCGCCCGATGCCTTGCCGATGCTCTTGCCGGACCTGCGTTCGCGGCTGGCGCAATGCACGCGCTGGACGCTGCCGGTACTCGACGATGACGGCCGCGCCGACTTGCTGCGCCAGCGGGCGGCGGCGCGCGGGCTCGACTTCGACGATGCCGCGCTGGACTGGATGCTGCGCCGTTGCAGCCGCGACCTCGGCAGCCTCACCGGCGTGTTCGAACGCCTGGATCGCGCTTCGCTGGTCGCCCAGCGGCGACTGACCGTGCCGTTCCTGCGACAGGTGCTGGGCGCGGACTAGCCGCGCAATTCAGCATCCAGCAGGTGCAGGCGCTCCGGCGTGCCGACGTCGGTCCAGCGGCCGCGGTGGTGTTCGCCGGTGATGCCGTTGCCACCCATGTGCGCCCGCAGGATCGGCGCCAGCGGGAATTTCGGTTTGCCATTGATGATGGCCGGCTCGCGAACGATCTCGCGCCAGCCGTCGAACAACTGCGGGCGATACACGCCGATGCCGGAATAGGTGAGCCGATGCTCGCCGTCGGCACGCACGAAGCCGGCATCGTCCAGCGCGAAATCGCCATGCGTGGCCTGCGGCGGGCGATCCACCATCACCAGATGCGCAAGGCCCTGCGGTTCGCGCGGCAGGCGGGTGAAATCGTGATCGGTCCAGACGTCGCCATTGACCAGCAGGAAGGGGGCGTCGCCCAGCAGGGGCAGCGCATTCCACATGCCGCCACCGGTCTCCAGCGGGGTGTCGCCTTCGTACGAATAGACGATGCGCAGGCGCCAGCGCGAGCCGTCGCCGAGCGTCTCGGGAAATTGCGCCGCCAGCCACGACGTGTTGACCACCACGTCCTCGATGCCGAGCGCGGCGAGCTTCTCAAGGTGCCATTCGATCAGGCGCTTGCCGCCCACCTGGAGCAGGGGCTTGGGCGTGGTGTCGGTGAGCGGGCGCATGCGCTCGCCAAGTCCAGCCGCGAAGATCAGGGCCTTCATGCAGGGAGCCTGGCGATCGCCGGCTTGATGGTGCGTTCGAGCAATTCGCCGAGCGGTGCGAGTTCCGGGTACTTGGGCACGATGGCATCCAGGTAGGCGATGAAGCGCGGCGCATCCGCGAGGTAACGCGACTTGCCGTCGCGATGATGCAGGCGCGCGAAGATGCCGAGGATCTTCAGGTGCCGCTGCACGCCCAGCCAGTCAGCGTCGCGGAGGAAGGTGGCGATGTCGGGCACCGGCAGGCCGGCGTCGATGGCGCACGCGTGGTAGCGCTGCAGCCAGCCGATCACGCGATCCTCCGGCCAGCTGAGGAAGGCATCGCGCAGCAGGCTGACCGGATCGTAGGCAATCGGGCCGACCACCATGTCCTGGAAGTCGAGCACCGCGGGGCCATCGGCCACCGGCATGAGGTTGCGCGGCATGTAGTCGCGATGCGTAGGCACGCGCGCCTGCGCCAGCGCGTTGTCCATCAGCCTGCGCTGTACCAGTTGCAGACGTTCCACATCGTCGCAACCAAGCTCGATGTCGAGATGGCGGCGCAGATACCAGTCCTCGAACAATCCCGCGTCGCGTTGCAGCAGCGCTTCGCCGAACACCATCGTATCCGCGGGTAGCGTGAGCGACTGGATCCGCAAAAGTTGCCCGATCGCGCCATCGACATGCGCGTCGGCATTGGCATCGTCCATGACCTGCGCCATGGTCGGGCCGCCGAGGTCTTCCAGCAGCAGGAAACCCGCATCTACATCGCGCGCGAGTATGTGCGGCACACGTACGCCGCCGGCTTTCAGCAGGTCGTGCGCGCGCAGCCATGGACGCACGTCTTCCTTGTCCGGCGGCGAGTCCATCACGATGCGTGATGGGCCACTGCCGGAGGTGCGCCAGTAGCTGCGGAAACCGGCATCGGTGGAGGCGCGTTCGAGTCGTGCATCGGCGTCGCGCAGGGCGTCGCGCATCCAGGCGAGGCGTTGCGCGGCGCGCGGGTCGGGAGGTGTTGCCGGTTCGCTCATGCGTGAAGGGTAAACTGCGGCATCGATCCGAGCGAGGCGTGCATGGCCAAGTTGCAACCCGTATTGCTGTCCGGTGGTTCCGGCACGCGCCTGTGGCCGCTGTCGCGCGAGGCCTATCCAAAGCAGTTCCTGCCGCTGGCCGGCGACGACACCATGTTGCAGGCCACCTGGTTGCGTGTGGCCGGGCTGGCCGATGCCGCGCCCATCGTGGTCGCTGGTGAGGACCACCGCTTCCTGGTCGCCGAGCAACTGCGCCAGATCGGCGCGCCGACGCCGGCCATCGTGCTGGAACCGATTGGCCGCAATACCGCGCCGGCGATCGCCGCGGCCGCATTGCAGGCGATGAGCGGTGGCGACGATCCGCTGTTGCTGGTGTTGCCGTCAGACCATGTGGTGCGCGATGCGGCAGCGTTCCGCGATGCAGTGCGCATGGCGATGCCGGCCGCAGAGTCCGGTGCGCTGGTGACGTTCGGGATCGTCCCGGCTGCGCCTGAAACCGGCTTCGGTTATATCGAAGCTGCAGCGGGCGAGGGTACGCGCAAGGTGCTGCGCTTCGTCGAGAAGCCGGATGCGGCGACCGCGCAGTCCTATCTCGATGCCGGCGGCTACTATTGGAACAGCGGCATGTTCCTCTTGCGCGCCTCGCGCTATATCGACGAGTTGCAGCGCTTCCGTCCCGACATCGTGGACGCGGTGCGCGCTGCCTTCGAGGGTGCCGCGCGCGATGGCGACTTCATTCGCCTGGACAAGGCCGCATTCGCGAGCAGTCCGTCCGATTCCATCGACTACGCGGTGATGGAAAAGACCGAGGCGGCGATGGTACTGCCGGTCGATATCGGCTGGAACGATGTCGGCTCGTGGTCGGCGTTATGGGACGTCAGCGAACAGGACGGCGATGGCAATGCGCACCATGGCGACGTGATCGCCATCGACAGCCGCAACAGTTACGCGTATGCGCAGCGGCTGGTCGCGCTGGTC
>JAVWUU010000050.1:0-17972 GCA_036666995.1 Thermomonas sp.
AGCCGCGCCAGTTCCGCATACAGGCCGTTCTGCGTCAGCAGTTCCGCATGCGTGCCTTCAGCGACGATGCGGCCGGCCTCGATCACCACGATGCGATCGGCGCGCAGCACGGTAGCGAGGCGATGCGCGACCACCAGGGTGGTGCGGCCTTCCATCAGGTGTTCGAGTGCGGTCTGCACCGCGCGTTCGCTCTGCGCGTCGAGCGCCGAGGTCGCTTCGTCCAGCAGCAACACCGGCGCATCCGACAGGCGTGCGCCGCGTTCGCCGAGCTCGCTGCCGAAGCCATCCGGCAGCGCATCGAGGAATACTTCGGCTTCGGCGGCGGCAGCGGCCTGGCGCACCTCCGCATCGCTGGCGTCGAGGCGTCCGTAGCGGATGTTGTCGGCCGCGCTGGCGGCGAACAATGTCGGCGACTGCGGCACCAGGGCGATGGCTTCGCGCAATGCATCCAGGTCGAGTTCGCGCAGGTCGATGCCGTCCAGGGTGATCCTGCCGGCCTTCGGATCGTGGAAGCGCAGCAGCAGCGACAGCAGGGTGCTCTTGCCGGCACCGGACGGACCGACCAGGGCGACGGTCTCGCCGGGGCGCACGCGCAGGCTGAAATCATCCAGCGCGGCGGTGTCCGGACGCTGCGGATAGTGGAAGGTCACCGCATCGAACACGATCTCGCCGCGCACGCGCTCTGAGAACTTCTTGGGCGACGCCGGTGCCGTGACCTGCGGAGATTCCTGCAGCAACTCGTTGATCCGGCCCATGCCGCCGGCGGCGCGTTGCAACTCGTTCCAGACCTCGGCCAGCGCACCCACCGAGCCACCGCCGATCAGCGCGTACAGCACGAACTGCCCCAGGCTGCCGGCGCTCATGCGTCCGGCGATCACGTCATGCGCGCCCGACCACAACACCAGGATGATCGCGCCGAAGATCAGGCTCATCGCGACTGCAGTGACGATCGACTGTGCGCCGATGCGCTTGCGCGCGGTCGCCACCGCCGTTGCGATCGCGGTGGCGTAGCGCTGCCGTTCGTAGGCTTCGCGCGCGTGCGCCTGCACCGTTCGCACGGCGCCGAGTGCCTCGGAGGCGACGGCGTTGGCGTCGGCCACCCGGTCCTGGCTGGCCCGCGAGACCTTCTGGATGCGGCGACTGCCGACCACGATCGGCAGCACCGCCAGCGGGATGCCGATGAGCGCCCATGCGGCGAGTTTCGGGCTGGTGACGAACAGCATCGCAAGCGCCCCGACCACGGTGACCACGCTGCGCAACGCCACCGACATGCTCGAGCCGACCACGCTGCGCAGCAGTTCCGCGTCTGCGGTGAGGCGAGAAATCAATTCGCCGCTGCGGCTGCGATCGAAGAAGCCGGCATCGAGCCCCAGCAGGTGCGCATACAGCCGGGTGCGCAGGTCTGCGACCACGCGCTCGCCGAGCAGGGTCACGAAGAAGTAACGGGCGGCGGTCGCCAGCGCCAGCGCGAGGATCACCAACAGCACGAGGCCGAAGGTGCGGTCGGTGTTGGCGCCGCTGCTGAAGCCGTGGTCGATCATCGAGCGGAACGCGACCGGCAGGCTGAGTGTCGCGGCGGAAGAACAGGCCAGGGCCAGCAGCCAGGCCATGAACAGGCCGGAATGGCGACGTACGAACGGCCAGAGCGCGCGCAGCGAGCCGATGGGCGCCTTGGGCGCCGGATTGGGGGAAGTCATGCCGACATGTTAGCGGCGTGGTGCCGTGGCCGCGTATCAGGGCTCCAGCTTGCGCAGTTCCTGCGGCAGCACGGCATCCGGATAGCGGCGGCGGAATTCGGCCAGGCTGGCCTTGGCCTCGTCGATCCGGCCCTGTTGCTGCAGTTCGCCGATCCGGCGCAGCCACGCATCGCGCGCGGCGGGGGCATTCATGGTTGCCGGCGGTACGTCTTCCTCGTCGACGGCCTTGGCGAACTGTTCGGAGGTCATGGCGTCGGCGGCGGCTTCCGCTTCGTTCCGGCGGGCGCGTTTCGCCTGCTCCCGCACGCTCGCACCGCTGACGGTGACGGTATCCAGCGTGTCGGAGGACCGCGCCATCGCGGCCTGGCTCGGCACAGGCGGGGCGGGTGGTGCGGGCGGTGGCATCGGTGGTGCGCTGGCGATGGGCACCGCATCGGTCACCACCGGAGAAGGTGGTGGCGGGACGAACATCGGGACTGCCGCCACGGATTCCGCGGCCGGTTCGGTCGGTGCCGCCTCGCGCGCGATCCTTGCGGTGTCGGTCACGGGCGCTGCCTGCCGCATCGCAGGAGCCGGCATCGGCTTCGCCATCACCGCCGCCGGTGGAGGTGGTGGTGCCGCGTCGGGTGCATGCACGAAGGCCTGATCCTGTTCGTATGCCACGGCACCTCCCGTGGCAACCGGGACGTGGGCCGGTGACGCTTGCGGCGCGGGCGGCGGCTGCAACTGCCAGGCCAGGCCCACCGCCAGGCTGACCGATGCCGCTGCGGTCAACGGCACGATCCAGCCACGCCGGCGCTTCGGCACCTGCCTTGGAGACGATACCGCGGCGTGCGCGGCGGCAAGGATGCGCGAATCGAGCGCAGCGTCAGGTTCGATCCGGCCATGCAGGCGCGGCAGCTGCGCAGCCAGTGCGCGCTCGTCGGCATCCAGCGGTTCGCGCGGCAGGCGGGTCATGCCGGCAACCTCGCGCGCAACTTGTCCATCGCATAGCGCAGGCGCGACTTCACCGTCTCCCGGCCGACGCCGGTGATGCTGCCGATCTCCTCCAGCGTCAGTTCCTGTTCCAGCCGCAACAGCAGGACCTCGCGTTGTTCCTCGGGCAGGTCGTCCAGCGCCAGCTGCAATTGGCGACGACGTTCGAAATCCGACAATACCCGCTCGGGCGTGTCGGGATCGGCAACGCGTGCCAGTCGTTCGTCCGCGTCGGACGGTGCGGCGGGCCGGTGCTTCAGGCTGCGCCAATGGTCGCCCAGCCGATGGTGGGCGATGGTGTACAGCCAGGTCGCGAAGCCGGCATCGGGCGTCCAGCCGGTACGGGCCGACACCACGCGTTGCCAGACATCCTGGAAGAATTCATCGGCCAGGGCGTTGTCGCGCAACTGCCGCAGCAGGTAGCGATAGAGCTTGCCGCGATGGCGCGCGTACAGCTCCCCGAAGGCCCCGGCATCGCCCGCCGCATAGGCAAGCATCAAGGCTTCATCGCTGGTGTCGGGGGCATCCACGGCCGCCAGCGTACGGACTGGCGTGGCTCGCGGGAAGGGCGGCCGACGGGGCGCGAGGGCGGGCAGGGCATGGGGCACGCGGATGGGAACGGGTGACCGGGCGCAACGGGGTTGCCCGGGTGCGGTGCCGGATCGCGTAGTTCAAGTATGCTCGCTTCATGAACGGGGTCCGGGTCGTGCCATCGCCGAATGGCGCCGAAGAGGCGCAAACGCCTCGCGGTGCCGGCGCGATCGCGTCGCCTGCCCGCGACGGGCTGGGTCGCGACGAACTGGCCCGCCTGCTGGACGTGGCGGAGCAGCGGATCGATTCCCTGCACCGTTCCGAGCGCCTGCAGCAGGCGTTGTACGAGATCGCCGACCTCGCCGGCGGCAGCCTGGAACTGCAGGAGATGCTGCGCCGGATCCACGTGATCGTGGGCGAGCTCATGTATGCCGCCAATCTGTACATCGTGCTGTACGACGAGCATCGGCAGACCATGCGGTTCCTGTATTTCGTCGACCGGCTCGACCCTTGGGTCAATGACCCGGGCGAGGAAATGCCGGTCACCGACGACGAAAACACCCTGACCATGCACCTGCTGCGCAGCGGCGACGCGATGCGCGGCCCGTCCGCCGACCTCCGGTTGCGCCACGACATCGTCGGCAGCGAGACCAATGGCCCGGACAGCGCCGACTGGCTCGGCGTGCCGATGCGCCGCGGCGACCACGTGGTCGGTGCGATCGTGGTGCAGAACTACGAGAAGCCCGACGTCTACAGCGACGAGGAACGTGCGCTGCTGGCCTACGTGGCCCAGCACATCCTCACCGCGCTGGACCGCTACGAAGCGCGCGAGCAGCTCGAGAAGCGCGTGCAGGAGCGCACTGCGGAGCTGCAGCAGGCGAACCGCGACCTGCAGGCCGAAGTCGGGGAGCGGCAACGGGCGCAGGAACTGCAGCGCGCGCTGTTCCGCATCGCCGAACTGTCGATGACCAGCGAGACGCTGGAACGCTTCTACGCCGAAATCCACAAGGTGGTCGGCGGCCTGCTGTACGCGCGCAATTTCTACATCGCGATGCTGACCATCGATGGCAGCATGCTGGAATTCCCCTATTCGGTGGACGACCGCGACCAGATGCGCAAGCCGCGCCGGGTCGCCAACGGATTGACCGAATACGTGCTGCGGATGGGCAAGCCGCTGCTGGCCGACCGGGCGCGGATCCGGCGACTGGAGTCGGAAGGCAAGGTCCGCAGCATCGGCACGTTGGCGCACTGCTGGCTGGGCGTGCCGCTGCTGTACGACGACAAGGTGGTCGGCGTCATCGCGGTGCAGAGTTATTCGCCCGACGTGGCGTTCACCACCCGCGACCAGGAATTGCTGACCTTCGTGGCGTACCACATCGGCAGCAGCCTGGCACGCAAGCAGGCGCAGGATCGCTTGATGCACGCGCACGCCGGACTGGAACAGCGCGTCAGCGAACGTACCCGCGAACTGGCCGAGGCCAATGCGGAACTGGTGGAGCAGATCGGCGAGCGCATGCGCGCCGAGCGCAAGCTCACCTACCAGGCCACCCACGATGCGCTGACCGGGTTGCCGAACCGCACCCAGTTGCTGGAGCGCCTGGGCAAGGCGATCGCAGTGGCGCGCGGCAATCCGCAGGCCTGCTTCGCGGTGCTGTTCCTCGACCTCGACCGTTTCAAGCTGGTCAACGACAGTTCCGGGCATGCGGTTGGCGACGAGTTGCTGATCGAGGCAGCCCGCCGCATCGTCGGCAGCGTCCGCACCGGCGACGTGGTCTCGCGGCTGGGCGGCGACGAATTCGCGATCCTCGCGGAAAACCTCGATTGGCCCGACATGGCCGCCGAACTGGGCCGCCGTGTGCTGGCTGCGCTGGGCGCACCCGTCTGGCTGGCCGGGCGCGAACTGTTCCCGACCGCGAGCATCGGCATCGCGCTCTGGCATGCGCACTACGAGAGCGGCGAAGACATGCTGCGCGACGCCGACGCCGCGATGTATCGCGCCAAGGACGACGGCCGCGACCGCTCGGTGATGTTCGACGAACACATGCGCGATGAAGCCACGCGAATCCTCGACATGGAATCCGACCTGCGCCGGGCGATCAACGCCGAAGCATTCGAGCCCTACTACCAGCCGATCGTGCAACTGGTCAGCGGCGAGCATGTCGGCCAGGAAGCCCTGTTGCGCTGGCGCCACGAGCAGCGCGGCCTGCTCACTCCGGGCGACTTCCTCGACGTCGGCGAGGGCAGTGGCCTGATCGAGCAGGTGGACTGGCTGATGTACGCGCGGGTGATCGCCGACATGGCCCGCCACCCGATGCCGGGCTACGTCGCGATCAACGTTTCTCCGCGGCATTT
This sequence comes from Thermomonas sp., assembly GCA_036666995.1. Lineage (GTDB taxonomy): Bacteria > Pseudomonadota > Gammaproteobacteria > Xanthomonadales > Xanthomonadaceae > Thermomonas. The sequence goes on from JAVWUU010000050.1 coordinate 5,556, forward strand.
CCGCTCGCCGGACTTCGCGTCGTGCCTGCTCGACCTGCTGGATGCGGCACAGGTGGTGCCGTCGCGGCTGCGCATCGAGATCACCGAGGTCGCGCTGCTCGACGATGCGCCGCGCACCAGCGAGGCGTTGAGCCTGCTGCGCTCGCACGGCGTGCTGGCGCAACTGGACGATTTCGGCACCGGCTTCTCGGCGCTGTCCTACCTGCACCGGTTCCCGATCGCCAGCCTGAAGATCGACCGCAGTTTCGTGTCCGGCCTGGATGGCGACGTCCGCACCGAAAGCGTGGCGGTGATCCGCGCCATCGTGGCCCTGGCCAACAGCCTCAACATCGAGATCATCGCCGAAGGCGTGGAAACCCAGCGCCAGCGCGAGCGCCTGTTCGACCTCGGCTGCACCTACGCGCAGGGCTATCTGTTCGGTCGCCCGGCACCGCCGGCAGCACTGCCGCCGCCGGCCCCCGAGGCCTGAGCGCCGCGGCTCAGTCGCGCAGCACCAGCAGGCGTGGTTCGGTCATGTCCTCGATCGCGCAGCGCACGCCTTCGCGGCCCAGTCCGGAGTGCTTGATCCCGCCATACGGCATGTTGTCGACGCGGAAGCTGGGGACGTCGCCAACCACCACGCCGCCGGCCTCGATCCGGTCCCATGCGCGCATCGCATGGTCGACGCGGGCGGTGAAGACACCGGCCTGCAGGCCGAAGTCGCTGTCGTTGACCCGCGCAATGGCCTGGTCGAACTCGTCGAAGGACTCGATGCAGGCGACCGGCCCGAAGGCTTCCCTGCGGTAGAGGTCGGCATCGCGCGGGACGTCGTGCAGCAGTGCCGCCGGCAACATGTTGCCGGCTCGCTTCCCGCGCACGAGCGCCTTGGCACCGGCCCTGATCGCCGCATCGATCCAGCCGTCGATCCGTATCGCCGCCTCTTCGTCGATGACGGGGCCGATGAAGGTGGCTTCATCGCGCGGATCGCCGGCCTTGAGTTTCCTGACGGCCGCTGCCAGTTTCTTCGCCATTGCGTCGTGGAGGTCGCGATGGACCAGGATGCGCTGCACGCTGATGCAGCTCTGGCCGCTCTGGTAGTAGGCGCCGAACGCGAGGCGTTCGACCACCTCGTCCAGCGACTTGCCCGGATCGGCATCGACGATGCAGGCGGCATTGCCGCCCAGTTCCAGCGTCACTTTCTTGCGCCCGGCGCGCGCCTTCAGGTCCCAGCCGACCAGCCCGCCGGTGAAACTGAGCAGGGCGATGCGATCGTCGGTTGTGAGCGCGGCGGCGTCCTCGTTGCTGCACGGCATGATCGAGAACGCACCGGTGGGCAGGTCGGTTTCCGCCAGCACCTCGCCGATGATGAGTGCGCCCAACGGCGTCTTCGCGGCCGGCTTGAGCACGAACGGGCAGCCCGCGGCGATGGCGGGCGCGACCTTGTGCGCGACCAGGTTGAGCGGGAAATTGAACGGGGTGATGAAGCTGCAGGCGCCGATCGGCACGCGCTTGGTCATGCCGCGGTAGCCGCGGGTGCGCGGCGAGAGTTGCAGTTCCAGCACTTCGCCACCGATGCGGGTGGCTTCGCCGGCGGCGATGCGGAAGGTGTCGATGAGCCGGGTCACTTCGCCGCGTGCGTCGCGGATCGGCTTGCCGGCTTCGATGCACAGGGCGAGCGCCAGTTCCTCGCTGCGTGCTTCGAACCGGCGCACGCAATGTTCCAGCACGTCGCGGCGCGCGTCCGGCGGGAATGCGGCCATCGCCTCGCGTGCGGCGTATGCGGCGGCGATGGCCTGGTCGATGGTGGCGGCGTCGGCCATCGCGGTACGCGCCATGCGTTCGCCGCTGAACTTGTCGAGCACGTCCAGTGCGGTGTTGGCCTGCACCGGCCTGTTGGCGAGGTAGTAGGGCCAGCGCTTCCTGATCGGCACCGATTTCATTCGTTCGCTTCCCTTGCTTCCACGCGCACGCGCAGGCGGCCATCGTGCAGGCGTGCCTGCAGTGCTTCGCCCGCATCGACATCGTGGATGCCGCGCACCACGCGGCCGTCGTCGCGTTGCAGGATCGCGTAGCCGCGCGCGACCGTGGCCAACGGGCTGATCGCATGCAGCGAACGCGCAAGACCGCGCAGGCGCAGCGCTTCGTGCTGCAGGTGGCGTGCAAGCAGGGATTGCGGGCGTCCGCGCAATGCCTGCAGGCGTTCTTGCAGGCGCTCGATGCGGCGGCGCGGATGCGCAGCGCGCAGGACCGCGTCGGCATGGCGCAATTGCCCGCGTTCGTGTTGCAGCCGGCGCTGCATCGCATTCGCCAGGCGCAGCCGCGCCTGTTGCGCGCGTTGCGCCAGCGCCTCCAGCCGGGCCTGCGGACGCAGCGCCTGCAGGCGCAGGAAGGCATGGTCGATGCGTTGCGCGCGTTGGCGCATCGTGTTGGCATGCAGTGCGTGCAGGTGACGCTGCAGGCCTTCGAGTCGGGCGAGCAGGTGGCCGCGATCGGGGACCAGCAATTCGGCGGCGGCGGAGGGCGTGGGCGCGCGCAGGTCGGCGGCGAAATCGGCCAGGGTGAAATCGGTCTCGTGGCCGATGGCCGAGACCACCGGCACCGGGCTCGCTGCGATCGCGCGGACCAGGGCTTCGTCGTTGAAGGCCCACAGGTCCTCCAGCGAACCTCCCCCCCGGGCGAGCAGGACCACGTCGTAGCGGCCACTGGCGGTGGCACGTTGCAGCATCGTGCGGATCTGCGAAGCCGCGGTGTCGCCCTGCACCGGAACCGGCAACAGGTCGACTTCGATCAGCGGGAAGCGACGGCGCAGCACGCTGACGATATCGCGGATCACCGCGCCGCTCGGTGAGGTCAGCACCGCCAGCCGGCGCACGTGTGCGGGCAGCGGGCGCTTGCGCGCCGGATCGAACAGGCCCTCGGCCTGCAGTCGCGCCTTGAGTTCCTCGAAGGCACGCCGCAACGCGCCTTCACCGGCTTCCTCCATCGAATCCAGGATCAGCTGGTAGTCGCCACGCGCCTCATACAGGGTCAGGCGGCCGCGTGCGAGCACGCGCAGGCCCTCGCGCGGCGCGAAGTTCAGCCACTGGCTCTTCGGCTTGAACAGGGCACAACGTACCTGCGCGCGTGCGTCCTTGAGGGTGAAGTACAGATGGCCCGACCCGGGCCGTGAGAGATTGCCGATCTCGCCTTCCACCAGCACCAGCGGGAACGCGCCTTCCAGCAGGTCGCGGGCGAGCGTGTTCAGCTGGCTGGGGGTGAGGATATTGCGGGGATCGTCCATGCCGGCATCGTAGCGGCAGGCAGGTCGGATTGCCGTGGAGGTCGCGCGCCGCCGGTTCAGTTGTGCACGGCTCGCCAATCGAACTGCAGGGGCGTGGCGCGGGCCATCCGTTGCAGGTGGTTTTCGACCACGCCGGTGAAGCGCTCGAGCGCGGGCGGATCGCAAGCCTCGATGCGGGCCTCCAACGCATGCTCGCGTGCCTGCAGGCGCAGGACGACGTCATCGTCGAAGCTCACCACGCCCTGCCGTTCATCGAATTCGACGGTGAATTTGTGTCCCCAATGCGTGCACAGGCGCTTGATCAGGCGGCTGGCTTCGGGGGTGGCGATGGTCGCGGTGCTTGCAGGCATGGCCGGCTCCTGGGGATTGATCGGGAACAACAGTCTGGCGATCACTCGCCGTCGCTCAATCACCGCCCACGCAACCGATCGTTCCGCGCCGGCAAGGGTAAAATGCCGCCATGTCTGCACAGTCCCCGCTGATCCCGCCTTGCCACACCCACGATGCCGGCCGTTTCGGGCCTGAGACACGTCGCTCGACCCGACAGGTCGAGATCGGTGGTGTGAAGGTCGGCGGCACGGCGCCGGTGGTCGTGCAGTCGATGACCAATACCGACACCGCCGACGTCGCATCCACCACGAAACAGGTGGCCGAGCTGTGGCGCGCAGGCTCGGAACTGGTGCGGGTCACCGTGAACAACGCGGAGTCCGCCGCCGCGGTCCCGCGTATCGTCGACAAGCTGGCGATGATGGGGATTTCGGTGCCGATCATCGGCGACTTCCACTACAACGGGCACACCCTGCTGGCCAACGAGCCCGCCTGCGCGGAAGCGCTGGGCAAGTACCGGATCAACCCGGGCAATGTCGGCTTCGGCAAGAAGCGCGACACCCAGTTCGCGCAGCTGATCGAGTTCGCGATCAAGTATGCGAAGCCGGTGCGCATCGGCGCCAACTGGGGCTCGCTTGACCAGTCGTTGGCGGCAACGTTGATGGACGAAAACGCCCTGCGCGCCGAGCCCTGGGATGCCGGCCGGGTGATGCGCGAGGCACTGATCCGCTCCGCGCTGGATTCCGCGCATCGCGCGGTGGAGATCGGCTTGCCGGCCGAACGCATCGTGCTGAGCGCGAAAGTCAGCGGCGTGCAGGAACTGGTCGCGGTCTATCGCGACCTGGCCATGCGCAGCGATTTCGCGTTGCACTTGGGCTTGACCGAAGCCGGCATCGGCAGCAAGGGAATCGTCGCGTCCAGTGCCGCGCTGGCAGTGCTGCTGCAGGAAGGGATCGGCGACACCATCCGCATCTCGCTGACGCCGGAACCCGGCGCATCGCGCACGCAGGAAGTGATCGTGGCGCAGGAACTGCTGCAGACCATGGGCCTGCGCGCGTTCACGCCGATGGTGACGGCGTGTCCCGGCTGCGGGCGCACCACCTCGGAATTCTTCCAGGAACTGGCGGGCGTGGTGCAGAACCATGTGCGCGCGAAGATGCCGGAATGGAAGATCAGCCATCCGGGCGCGGAGAACATGACCCTCGCGGTGATGGGCTGCATCGTCAACGGCCCCGGCGAGTCGCGCCACGCCAATATCGGCATTTCCCTGCCGGGCACCGGCGAGGCCCCGGCGGCGCCGGTGTTCGTGGATGGCGAGAAGACCGTGACCCTGCGTGGCGAGAACATCGCGCATGAGTTCGTCGCGCTGATCGACGAGTACGTGGCACGTCGCTACAACGCCGGCAGGCCAGGCTGACCCGCACACCCCACGCAGCGCGCTAGACTCGGGCGGTATCCCACGCGCCAGGGGGCGCCATGGACGGCAAGCGTTGGAGCGTCCCGCTGTACCTGCACATCACCTTGCTCTCGGTGGGCCTGGTGGTCATCACCGCGCTGGTGCTGCGGCATTTCGGCGACGTGATCCCCGGTGTGGCCGAATTCGGACTGCTGCTCGGCGCGGTCGCTGTGGTCGCATTGCTGGCCTCGCGACGGATCGCCGCGCCGCTGGTGGCGCTGGCGCGAGAAGCTGAGGCCGTTCGCCATTTCGACTTCACCGATCACCCGCTGATCCGTTCGCCGGTGCAGGAAATCGACCAGCTCGCGGGCGGCTTCGACCTGATGCGCGATGCGGTGCGCCGGTTCCTGCGCATCAACCGCCGCCTGGCCACCGAGACCGACCTCGAGGCGCTGCAGCCGTGGCTGCTCGACAAGATGGTCGACATCGCCGGCGCGCGCGCGGGCATGCTTTACCTGGTCGATCCGGCGAGCGATGCGCTGCGCCTCACCGCGATGGACACCAGTGGTGGGCGTGCGAGCGCGGTAGGCGATTTGCCGGCATTGGCACAAGAGGCGTTGCCACGGCTGCTGGCGGATGCACGCGCGACGATGCGGCCTGCCAGCGGCCACCTGTCCGCGACGGATCTGCAGGCACTCGGGCTGGATCCCGCCTTCGTCGCATTCGGCACCCTGGCCTTGCCCTTGCAGGATCGCGGCGAACATCTGCTGGGCATGCTCCTGCTGTTCAAGGATGGCGAGATCGACGAGGCCAGCGCCAGCTTCATCGCCGCGCTTGCGGCGAGCGCGGCGACCTCGCTGGAGACGCAGGAACTGCTGCGCGCGCAGAAGGCGCTGATGGAGGCGAGCATCCGCATGGTCGCCGGCGCGATCGATGCGCAGAGCCCGTACACCGGCGGCCATTGCGAACGCGTGCCGGAACTCGCCTTCATGCTCGCGCGCGCGGCCTGCGCCACCCAGGACGGGCCGTATGCGGGCTTCGACCTCGATGCAGAGGAATGGGAGGCCCTGCACATCGCCGCGTGGCTGCACGATTGCGGCAAGGTCACCACGCCCGAGTACGTAGTCGACAAGGCGACGAAACTGGAGACGGTGAACGACCGCATCCACGAGATCCGCACGCGCTTCGAGGTGCTCAAGCGCGATGCCGAGGTCGACTACTGGCGCGGCGTTGCCGGAGGTGGCGACGAACCTGCGCTGCGCGGCCAGCGCGATGCATTGCTGGCGACGCTGGATGCGGAATTCGCCTTCGTCGCGCATTGCAATGTCGGCGGCGAGTTCCTGTCGCCGGACAAGCAGGCACGCCTGCGCGAGATCGGTGCGCGCCGGTGGCTGCGCACGCTGGATGACCGCCTCGGCCTCTCGCGCGATGAGCTCGCACGCAAGCCGGCACAAGCGAATCCGTTGCCCGTCGAGGAAACCCTGCTGGCCGACAAGCCGGAGCACTGCATCGAGCGTCCGGAATCGGAGCGCATTCCGGCGGACAACCGCTGGGGCTTCCGCATGGACGTGCCGGCATTGCTCTACAACCGCGGCGAGTTGCACAACCTGTCGATCAGTCGCGGCACGCTGACCGCGGAAGAGCGATACAAGATCAACGAGCACATGGTGCAGACCATCGTGATGCTCGGCGAACTGCCGTTCCCGCGCCACTTGCGCGCGGTGCCCGAGATCGCCGGCGGCCACCACGAGAAGATGGACGGCACCGGTTACCCGAAGCGGTTGGACCGCAGCCAGCTGAGCCCGCTGGCGCGGATGATGGCGATCGCCGACATCTTCGAGGCGCTGACCGCTGCGGATCGCCCGTACAAGCCGGGCAAGACCCTGTCCGAAGCCTTGTCGATCATGGCGAAGATGCGCCAGGACCAGCACATCGACCCGGAACTGTTCGAGCTGTTCCTGCGCAGCGGGGTCTACGACGACTATGCCCAGCGGTTCATGCGCCCCGAACAGGTCGACGCGGTGCGCATCGAGGATTACCTGTAGCGCGGCAGGGTGAATCTGGCGTCCACGCAGCGCTGGCTATGATCGCCTGCCGCCACGACATTTCCGCATCGATGCAGAATCCCCAGCAGCAGGAACCCCGGCACGCCACCCACGTGATCGCCGATACGGTCGGCGAGGACGCGCGCTTCGGCATCGCCTTCCTGCGCCTGCGCTGGCGTCGCCTGCTGCTGGCCTTCGCTGGCCTGCTGCTGCCGCTGTGGGCATTCGGCGAACTGGCCGACGAGGTACGCGAGGCCGAGGTCTTCCCCTTCGACGCACCGATCCTGCAGTTCGCCCAGTCGGTCGCCCGCGACGGTTTCGACCACGCATTCCTGCTGTTCTCGAAACTCGGCTACCAGTGGGGCGTGGTGCCGTTCGACGTCGTCCTGGTGCTGGCGCTGGCGATGCTGCGCAAGCTGCGCGAGGGGCTGTTCGCCGGCATCGCGATCATCGGTTCGGCGCTGCTCAATCTCGGCGCCAAGCAGTTGTTCGCGCGCGAGCGGCCCACGCTGTGGGAATCGATCGCGCCGGAGAGCACCTTCAGTTTCCCCAGCGGCCATGCGATGGGCTCGATCACCCTGGCGATGGTGCTGGTCCTGCTCGCCTGGCATACGCGCTGGCGTTGGTGGGTCACGTTGCCGATGGCCGCGTTCGTGGCGATGGTCGGGCTCTCGCGGGTGTACCTGGGCGTGCATTACCCATCGGACATCCTTGCCGGGTGGGCGGTCGCGTTCGCGTGGACCGTGGGTGCCTACCTGCTGGTGTTCCCGCACGGCCAGCGGCCGTGGCAAGACCGCTGAGGCTCAGTCTTCCACGCAGACGCGGTTGCGGCCTTCGCTCTTCGCGCGATACAGCGCGGTATCGGCGGCGGCCATCAGGGCGGGGCGATCATCCCGTTCCAGCGACAGCGCGGCGATGCCGATGCTGATGGTGATGCGCTGCGGTTCGCCACCCGGGCTGAACACCGCGGCGGCGACCGCTTCACGCAGGCGCTCGGCGAACACGCGCGCCGCCTCGGCATCGCATTCCGAAAGGAGCAGCGCGAATTCCTCGCCGCCGATGCGCGCGGCGAGGTCGTCGGTGCGTGCGTGGCGGCGGAGCAACTGGGCGATCTGGCGCAGGACTTCATCGCCGGAGATGTGGCCATAGCGATCGTTGACAGGCTTGAACAGGTCGACGTCGATGATGCACAGCGACAGCGGGCGCGCGTGGCGGATCGAGCGCGCGATCTCCTTGTCCGCCATCTCGATGAAATGCCGGCGGTTGTACAGCTCGGTCAGCGCATCGTGGGTGGCGAGCTGGTAGATCTCCTCGTGGTAGCGCGCCTCCACGCTGTCCTGGCTGATGAACTTGAGGATGCTTTCGCCCACCGTGACCTGGTCGCCATCGGCCAGCAAGGTGTCGCTGGCGATGCGCGTTTCGTTCACGCGGGTGACATTGGTCGCGCCGAGGTCGCGGATGCGGTAGCCGGTTGGATCGCGCCAGATCCGGCAATGCTCGCGCGACACGCTCTTGTGGGCGATGACCAGGTCGGCTTCCTGCGAACGTCCCACCAGCACCGGCGCCTGGTCGATGTCGGCGCGCCTGCCAAGCCCTTCGCCATGGATCACCACCACGCAGGCCGAACGCGGCGCAGGCCGCAACGGCCCCGGGCTGAGCAGGGTGCGCTGGGTGGTGTCGTGGAGGTGGGGATCCGTTTCCATTCCGCGCTGGACAACCGACAGTCAGCCCGAGTGTAGCGCCTCGACAAGACCGGGCGCCGTGTTCGCTAGAATCCGGCGAAAGGGGGGAGCACATGGCACAGGGGCCGCACGACGATCCGGAACGCACCGAACTGCTGGCGACGCGCTCTCCGGCGGCGGATGCGAAGGCGGGCGAGGCATCCACATTGCAGCCGGGCGCTCGCCTCGGGCGTTACCGCATCGAGGCCTTGCTCGGCCGCGGCGGCATGGGCGAGGTCTATCGCGCCGAGCAGCTGGAACCGGTGCGGCGCACGGTCGCGCTCAAGCTGCTGCGTGCGCAGAAGCTCGACGCGCGCCACCTGGCCTATTTCGAGGTCGAGCGACAACTGCTGGCGCAGATGCGGCATCCGGCCATCGCCCAGGTCTTCGATGCCGACACCACTGCCGACGGGCATCCGTTCTTCGCGATGGAGTTCATCGCCGGTAGCCCGATCACCACCTATTGCGACGAGCACGCGATGTCGCTGGATGCGCGCATCGCGCTGTTCATCCGCGTCTGCGAAGGCGTCCAGCACGCGCACCAGAAGGGCGTGATCCACCGCGACATCAAACCCGGCAACCTGATGCTGACCCAGCGCGGCCAGATCAAGATCGCCGACTTCGGCATCGCCACCGCGACCTCGCTGACCGAGGGCCGCGAGGTCGCCGGCACCCCGGACTACATGAGTCCCGAGCAAGCGGGCGGCGACCAGGCTTTGGTCGATACCCGCAGCGACGTGTATGCGCTCGGCGTGGTGCTGAGCGAGTTGCTGACCGGCCGGCGCCCGCTCGCAGCCGGCGAGACCGTCACCGACCACGGCCGCACCTTGCGCCTGCCGTCGGAACAGTTGTCGACATTGACCCCGCCGGAAGCCGCGCGCCTGGCGAAAGCGCATGGCGACGAACCATTGTCGCGGATGCGTCGCGCGCTGCGTGGCGAGTTGGACTGGGTGGTGGCGAAGGCGATGCGCCACGACCGCAACGAGCGTTATGCCTCGGCGGCGGCGATGGCCGACGATCTGCAGCGCTTCCTCGATGGCCGCCCGTTGCAGGCGGTGCCGGCCTCGCGCGGGTACGCGATGCGCAAGTTCGCGCAGCGCCATCGCACCGGCATCGTCGCCGCGTCGTTCGTCGCGCTGGCGCTGGTCGGCGGCCTGGCGCTGTCGGTGTACGGCCTGCTGCAGGCGCGCGCGCAACGCGCCATCGCCGAACAGCGCAGCGTGGAGCTGGAGAAGGTGGCGGCGTTCCAGCAGTCGATGCTGCAGGGCATCGATATCGAGGCGATGGGGATCGGCATGGCCGACGGCCTGCGCAAGCAGCTGGCCTCCGCCGATGTCGCCGACCTGGAAGCGCTGGAACGTGCGTTGGGGCAGGCCAGCACGGCCGACATCGCACGCGGGCTTATCGACCGCGACATCCTGGTGAATGCCGAGCGCGCGATCGACCGCGACTTCGCGCGCGAGCCGGCGCTTGCCGCCGACCTGCGCGAATCGGTGGCACGCGTGCGCGTGGCATTGGGACTGCCGCAGGACGCGGCGCGCGGCTTCGCGCAAGTCGCGGACTATCGTGCCAGTGCACTGGGTCGAAGCGCGCCGGAAACACTGCGCGCACGGCAGGCGCAGGCGAGTGCGATGCTGGAATCGGGCGAGGCCAAGCCGGCGCTTGTGCTGATCGAGGCCGCGCTGGTCGATGCCGCCGCGTTGTCGCCCAGCGATGCGCTGCGGATCAAGTTGCGCCTCAACGAGGCCGAGGCCGTGGCGTCGCTCGGCGATCGGCCAAAGGGGCGGGCACTGCTGGAAGCGGTGCGCGCCGACAGCCTGGAACTGCGCGGCGAGCGCGACCCGACCACGATGGAAGTCACCAACAGCCTGGCCATCCTGACCGGGCGCATGGGCGAGGCGAAGGAAGGCCGCACACTGATGGAACGGCTGGTGCCGTTGCGTACCGAGGTGCTGGGCGCGGGCCATGCGGACACCCTGGCCTCGCTGCACAACCTGGCAGTGATGCGGATCATGACCGGCGACAAGGAGGGCGCGGTCGCGCTGCAGCAGGGCCTGGTGCAGACGCAGACACGCCGGCTCGGTGCGGAACATCCGCAGACGCTCGGCGAGCGCGGCAACCTGGCGAACATGCTCAACGACAGCGGCAAGCCCGCCGAAGCCTTGCCGGTCGCCGAAGCGGTGGTCGAGGCGCGAAGCCGCGTGCTCGGCGCCGAGGATCCGCAGACCCTGCGCACCAAGCTCAACCTGTCGACGATCTACGCGCGGCTGAAGCGCTTCGACGAGTCGATCGCGATGCAGCGCGAGGTCGCGGAGGCGCGCACGCGCCGGCTCGGGCCGGATCATCCGGACACGCTGTTCATCCAGCTCAACCGCGCCGCGACCCTCTACCAGGCCGGGCAGGCCAAGGCCGCGCTGGCGCAGCTGGATGCGTACCTGCCGATCGCGCGCAAGCAACTCGGCGACAAGCATCCGCAGGTGCAGATGGGCTTCGATATCCGTGCGCAGGCTGCGGACGAACTCGGCGACAAGGCGCTTGCGATGGCGTCGTGGCAGACCCTGCTCGATATCCGCGAGTCGGCACTCGGTGCGGATGATGCGCGCACCGTCGACGCGGCGTGGCAACTCGAAGGCATGCTGCGCAGCGCCGGCAAGGCCGATGCGGCCGACACCCTGCGCGCGCGCTACATCGCGCCGCTGCTGGACGCGAAGCCCGACAGCCTGAGCGAAGAGCAGGCGGCCAAGCGCAAGGACATCATCGACACCGAACGCGAGGAAGCCCTTGCCGCGCGTACTGCGGCGAAGTGACGCCTACTCGCCGGGGACGGCGGCTTCGCTGGGTGCCTGCGACGCGGCCTTGCGCGCCAGCACGGCCTCGCGGTGGGCGATGTAGAACGTCGCCGAGAGGATGATGGCAGCGCCCAGCACGGTCATCGCATCGACACGCTCGGCGAACAGCAGCCAGCCGGCGAGGGTTACGATGGGCAACTGCACGAAGCTGATCGGGGTCAGCGCCGACACTTCGCCCAGCTTGAGCGCGCGCGTCCACAGCAACTGGCCGATGGTGCCAAGCACGCCGCACAGCGCCAGCCACAGCCAGGCGATGCCCTGCGGCGCATGCCAGACGAACAGCGCGGGGACCAGCGACATCGGCACCCACAGCACGTAGGTCCAGAACACGATGGTGTCGGCCTTGTCGACCCGCGACAGCTGCTTGATCTGGATCGCCACCAGCGCGTTCATCATCGCCGCCGCGACCGCGATCAGGGTGCCGGTGGTGAACGCATGCGACCACGGCCGCACGATCACCAGCACGCCGACGAAGCCCGCCGCGACCGCCAGCCAGCGGCGCGCGCGCACGTGTTCGCCCAGCCATAGCGCGGCGGCGATGGTGATGAAGATGGGCGAGGAATACGCCAGCGAGATCGCCTGCGCCAACGGCAGATGGCCGATCGCCCAGAACCCGCAATACATGCTGACGATGCCGATGCCGCAACGGATGAAGTAGCGCGGCAACTGGGTGGTGCGCAGGTCGCCGCGCAGGCTCGCCAGCGGTCGGCGGTCGCGCAGCAGCGGCCACAGCAGCATCGGCAGCAACGCGAGGAACCCGAAGGCGTTGCGGAAGAACGCGACTTCCCAGGTGGGTTCGGTCTGCGAGGCCAGGCGGATG
>JAVWUU010000051.1:0-17394 GCA_036666995.1 Thermomonas sp.
ATGGTCACGCCGTGGCAGGCCGCATTGGGCATGGCCTTGTCCTCGCTGCTGGTCACCGCCAATGCGTTGCGGCTGGCGCGGCTGCCGTCGCCATGAACGCGTTGTTGATCCTGATTCCGCTGAGCCTGGTGCTGCTGCTGGCGGCGATCTGGGCGTTCGCATGGGCGGTGAAGCGCGGCCAGTTCGACGACCTCGACACGCCCGCCATCGACATCCTGCAGGACGATCCCGAACCACGCCGCGCATCCGACAAGGGCGAGCGCGATGCCGGTTGACGTGATGGTGCTCGGTGCAGCACTGCTGACCGGCTTGCTGGGCGGTGCGCACTGCGCGGCGATGTGCGGCGGCATCGCCACCGGTTTGTCGGTCGGTTCGCGCGGGTGGTGGGCGGCGCTGCAACCGAACCTCGGTCGCGTCGCGGGCTACGTGCTGGCCGGCGCGATCGTCGGCGGCATCGGTGGCGGGTTGCTCGGCATCGCCCGCGTGCCCACGCTCGGCATCGCGATGCGTGCCGCGGTCGGGATCGTGCTGGTGCTGGCGGGTTTGCGCCTGCTCGACCAGCGCGGTCGGTTGCCGCGTTTCGCCGGAGGTCCCGGCGCGCGGTTGTGGGCCTGGCTGCGGCCCTTGCAACGCCGCGCGCTGCCCGCCGATACCGCAGGCAAGCGGGTGCTGGTCGGCATGCTGTGGGGCTGGATGCCGTGCGGGCTCAGCACCACCCTGCTTGCCGCCGCGTGGCTGCAGGCCAGCGCAGCGCATGGAGCGCTGACCATGGCCGCATTCGGACTGGGCACGCTGCCGGTGATGGTGCCGCTGACCTGGGCCGGCGCACGCCTGGGCCAGCGCCTGCAACGCGGGCCGTGGCGCACCGGTGCTGGCCTGCTGGTGATCGCATCGGGCCTGCTGACCATCGCCGCGCCGTGGCTGATGCAGTTGCCGGCGGTGCATGGCCTGCTCGAAGCCCTCGGCTGCCGCAGCCTGCCGGTGTGACATCGCCGCAATCACGGCTTTGTTCCTAGAATGGCCGGGACTGATCGAGGGGGCTCGGCAACGCAGATGACCACGGACGAAACGACGGCCACGGAGGGCTGCAGGTTTGGCCACTTCCGCCTGCAGGAACTCCTTGGCGAAGGCAGCCACGGCAGCGTGTGGCGGGCCCGCCAGGACGAACCCCGCCGCGACGTCGCCCTGAAGGTGCTCGCGGGCACCTTCGCAGGCGGCGAACTGCAGGGCCGCTTCCGTCGCGAAGTCGAACTGCTGGCGATGCTGGAACATCCCGCGATCGCACGGCTGTACGAATCCGGCGTGGTCGAGGGCCCCGGTGGCGCGACGCCTTACCTCGCGATGGAACTGGTCGATGGCCAGCCGCTGCAGGCATGGGCCGCATCATCGTCGCCATCGCTTCAGGTGCGCGTCGAACTGCTCGAAGCGCTGTGCCGCGCGGTGCATTTCGCGCATACCCGCGGCGTCATCCATCGCGACCTCAAGCCCTCCAACCTGCTGGTCGATGGCCAAGACCAGCCGCACATCATCGACTTCGGCATCGCCTCCGCGCTGGATCGGAGCGACCTGACCCGGATGACCGTGGCCGGTTCGGTGCTCGGCACCCTGCCCTACATGAGCCCGGAGCAGCTCGACGGCAGTGGCCGCGTGGATCCGCGCTGGGACGTGTACGCGCTGGGCGTGATCGCCTACGAACTGCTCGGCGGCAGCCTGCCGCATCCGGGCCTGGCCGATGCGACATCGGTGGTGGCGGCGATGAAGATCGTCGCCTCGCGTTCGCCGCAGCCGCTCGGCAAGCTTGAGCGCGAGACCCGCGGCGACCTCGAGACCGTGGTGATGAAGGCGATCGCCCACGATGCCGGCGACCGCTACGGCTCGGCCGCGGAACTCGCCGACGACCTGCGCCGCTGGCTGCAGGGCCGCCCGGTCGAGGCCGCGCCGCCCACGCCATGGCACCTGCTGCGCCTGTTCGTGCGCCGCCATCGCGCGTTGTCGTGGGCGACCGCGGCGGTGGCGGTGATCCTGGTCGCGGCGACCGCGGTGTCGCTGCGCATGGCCGTGTCCGAAGCCGAGGCCCGCCGCGCCGCGGAACTGCGCCTGGCCGAACGCGACAGCGTCAACGGGTTCCTGACCGGCATGCTGCTGTCCGCCGATCCCGAACAGGGCGCGGGCAGCGACATCCGCGTGCGCGAATGGCTGGCCACCACCGATGCCGGCTACCAGTTGCAGTCGCGCGAGCTGCCAGCGGATGTCCGGCAGACGCTGGCACGCACGCTCGGCACCGCATTGCTGCATCTCGGCGATCCCGCTCTGGCCTCGCCGCGACTGGAAGAAGCGCACGCGCTGTCGGCGCGCCTGCACGGCGCGCAGGCGCCGGAGACGCTGGCGGTCGGGATCGATGCCGCGCGCGCGCAGTCCATCGCCGATCCCGCCGCCGCGGAAGCACGCATGCGCGCATTGCTGGTGCAGGCGCGCAAGCTCGGCGCCGCGCAGGCCGAGGTCGAGGCCGGCACCGCATTGGTCTCGCTGCTCGAAACCCAGGGCAAGATCGACGACGCGTTCAAGATGTCCACCGACACCGTCGAACGCGCACGTGCCGCATTGCCGGCGGATGCGCCGGCGACATTGACCGCGATCCACAACCAGGCGGCGATGCTGAAGTACCGCGGCGATTTCGCCGCCGCCGAACCGCTGGCGCGCTCGGTGTACGAGCGCCGCAAGGCGCTGCTCGGCGAGGCGCATCCGCTGACCCTGTATTCGCGCAACCAGTTGGGCGGCATCCTCGATCGACTCGGCAAGGCCGACGAGGCGGAGGCGATCTATCGCGCCGTGTACGCCGCGCGTCGCGCCAGCCTGGGCGATCGCCATCCCGCCACCCTGGTCACCCTCAACAACCTCAGCGCGCTGCTGATCGCCAGCGGCAAGCAGGCCGAAGCCAGCCCGCTGCTCGACAACCTGGTCAACGCGACCCGTGAACGCTTCGGCAGCGAGGCGCCGCAATCGCTGATGGCGATGAACCTGCGCGCCTACGCGCTGGAGGACCTCGGCCGGCTGGACGAAGCCGAGGCGCAACTGCGCACCATCGTCGCCACGCTGCAGGCGCAGGGCGGCGACATGCATCCGGAGCGGTTGGCGCCCCGCAGCAACCTGGCGATGCTGCTGTCCAAGCGCGGCCAGCATGCCGAAGCGGCATCGACCATGCAGGCCGTGGTCGACGACGCCGCGAAGGCGCTCGGCGAGGACCATCCCTACGTCGGCGTGTTCCGCAGCAATTACGGCGAGATCCTCGCCAAGGCCGGCCGCATGGCCGACGCGCGCATCCAGCTGGGCAAGGCGCAGGCGCTGCTGGAAGCGAAGTTCGGCGCCGACCACGCACGCACGCGCAAGAACCGGGAACGCATGCAGCTGGCGGGCATGGGCTGATGGCGGGCTGGTTCGATTTCCTGCGACGTGGCGACGAAGCCGCGTCGCCTGCGCAGGGCCACGACACGCTGGCCTCGCTGCAACGCGAACTCGAGATCGCGCACGCGATCGACGAGGAACGCCGGCGCATCTACGACGACCTCCACGACGACATCGGCAGCCGCCTGCTGACCCTGCTACATCGCGTGCAGGAACCGGCGCAACAGCAGATGGTGCGCGAGATCCTGCAGGACCTGCGCGCGATCCTGGCCCGCGACCGCGGCATCGAAGGCACCCTGCTGGAAGTGCTGGCGCAGCTGCGCGAGGAAACCGAACAGCGCCTGCTCACCCGTGGCGTGGAACTCGACTGGCAGCAGGCCGACGACCTGCCGGATCCGCCGCTGCACCGCGCGCAGGGCATGCACCTGTTCCGGATCGGCCGCGAGTCGGTGACCAATGCGATGCGCCATGCATCGATCGGACGCATGCGGGTGGTGGTGGATCGCGTCGGCAACGACCTGGTGTTCGAGGTGACCGACGACGGCCGCTTCGACCCGACCCGGATCGGCGAAGGACGCGGCACCCGCAGCATGCAATCTCGCGCCGGCGAGCTGCACGGCAACATCAGCTGGCAGGCCGGAACCCTTGGTGGCACCAAGGTGCTGCTGCGTTTTCCGCTGCCCGCACAGGCACACCCCGCAGATGCGGGATTCCCCTCGAGGCGGGAGGAAGGCAGCTTGCCTCGATGACTGCAATGCCATCGCGCGCCCTGCTGCTGGAAGACCTGCCCGACGTCGCCGCCTGGCTGGAGACGCTGTTGCGCGATCGCTTTCCCGGCGTCGACGTGGCGCATGCAGGCACCCTCGCCGAGGGCCTGCGACTGCTCGATGACGGCTTCGTCGCCGAGCTTGCGCTGGTCGACCTCGGCCTGCCCGACGGCAATGGCACCACCCTGATCCAGGCGCTGGCGCAACGCCAGCCCGGCTGCACCATCGTGGTCACCACCCTGTTCGGCGACGACGCCCACGTCTTTCCCGCGCTGCGCGCCGGCGCGCATGGCTACCTGCTCAAGGACCAGCCGGAGGAGAAACTCGCGGCCGCGCTGGACGGCATCCTGCGCGGCGAGCCGCCGCTGTCGCCGGCCATCGCGCAACGCCTGTTGCGGGTCTTCAACGTCGCCCCGGAACCCGCGCATCCGGATGCGGAGCAACTGACCGCGCGCGAACGCGAGGTCCTGGTGCTGGTCAGCAAGGGTTGCCGCTTGCCGGAACTGGCCGAACGCCTGCAGATCAGCCGGCACACCGTGTCCGACCACCTCAAGCACATCTACCGCAAGCTCAAGGTCAACAGCCGCGCCGAGGCGACCCTGGAAGCCGCGCGGATGGGCCTGGTTTCGCCGGGCGGCTGATCTTCGCCAACCGGGCGGCATGCCCCATTCGATCTAAGCGGAAGGCCATCCCCCATTTGCGGGATAGGCACTCCCATGCCTGCGCCATAACGTGTGCCCTAGCGGGAGTAGGTACCAGGTTCCGCTGTAGGACTCCGCAAAAAAGCAGCACGTCTTTGCACCATATGGGCCATGGATGGCCCTTTTTGCCCTGCCTCGCGGCTTGCCGGCACACATGCCGATGTGCGATGCGATGCCGGACACCACATCCCCTGCTCGACCCCCACAGCTGCGGGATGGCGTGGGATGCAGCCTGGGGCGACGCTGCATGCCATGCATCCTCTTTCGTGAGTCGCCGATGTCGATCCCACTGGCTACCGCTGCATCGCCCACGTCCGTCCTGCTTGCATCGCTGCTGCTGATCGCCATCGGCTTGCTGGCGATGCTGTTGCCGCAGGACCGCTTGCGCCACCTGCTGCGCGGACGCGATCCGGCCAACGTGGGCATGTGCACCTTCGCGCTGGGACTGGCCACATGCGGGCTGCTGCTGGTGACGCTGGCGACAACCTCGGTGATGCATGGCAACGGACCGATGTTGCTGGCCACTGCCTGTGGTGCGGTACTGCTCGTCGCCGCCACCGACTTGCTGCGCACCGCGCTGGGATTCAAGCGGATGCCGGCGATGACGATGCCGGCACGCTGGCGCGCACGCGTGCTGCTGGCATTGATCGCACGACGCTGACGTACCGGCCCCGACGGGCCGGCACGCAATGCCTCAACCGGCGAGTGCCGTCGCGCTTTCGATGGCTTCGTTGTGCACGCCGGCAACCGCGCGACCGGACGGATCCGCCATCGTCGCGAAACTGGCATCCCAGGCGATCGCCGCCGGAGAGGAACACGCGATCGACTTGCCACCCGGCACCGTTTCAGCCGCCGCGGGCGTGGGATAGAAGCGCTCGAACACGCTGCGGTAGAAATACGCTTCCTTGGTCTGCGGCGGGTTGAACGGGAAGCGCTTGTCGGCAGCCGCCAGCTCGCGGTCGCTGACCTGCGCTTCGGCATGCGCTTTCAGCCCGTCGATCCAGCCGTAGCCCACGCCATCGCTGAACTGCTCCTTCTGCCGCCACAGGATCGACTCGGGCAGATGGCCATCGAAGGCCTGGCGCAGGATGCCCTTCTCCATCCGCTGTGCATCGCTGCGGGTCTTGTCGACCATCTTCCATTTGGCGTCGATGCGCATCGCCACGTCCAGGAACTCGCGGTCCAGGAACGGCACGCGCGGCTCCACGCCCCAGGCCATCATCGACTTGTTGGCGCGCAGGCAGTCGTAGTTGTAGAGCGCGTCGAGCTTGCGGATCAGCTCCTCGTGGAACTCGCGCGCGTTCGGCGCCTTGTGGAAGTACAGGTAGCCGCCGAAGATCTCGTCGCTGCCCTCGCCGGACAGCACCATCTTCACCCCCATCGCCTTGATCCGCCGCGCCAGCAGGAACATCGGCGTGGATGCGCGGATGGTGGTGACGTCGTAGGTCTCGATGTGGCGGATCACTTCCGGCAGTGCGTCCAGGCCTTCCTCGAAGGTGTATTCGAAGCCGTGGTGCACGGTGCCCAGCGCCTCCGCCGCGATCTTCGCCGCAGCGAGGTCCGGCGAACCCTTGAGCCCGATCGCGAAGCTGTGCAGGCGCGGCCACCAGGCCTCGGTCTTGTCGCCATCCTCGATGCGATGTCGCGCATAGCGCGCGGCGACCGCGGCGACCAGCGACGAATCCAGCCCGCCGGATAGCAGCACGCCATACGGGACGTCGGTCATCAGCTGGCGATGCACGGCGGCCTCGAACGCTTCGCGCAATTCCTGCAACGACGCGTCGACACCTTCGACCGCGTCGTAGTCGCGCCACGGGCGCTCGTAGTACCTGGTCAGTTCGCCGGTGGCGGTGTCGTACCAGTGGCCGGGCGGGAACTGCGCCACGTCGGCGCACTCGTCCACCAGCGACTTCATTTCCGAGGCCACGCGCAGGCGGCCTTCCCGGTCGTGGCCCCAGTACAGCGGGCAGACGCCGAGCGGGTCGCGGGCGATGAGTGCGCGGCCCTGCGCCTTGTCCCACAGCGCGAACGCGAAGATGCCGTTGAGCCGGTTGAGGAAACTGGCCGGTGCGTCCTCGCGATACAGGGCGTTGATCACCTCGCAGTCCGAGGCGGTCTGGAACGCATATGGCTGCGCGAGCTCGCCCTTCAACTCGCGGTGGTTGTAGATCTCGCCGTTCACCGCCAGCGCGAGCTGCCCGTCATCGGACAGCAGCGGCTGCGAGCCGCCGGCCGGATCGACGATGGCAAGGCGCTCGTGGACCAGGATCGCACCGGCGTCGAGGTACACCCCGCTCCAGTCGGGGCCGCGATGGCGCTGGCGCTGCGAGCAGTCCAGCGACTGTCGTCGCAGGGCCTGGATGTCGTCGCCGGGCTGCAGCCCGAAGATGCCGAAGATCGAACACATGGGGTGGTTCCTCAGGTTCTCGAAAGCAAAAAAAAACCCGCACTTCGCAGTACGGGCTCAGGGGGTTGTGCGTGTGTCGCGCGCTAACCGCCGGCCCGTCCGGGTCGATTATTCAGGCGATTGTCATTGGTGCGCAGCGAGGTCATGGGCCGATCCTGCACCAGCCATCGCCCGCTGACAAGCGACGTTTTCGCCTGTAACGAATACGATCGGCGATGTGACCACCACGATGGGGAACCCGATGTCGAAATGGCTCAGGCGCGGCACGATGGCCTTGCTGGCCCTGGTCGTGGTGTTGGCATTGCTGGTCACCTGGCTGCTGCGCGGCAGCCTGCCCGCGCTGGACGGCACCCTGGATTTGCCGGGATTGACGGCTCCGGTGTCGATCGCCCGCGACGCCAACGGCACGGTCACCATCGATGCCGCCAACGAGCACGATGCCTTGCGCGCGCTCGGTTACGTGCATGCGCAGGAGCGCTATTTCGAGATGGACCTGCTGCGCCGCACCGCCGCCGGCGAGCTGGCCGCATTGTTCGGCGAGATCGCGGTGGACACCGACCGCGAGCATCGCCTGCACCGCATGCGCGCCCGCGTCCAGCGCGACATGGACGCCATTGCCGGGCCAAAGCGCAGCCAGTTGCAGGCGTATGCCGATGGCGTCAATGCCGGCCTGGCCGCGCTGCGGGTGCGGCCTTGGGCTTACCTGCTGCTGAGGCAGCAGCCTGCGCCTTGGCGCGTCGAGGACTCGCCGCTGGTGGGGCATGCGATGTACTTCGACCTGCAGGGCGGCGAGAACACGCGGGAACTGGCGCTGTGGCGGATGCGGCCGCACCTGCCTGCCGCCCTGTTCGACCTGCTCGCCCACGACGGCAGCCGCTGGGATGCACCGCTGCAGGGCACGGCACGCGGCGATGCGGTGTTGCCGGGACCGGAAATCCTCGACTTGCGTGCATTGCCGGCAGCCCCGCAGACGCCCGCCATGCCCGAACCCGCAGGGACGCCGGGCAGCAACAACTTCGCGGTCGCGGGCACGCTGACTGCGGACGGTCGCGCGATCCTCGCCGACGACATGCACCTGGGCCTGCGCGCGCCGAACATCTGGTTCCGCGCACGATTGCGCTACCCCGATTCCGCCGCACCCGGTGACCGCGTCGATGTACAGGGCGTCACCCTGCCCGGCCTGCCTGCCGTGGTCGCCGGCAGCAATGGCCACGTCGCCTGGGGTTTCACCAACAGCTACGGCGATTTCCAGGACTGGAAACTGGAGACGCCGTGCGCGTCGAATGCGCCCGCGCCGGGTTGCGCACGCCTCGTGCAACATGCCGAACGCATCGACGTCGCGGGTGGTTCGCCGGTCACGCTCGACGTCGAGGAAACCGCGTGGGGTCCTATCGCCCATCGCGAAAACGATGGCCGCGTGCTGGCGCTGCGCTGGACCGCGCACCTGCCCGGCGCGGTCAATCTGGGCCTCGCCGAATTTCCCATCGCAGGCGACCTCGACCAGGCCCTCGCGATCGCGCGGCGCACCGCAACGCCCACCCAGAACCTGCTGCTCGCCGATTCAAAGGGCCGCATCGCCTGGCAGTTGCTGGGACCGCTGCCGCAACGTGCAGAGGCCTGCACGATGGCAGCCACAGTCGATGCCAATGGCGATGCCTGCGCCGCGTGGTCGAGTTCGACCGCGGCCAGCCCCACGCTGCAATCGCCGGCGATCGATCGCCTGTGGACGGCGAACAGCCGCGTACTGGATGGCGACGACCTGCGCCGCGTCGGCGACGGCGGCTACGTGCTCGGTGCGCGTGCCGCGCAGATTCGCGATGCCTTGCAGGCGACACCGCGCTTCGACGAGCGCGACCTGCTCGCGATCCAGCTGGATGATCGCGCGCTGTTCCTGCAGCCCTGGCATGCGCTGTTGCAGGAACGCGCGAAGGCCGCGCGCACGCCGGCCTTGCAGGCACTCGCCGCCGCGTCCGCGCGTTGGGAAGGCCGCGCCTCGATCGATTCTGTTTCGTTCCGACTCGTCCGTGCCTGGCGGCTCGCGGTGCATGAGCGCATCGCCAAGGGACTGACCGCACCCGCACGCGCTGCATTGGGCGACGACTTCGTGATGCCGGACTTCCCGCAACTGGAGGGCGTCGCCTGGCCGCTCGTGAGCCAACGCCCGGCGCATTTGTTGCCGCCGCCGCATGCCAGCTGGGATGCGCTGTTCGAGGATGCTGCCAAACAAGTGCGTGACGACCTTGCCGACAAGGGACCGCTGACGGAACGCAGTTGGGGCGAACGCAACACCGCGGCGATCTGCCATCCGCTGGCAGCCGCGATCCCGCTGCTCGGCAAGCGCTGGCTGTGCATGCCTGCCGATCAATTGCCGGGCGACGGCGCGATGCCACGCGTGCAGGGGCCGGGATTCGGCGCGTCGGAACGGATGGTGGTATCGCCCGGCCACGAGGCCGACGGCATCCTGCACATGCCCGGCGGACAAAGCGGGCATCCGCTCTCGCCGTTCTGGGGTGCGGGCCATGCTGCATGGGTTCGCGGCGATGCCTCGCCGTTCCTGCCGGGCAGCACGCAGCACACGCTGCGCCTGGAACCCGCCGCGAAATGACAGCTCAGTCGACCAGCAGACGTTCCATCAACGCGAGGTAGAGACCCGGCAGCGCCTCCAGGTCGGCGACACGCACATGCTCGTCGACCTTGTGGATGCTGGCGTTGACTGGGCCCACCTCGATGCACTGCGCGCCGAGCGGTGCTATGAAGCGCGCATCCGAGGTGCCGCCGCCGGTGCTTTCCTCGGGCAGCACGCCGCCCGCGAATCCGGCCAGCACCTCGCGCGCAGCGGTACGCAACGCACCTTCTGCGGTGTGGAAGGGCTCGCCGCCGCGATGCCAGCGGACCGCGTACTCCAGTCCGTGCGCGCGCAGGATCGCCTCGCATTCGGATTCCAGTTGCGCGGCATTCCAGTGCGGGTTGTAGCGCAGGTTGAACAGCGCCTGCAGCTCGCCCGGGATGACGTTGTTGGCGCCGGTGCCGGCATTGATGTTGCTGATCTGCAGCGAGGTCGGCGGGAAGCTTTCGTAGCCCTCGTCCCAGCGCTTGGCGGCGAGCTCGGCCAGCGCAGGCGCGGCCTGGTGGATCGGGTTGCGCGCTTTCTCGGGGTACGCCACATGTCCCTGGATGCCGCGCACGGTGAGTGTGGCGGACAGCGTGCCGCGGCGACCGATGCGCAGCAGGTCGCCCAATGCATCCTTGGACGAGGGTTCGCCGGTGACGCACCAGTCGATGCGTTCGCCGCGCGCGCGGAAGACATCGGCGACGCGACGCACGCCGTCGATCGCATCGCCCTCTTCGTCCGAGGTCACCAGCAACGCAACCTTGCCGACATGCCGTGGATGCCCGGCCACGAACGCTTCCAGCGCGATGACGAACGCGGCCACGCTGCCCTTCATGTCCGCCGCGCCGCGCCCGTACAGCACGCCGTCGCGGATCTCCGGCACGAACGGATCGCTGGCCCAGGCCTCGCGCGGCCCGGGTGGCACCACGTCGGTATGGCCCAGCAGCATCAGCACCGGACCGTCGCCATCGCCGTGCGTGGCCCAGAGGTTGTCGACCTCGCCGAAGCGCAGGTGCTCGCAGGCGAACCCGGCGCGCCCGAGTCGTCCCGCGATCAAGGCCTGGCAACCGGCATCGTCCGGCGTAACCGAAGGCCGCGAGATCAGGTCGATCGTGAGTTGGAGGACGTCGCGCATGTCAGCCGATCCCGAACAGCTTCTTGAATCCGTTGTCGCTGAAGCCCTGCGCGACCGTGCCGTCGTCCAGCACCACCACCGGCCTGCGTATCAGCTGCGGATATTCCTTGAGCAGCAGCTTCCATTCGGCGTCGCTGCCCGGCGTCTTGCGGTTCGGCGCCAGCTCGCGCCAGGTCGTCGATGACTTGTTGATCAACCCGTCCCAGCCACCGGCGGCATCCTTCCACGCCACCAGCGTCTCCGCCGACTGTCGCTCGTCGCGATAGTCGACGAAGCGATGCTCGATGCCAAAGCGCTTCAGCCAGTTCTGCGCTTTCCTGCAGGTGTCGCAGTTCTTCAGGCCGTACAGGGTCGTCATGCTCAGTCCGCCAACCCGCGCAACAAGTCGTTGACACTGGTCTTGCTGCGCGTGCGCTCGTCGACCTGCTTGACGATCACCGCGCAATACAGCGAATGCGAACCGTCCTTCGCCGGCAACTGGCCGCTGACGACGACGCTGTACGGCGGCACCGAGCCGTAACTGACCTCGCCGGTGGCGCGGTTGTACACGCGCGTGCTCTGGCCGAGGAAGACGCCCATGCCGATCACGCTGTGGTGGCCGACCACGAAGCCTTCGACCACTTCCGAACGCGCGCCGATGAAGCAGTGGTCCTCGATGATCGTCGGCGAGGCCTGCAGCGGCTCCAGCACGCCGCCGATGCCGGCACCGCCGGACAGGTGGCAATGAGTGCCGATCTGCGCGCAGCTGCCGACCGTGGCCCAGGTGTCGACCATCGTGCCCTCGCCCACGTAGGCGCCGATGTTGACGAAGCTCGGCATCAGCACCACGTCCTTGCCGATGTGGCTGCCGGCGCGCACCACCGCGCCCGGCACCACGCGCGCGCCGAGCGCACGGAATGCGGCTTCATCGAACCCGGCGAAGCGCGACGGCACCTTGTCCCAGAACGGCGACGGCGACGCATCGACCAGGCTCATGTCCTGCGTGCGGAAGTACAGCAGCACCGCCTTCTTCAACCATTCGTTGACGCGCCAGCCGCCGTTGCCATTGCCATCGGGCTCGGCGACGCGCAGCCAGCCCTGCTCCAGCCCCGCGATGGCGCGGTCGACGGCGGGACGCGTGGTCGCGGCGATCTCGTCGGCGGTCAGTTCGGCGCGGCGCTCCCAGGCATCGTCGAGCACGGCACGCAGCGCATCGGCATCGACCACGCCGGTGAGCTGGGAGGAATCGGGCTGGGTCATCGTGGATCTCCGTCGAGTGCGGCCAGCAGGTCTTCGCGCAAGGCGTCGCGCTGGTCGGGTTGCAGGGGATGGTCATGCTCGTCGCTGACCAGGAACAAGTCTTCCGCGCGTTCGCCGAAGGTGGCGATGCGCGCGTCGTGCACGCGCAGGCGATGTTCGCGCAGCACGCGCGCCAGGTCGGCGAGCAGGCCGGGACGGTCGTTGCAGACCAGGCCGATGCGGGTGCCGCCGGCGATCTCGGTGAAATCGAGCTGCGGCGCGATGCGGAAATGGCGCAAGTGGCGCGGCTGGCTGCGCCGCGCGGGCTGCAACTGCGCAAGGTCGCCGGACAGTGCCTTCGCCAGCTGCGTTTCCACCTGGGTGGACACCGGCGCGATGCGGGTGTCCATCGGCTGCACGTGGAAGGTGTCGAAGATGGTGCCGTCGGGTCCGTCGAGCACGCGCGCCTGCAGCACGCCCAGGCCCATGCGGTCCAGCGCGATCACCAGCGCCGCGAACAGGCCATCGCGGTCGCGCATGTGCACGAAGATCTCCAGGCCCTCGCGCGCAGTCGGATAACGCACGCCGACCACCGGGCCTTCGCCGCTCGCCGCGCGCATCACCCGCGCCTGCCAGGCGATCTGGTCGGGGCGGCTGCGCAGGAAGTTGTCGCGCGGCATCCGCGCGAACATCGCATCGATCGCGTCCTTGCCGTCGCCACCGGCATCCAGCAGCGCGCGCGCGGCGGCGCGGTTCTCGTCGATGCGCTGCTCCGCCGCGACCGGATGCTCCAGCCCGCGACGCAGCGCCAGGCGCGTGGCGGTGTGCAGGTCGGCCAGCAAGCGGTCCTTCCAGCCGTTCCACAATTTCGGCGAGGTCCCGGCGATGTCGGCGCAGGTCAGCAGGTACAGATAGTCCAGGCGCTGGCGATCGGCCACTTCGGTGGCGAAGCGGTGGATCACTTCGGGATCGGTGATGTCCTGCTTCTGCGCGGTGACCGACATCAGCAAGTGCTTGCGCACCAGCCACTCGACCAGGCCGGTGTCGGCCTCGGACAGTCCATGCGCCTCGCAGAACTCGCGTGCATCGACCGCACCGAGTTCGGAATGATCGCCGCCGCGGCCCTTGCCGATGTCGTGGAACAGGCCCGCCAGCAACAGCAGTTCCGGCTTGCGCAGCGAAGGCCAGACCGAATGCGCGATCGAGAAGCGCTCGTCCGCCTGCCCGGATGCGAAAGAGGCGAGGTTCTTCAATACCGCCAGCGTGTGCTGGTCCACGGTGTAGACGTGGAACAGGTCGAACTGCATGCGCCCCGACACCTGCGCGAACGCCGGGATCCATCGACCGAGCACGCCCAGCCGGGCCATGCGCTCCAGCACCTTCACCGGCTGTGGGCCGCGCAGCAAGGCGAGGAAACGCGCGCGCAACGCGGGCGCCACCTCGGTGTACGCGGGAATGCCGGGCAAGGCCTGCGCCAGCTCGCGGGCGGTCTGCGAATGCAGGCCACGCAACTGCGTGTCCGCCGCCCATGTGGCGAACAGGGCGAAGACATTCACTGGATCGCGCAGCAACCAGCCCGGCGCGCGCGTGGTCAGGTAACCACGGCGACGCTCGAAGTCGGCATTGATCGTTTCCGCCACCGCGCTGCCGTCGAAATGTTCCTCGAAGCGCTGCAGCAGGCGGTCGTTGACCCGGCGCACGATCGCGGCGCTGCGGTAGAAGCCCTGCATCATCTTCTCGACGGCCAGCGAATCGCCATCGTCGGCATAGCCCAGGCGTTCGGCGAGCAACTTCTGGTAGTCGAAGCGCAGGCGCTCCTCGCGGCGCGCGGCGACCAGGTGAAGTCCGTAGCGCAGGCGGCACAGCACGCGCCGTTCGCGCTCCAGCGCAATGGCCTCGTCCGGCCCCAGGTGCCCCAGGCCGACCAGCGCCTCCAGGTCGCGCACGCCGAAACTGCGCAGTGCCAGCCAGCCCAGCATGTGCAGGTCGCGCAACCCACCGGGGCCGTCCTTGATGTTCGGCTCCAGGTTGTCCGAAGTGTCGCCGAAGCGCGCGTGGCGCTGGCGCTGTTCGGCGACCTTGGCTTCCAAAAATGCACGCGGCGGCCACACGCGGTCGGGCGCGATCGCCGCGCGCAGGGCTGCGGTTTCCTCTTCCCATGCCACCAGCGGACGCGCCTCGATCAGTGCGGTCAGCACGGTCTGGTCGGCCGCGGCCTCTGTGCATTCGGCGGCGGAGCGCACTGCCGGACTGGCCTGCAGGCCGGCGTCCCAGAGCAATGCAACGAAGCGCGCGAGCGAAGGCTGGGATTGCTGCTGTACTTCGGGATCGGCGAGCACCAGCAAATCGACGTCGGACTGCGGGAACAGTTCACCGCGGCCGTAGCCGCCCACCGCGAACAACGCGAGCGCATCGCCTTCCGGCACGCAACGCTGCCAGGCATCGCGGACCAGCGTGTCCACCGTCCGCGTGCGCAGCGCCACCAGCTTGTCGGCGGGCTCGCCGGTGTCGAAGCGCCGCGCGAACCGCGCATCGGATTGCGCCAGCCATGCACGGGCCGCGACCGCCCATGCCGGATCGGCTTCGATTGCCGGCGGAAACGCGACGGGATCGGGAAACGCCGCCGCTGTCGGGTCTGCGGCGGCGGGTGCGCTCACAGCTCGTTGTCGTCGCCAGGCAGGCGGGTCAGGATCTCGGCGCCGTCGGCGGTGACCGCCACGGTGTGCTCCCACTGCGCGGACAACTTGCGGTCCTTGGTCACCACCGTCCAGCCATCCGGCAGCACCCGGCTGTGGCGGCTGCCTTCGTTGATCATCGGCTCGATGGTGAAGGTCATGCCTTCCTTGAGCACCACGCCCTCGCCCGGGCGGCCGTAGTGCAGCACCTGCGGGTCGTCGTGGTAGATCTGGCCGATGCCGTGGCCGCAGTACTCGCGGACCACGCTGAAGCGCTCGGCCTCGGCGTACTGCTGGATCGCGAAGCCGACATCGCCCAGGGTCGCCCCTGGCTTGACCGCACGGATGCCGCGGAACATCGCTTCGCGGGTGACATCGACCAGACGCTTCGCCAGCACCGACGGCTTGCCGACGAAGTACATCCGGCTGGTATCGCCATGCCAGCCGTCCTTGATCACGGTGACGTCAATGTTGACGATGTCGCCGTCCTTCAGCACCTTGGCCTCGCTGGGGATGCCGTGGCAGATCACGTTGTTGACCGACGTGCACACGGTCTTGGGGAAGCCGCGGTAGCCGACGTTGGCCGGAATCGCCTTCTGCACGTTGACGATGTGGTCGTGACAGATCCGGTCGAGTTCCTCGGTGGTCACGCCCGGCTTCACGAACGGCGCGACGACCTGCAGCACTTCGGCGGCCAGGCGGCCGGCCTCCCGCATCTTCTCGAGGTCGGCGGCGGTTTTCAGTTGGATGCTCATGGGCCGATTATCGCCCATCCAGACCCGGTTTCGGCCCAGGGCGGGCCCGCGGATTGCCTTGGCGGGGTTATCAGGCCATAATCCCGGGGCTTTTTAGCCGCCACGGCGGGCGTACACCGCCGAGAACGCTCCAAAGAACCGCGCTTCAAAAATCCACACCTGTCGACAACCCCTGCGCCGGGGTGCTCCGCAAGGAGTTCGGACGTAGTGACGACAGGGAGGCCAAACCCCGGAACCATTGCCCGCCGCAACGATCGGCGGCCGGTTCCATTGTCAGGAGTTGCAAGCTAATGCCCCAGATCACCATGCGCCAGATGCTGGAAGCCGGCGTCCATTTCGGCCACCAGACCCGCTACTGGAACCCCAAGATGGCACCGTACATCTTCGGTGCCCGCGGCAAGATCCACATCATCAACCTCGAGAAGACCGTCCCGCTGTTCAACGACGCGATGAACTTCATCTCCGGCGTTGCCCAGAAGCGCGGCACCATCCTGTTCGTGGGCACCAAGCGCAGCGCGCGCGACCCGATCAAGGAAGAAGCCGAGCGTTGCGGCCAGCCGTACATGACCCAGCGCTGGCTGGGCGGCACCCTGACCAACTTCGCCACCGTGAAGAAGTCGGTCTCGCGCCTGAAGGAACTGGAAGCCGCGGAAACCGACGGCACCTTCCAGAAGCTGGTCAAGCACGAAGTGATGGGCCTGCGCCGCGAGCGCGACAAGCTGCAGGCCAGCCTGGGCGGCATCAAGGACATGAACCGCCTGCCGGACGCCCTGTTCGTGATCGACATCGGCCATGAAGACATCGCCATCAAGGAAGCCAAGAAGCTCGGCATCCCGGTGATCGCGGTGGTCGACTCCAACTACGACCCGGCGCTGGTCGACTACGCCATCCCGGGCAACGACGACGCCATCCGTGCCGTGCAGCTGTACGCACGCGCCGCCGCCGACTCGGTGCTGGAAGGCAAGGCGGCGATGCCGTCCGCCGCGACCGTGCGCGAGGAAGACTTCGCCGCCGCGCCGGAAGGCGAGGACAAGAAGCCGGCCCGCCGCGCGCCGAAGCCGGCCGCCAAGGCCGAGTAATCGTCGCGTCATGCGACCGCGCCACCATGCGCGGTCGCATGCACGTAGGGGCGCCCCGTGGACGCCCTCAGTCGACATCCGATAAACCCGCAGGCGCCCAATCGGACATCCCCCACGCCGAGCAGGGCATCCACGGGGGGATGCCCCAACAGGCACTCGCGGGGCGATGACCCAATCAAATTTTTCTAGAGGTTCTAGCAATGGCTGAAATCACCGCTTCCCTGGTCAAGGACCTGCGCGAGCGCACCGGCGCCGGCATGATGGAGTGCAAGAAGGCACTCGTCGAAAACAACGGCGACATCGACGCCGCGGCCGAGTGGCTGCGCAAGTCCGGCCTGGCCAAGGCCGACAAGAAGGCCAGCCGCGTGGCTGCCGAAGGCCGCATCGCGGTGGCCCAGGACGGCGGCAAGGCCGTGCTGGTCGAGATCAACTCCGAGACCGACTTCGTGGCCAAGGACGAGGGCTTCGTCGCCTTCACCGACGCCGTCGCCAAGGCCGCGCTGGCCTCCGGCGCCACCGACGTTGAAGCGCTGAAGTCGGCCAAGCTGGCGTCCGGCGAGACCGTCGAGGAAGCCCGCGCCTCCGCCATCGCCAAGCTCGGCGAGAACATCGTGGTCCGTCGCATCTCCGCGATCAGCAGCAGC